>JANMQO010000174.1:0-23979 GCA_031370565.1 Chloroflexota bacterium
TAGCTGCAGTTGCGCACGACCAGTGGTGGCTCGACGCCGAACCGGCTGGCCATCACCGCAGCGTACGGCTCGTTGACGGTGACGACTCGGGCGGCGCGACGCGCCCAGGACCGCTCCATCCGACCGAACAGCCATCTGGCGGGTCCGGGCAGCCGGGCCACGTTGGCCGCATCGACGTAGATGTCGCGGGCGTCGTAGATGACCGGGATCTGATTGCGCCGGCCCAGCGCGAGGCCGACCGGGATGCCCATGTAGGCCATCGCGTGGATGAGGTCCGCCGGCGGCGCCACGCGCTCCGTGGCGCTTCGCTGGGAGCGCACGGTGAGGCCGATCGCGACGAGCCGGATGGTCCCGGCGACGGCTCGTCGGAGCCGGCCGGCGAGCCCCATCGATACCAGCGCCGACGCGCCCGGCGACGCGCCCGGGTCCCCGGCCCGGGGTGCCCTGCGCAACGCGACGATCGGCCGCAGCAACCGCGGCAGCCCGTCGATCGCCGAGACGGGCACCCGCAGGATCCGGTACCCGGCCGGGTGGATCGTTTCGGCGGTCAGCCCGGGCCCGAGCCGGGCGAGGACCGTCACCGTGTGGCCACGCCCGGCCAGGGTGCTGGCAATGCGATACGTCCGGGAGTCGAACTCGCCGGTCGAGGGCAGCACGAGGAGGCAGCGCTGCGGCACGATGGGTGGCTCGCTCCGCGGCAAGATCTGCGGCCGCGGCACGATCCTCGGGACGCTCATGGCCGCGGTTCGCTCCGCGGCCCGCTCGCGGTCACGGCTCCAGGTCCGCGTAGAGCGCCAGCAGGCCACCGATCTCCGTCTCCCAGTTCCAGCGCTCGTGCGCGGCGCGCAGGCAGCGGGCGCGGAGAGCATCCCGCTCGACGGCGGGCAGCTCGACGATCGAACGTATCGCCCGAGCCACATCGTCGACGTCGTCCGGCCGGCAGACGGCACCGAGCGGGCCGTCTGGGTCCTCCAGGACGATCCGGCGCATGTCCGGGAAATCGCTGACGACCACCGGCAGGCCCGCTGCCAGCCCCTCGAACAGCTTGTTCGGCGTCGACAGGAAGTGGTTCCGGGTGGACGCCTGGATCGCCATGACCCCGACGTCGGCCGACGCGACCCAGGGCAACAGTGCGTCGGGAGGCACCGCGTCAAGCACGTGCAGCCGGCCGTCGTAGCGTGGATCGAGGACCAGCCGGTCGAGCATCGCCCGCTGCGAGCCATAGCCCAGGTACACGGCGTGGATCCGCTCCAGGCCGGGGCGGAGGATCGCGGCGGCCAGCTGCTCGAGCCCGCGGTGAGCGGAGAAGCCGCCGTGGTAGAGGGCGATCGGCGCGTCGGTGGGAATACCGGTCGCCGCCCGGATGAGGTCCGGCCGCGGAGTCGGCGGCGTCCAGCGGGCCGGAGTGTTGTGGACGACGACCGTCCGCCTCGGCCCGTAGCGGGCACCCAGATCCGTGGCCAGCGCCTGGTTGACCGTGACCAGCGCCGCGGCCTGACGGATCCAGCGGCGCTCGCTTCGGGCGAGGATCGCCTTGAGCCAGGCCGGCCGCTGGGCGTTCGAGCCGGATTCGAGAAAGATCTCGTGGCTGTCGTAGATCAGCCCGCCGCCGGTCCGTTGGCGGGCTCGACCGGCCGCCTCGAGACCGCTCAGGTCGTGGCCGTGATGGACATCGGCGGCCGGGGCCGCGTCGGCCGCCCAGCGCGCCCAGCCCAACACCACCCAGCGCCAGCGGACGAGCCAGTCGAGGGTCGTGCCCCCAACTGGGGTCGGTCGACGGCGCTCGCGCAGATGGAACGGCGCCCGAATCATGGCCCACGGGATGCCCACCAGGGCGACGGCGCCGAGTCCGGCCAGCTCGACCAGTCCGGCCGGCGGCCGACGCACGGCTCGGTTCACCCGGCCAACCCACCAGTGGCGCATCCGCCACGGGTAGCGCACGACGGTCCACCAGAAGCGCCAGCGCCGGGGAACTGGGACACGGACGATCTCGAACCCGTCGCGAGTCTCGCTGTCGCCGACGGTGGCGGAAGGGTCGGTCGGGCGAGCCATGATGGTGACGTGGTGACCGGCCGCAGTCAGGCTGGCCGCCTCGCGCAGGACGCGCGCGTCCGTCCGGCAGTCGTTGAACACGTACATGACGACCCGGCTCATCGCGGGTCCCTGCCCGGTTGCCTCGGGACGGCCTCTCGCGTACGGGCGCCGGCCGAGACAGCGCCAGGTGGGGCGTCGTCGAGCGCCGCGACGATCGCCGCCGCGGCGCCGGCCGGCTCGAGCCGGAGGTCGGCGGCGCGTGCACGGGCCAGGTCCGCGCCACGGTCCGACGGTGCCAGCCGGGCCAGTTCGGCCGCGGCCCGCGCCGGATCGAGCCCGATGACGACCATCCGGCCGCCCGAGTCGGCCACCGCTTCGAGCCACTCTGTGGTATCGCGCAGGACCAGGCATGGGACACCGAGCCAGGCGGCCTCGCGCTGGATGCCGCCGGAATCGGTCAACACGGCGGCCGCATGGAGCTGCAGCGCCAGGGTCGAGCGGTAACCCGGCGGCTGTACCACCCGGACCGTGTCGGGCAGCCGGACCGCCGCCGCATCGAGCGCGCGACGCGTCCCCGGGTGCAGGGCGAGGATGATCGGCCGCTCGGGTCGTGAGACCGCGCCGAGCAGCCGCGCCCAGGCACGCAGCGCGTTGGGGGTCCGGTTCTCGGCGCGATGGACCGTGGCGAACAGGTAGCCGCCGGGGGCCAGGTCGGCCGATGGTCCGCCTGCACCACCCGTCGGACCGACGGCACTCGCCAGCCCGGCCAGCCCGAGCTGCGCCGCGATCGCCGTCAGCACACCAGGATCACGGACCTCCGGGGAGATCCTCGCGGCCAGATCGAGCATGACGTCGCCGACCTCGAACACGCCCTCGACGATGCCCTCGGCAGCCAGGTTGGACACGGCCGTCGGAGTCGGCGCGAACCGCCACGTGGCGAGATGGTCCGCCACCACCCGGTTGAGTTCCTCCGGCATGCGCCGATCGAAGCTGCGCAGGCCCGCCTCAACATGGGCCACCGGGATGCCCAGCTTGGCCGCCGCCAGCGTCCCCGCGAGGGTGGAGTTCGTGTCGCCAAAGACGAGCACCGCAGCGGGCCGCTCGGCGGCCAGGATTGGCTCCAGGGCAACCAGCATCCGTCCGGTCTGCTCGCCGTGGCCGCCGCCACCGATGCCCAGGCTGTGGTCCGGCCGAGCCAGGCCAAGCTCGGCGAAGAAGGCGCCGGCCATGGCCTCGTCCCAGTGCTGGCCGGTGTCGATGAAGACTTCCTCGTGGCGCGCCCGGAGGAGCGGCTGGAGGGCGGCCGCCTTGATCAGCTGCGGCCGCGTCCCGACGACGGCGACGATCTTCACCGGAGCGCGGCCGGCACTCCGATGGCGTGGTAGGCGACCCGCTCCGGCAGGGTCACATCACGCAGGCTGTTGCGGCCGTCGAACAGCACCTCGAGTGCCGGGAAGAGCCCGAAATCGAGCTCGCGGAAGGCGGCGTCGGCGGTCTGCGTGACGATCGCTCGGGCGGGACTCGGGGCGCCCCAGTGGTACGGCGTCGCGCAGCAGCGGACGACCTCCTCCTCCGACAGGAGCGGATCGAAGGCGGACACGATCGCGCCGTGGAACCCCAGTCGTTCGATGAGCGGGAGTGCCCGCGAGTAGGCCAGTTCGTGGACACCTTCGCGGTAGGTCAGGCCCAGGACGAGGACGGGCACACCCTCGAGGCCGCCGAGCGCGCGCTGCAGCGCCCGGATGGCCAAGCCGACCTGGCCATCGTTCACCCGGCGCGAGAGCTCGACGAGCTCCATCTCCGGCGCACGCGACAGGAGGAAATGGGGGTAGACCGGGATGCAATGGCCGCCGACGCCCAGTCCGGGCTGATGGATGTGGCTGTAGGGCTGGCTGTTCGCGGCCGCAATGACCTCCTGGATATCCACCCCGATGCGATCGGCGTAGCGGGCGAACTCATTGGCCAGGGCGATGTTCACGTCGCGATAGGTCGTGTCGGCGAGCTTGCTGAACTCGGCAGCCTCGGCCGAGCTCATGCGCACGACCTCGGCATCGAGGACGGAGGCGTAGAAGGCGGCCGCTCGATCACCGGAGGCCGGGCCGATGCCGCCGACAAGCTTGGGGTAGGTGGCCAGGTTGCGCAGCGCCGCCCCGCTGTACAGGCGCTCCGGGGAGAAAGCCACCAGGAAGTCGAGGTCGGCACGCAGGCCGCTGGCCGCCTCCAGCTGGGGCACGAAGCGCTGGCGCGTATCGCCGACCGGTAACGTCGTCTCGAAGATGACGAGCGAGCCGGCGTGGACGCCGGGCCCGATGGCGGCCACCGCCGAGTCCATGTAGCGGTAGTCCGGCTGCTGCTCATCGTTGAGCATGACCGGCACGATGAGCACGACGACGTCCGCGCCGCGGGCCGCCTCGGCGCCGTCCGTGGTGGCCCGCAGGCGGCCGGTGGCATGGGCGCTCGCGACCAGTTCGGCCAGGCCGGGCTCCTCGCCGACGTGCGAGCGACCGGCGTTGATCGCGGCCACGACGGATTCCTGGACGTCCACTGCGACCACCGACCAGCCATGTCCGGCGAACTGAGCGGCAAGCGGCAGGCCCATCTTGCCGGCGCCCACGACGGCGACCGTGCCGACGGTGCCCGGCGCACCGAGCCAGGGCGTGGCGCGGCTGGGCTCGCCGTGTCGACACTGGTTGGGCGGCAGCTCGATGGAACCGCCGAGCAGGCTGGCGGCGCCGACCGACGGGCGGCTGGTGATGGTCATCGCGCCGTGGACCCGGCCGGGCTGTCGGCGAACTCGATCGGGTGGCCGGCTGCGGCGGACTCGAGCAGCGCGCTGGCGATGCGGACCGCCCACAGCCCATCTTCCCCGTCGACCACCGGCCGGCCGCCGGCCCGGACGATGCCGAGGAAGGCGTCGAGCTCGGCCGCCAGCGGCTCCGCGTTCGAGACCGGCATCTCGGCCACGTCTCCGGCGAAGGTCGGGGCAAAGCCGCGGATGAGCCGGGGGTGGGCGACGTCGGTCCGCGTGAAAGTCAGCCGCTGGGTGAGATAGTCCAGCTCGAACATGCCCTCTTCCCCGACGACGGTCAACTGGCGGCGCTTGGCCGGAGTCAGCCAGTTCACGTCGAGCATGCCGGTGGCGCCGGTCGGGAAATGGAGCAGCCCGAAGAGCAGGTCCTCGTGGGTCGCGTGGATCCGCTGGGCGAGCTCGGCGTAGACGCGGACCGGCCGCTCGCCGGCGACCCAGCTCAGGATGTCGACGTCATGAGTGGCCAGGTCAACGGTCACCCCCACATCCCGGATTCGGGCCGGGAACGGGCCGGCGCGCCGGCTGGTGATCGCGTACACGCTCGACAGCCAGCCCGCCGCCAGCAGTCGCCCCAACTCGAGCACGGCAGGGTTGAAGCGCTCGACGTGGCCGACCTGGATGGGCACGCCGCGGGCCGCCGCCGCGGCCACGATCTGGCGAGCATCCTCGACCGTGGCCGCGAGCGGCTTCTCGACGAGCACGGCCGCACCGCGTTCGATGGCGGCCAGGGCCAGCGAGATGTGGGCCGTCGTCGGCGCAGCGATGATGACCGCGTCCAGCTCCGCCTCCGCGATCATCGCCAGGGGCTCGCTGAAGCCCTGCGCGCCGCTCGAGGCAACGGCTGCAGCCAGCGTGTCCGGGACGGGATCAGCCACGGCCGCCAGCACGCAGCCGGGGCGCGTGCCCAGGACGCGCAGGTGGTTGCGGCCCATCGAGCCGAGGCCGGCCAGCCCAACCCGGAGGGTGCGCTCGCCGGCGGGCGACCAGGTGGCGGTCACGGGCGGGTGGCCTGGGCCAGCGCGGGCCTGGTCGGCGCGGCGGCAGAGTCGCCGTCGGGATGGGCCTGAACCTGGGCCCGCACGGCTGCGATGACCGTCGCCTGTTCTTCGTCGGTCAGGCCCGGGTGCATCGGCAGGGCGATTGTCCGGGCGGCTGCGGCGTCGGTCACGGGCAGGTCCGCGTGCAGGCCACGCTCCATGATGTAGGCCTGCCGGTGGACCGGCACCGGGTAGTACACGTCGGCCCCGACGCCTGCCTCACGCAACCCGGCCAGGATCGCGTCACGCTCGGACCCGACCTCCAGGGTGTACTGGTGGAAGACGTGGGTCCGGCCGGCGGGGGTGACCGGCAGGCGGATCGGCAAGTCCGCGAAGGCGGCGTCGTAGCGCAGGGCGATGGCCTGCCGGCGGGCCGTATTGCGCTCCAGCTTGTCGAGCTGGACCAGCCCGATGGCCGCAGCGAGGTCCGTCATCCGGAAGTTGTAGCCGAGCATCTCGAACTCGTAGCGGGTGCGCATCCCCTGGTTGCGGTACATGCGCAGCCAGTCGGCCAGCTGGTCGTCGTTGGTCGTGACGAAGCCGCCCTCGGCAGTGGTCATGTTCTTCGTCGCGTACAGGCTGAAGGCGCCGTGTCCGAAGGAGCCGGCCGGGCGGCCGCGGAACGTGGCGCCATGGGCCTGACAGGCGTCCTCGACGACGATCAGCCCGTGGCGATCGGCGATCGCCTGGATCATCTCCATGTCGGCCACCAGGCCGAACAGGTGGACCGGACAGATGACCCGCGTCCGGGGCGTGATCGCCGCCTCGATCCGGGCCGCGTCGATGAGGTACGTGTCGGGCTCGATGTCCACGAACACGGGCGTCGCACCGGTGAACAGGATGGCGTTGGCGGTGGCCGCAAACGTGTGTGAGACGGTGATCACTTCGTCACCCGGGCCCAGGCCCAGGCCGGCGAAGATGGACATGAGGGCAAGCGTGCCATTGGCCATCGCCACGGTGTGCCGGACGCCCACGAAGGTCGACCATCGGGCTTCCAGTTCGGCCACCCGTCGTCCCTGGGCGAGCATGCCGCTGGTCAGCACATCGGTGACGGCAGCCACTTCCTCCGGGCCGAGGTCCGGGCGGGCAATGGGGATCATGCGGGCGCTCCCTGGGGGACGCCGGGCAGCTCGCTGAGCGTCTCGGCTTCCGGGATGTAGCGGTAGCGTCGGTGACAGGTGGCGCAATGCAGATCGCGGTCTTGGGCGTAGCGTTCCGGACTGGCGGGGGCGGGGGCGCCGGCACTGTCGAGCAGACGTCTCCCGCAGGCGCACACCCAACCGAGCCGGCGGGCCGGGTTGCCGGCCACCAGCGCATGGTCGGTCACGGTCCGGGTGACCACCGCCCCGGCGCCGACCGTCGCGAACCGTCCAATCTCGCGTCCGGCGACCACGACCGCCCCGGCGCCAACGGAGCAGCCATGGCGAAGCACGATCGGGCTGACCTGCCAGTCATCGGCACGGGCAAGGTCGCCGGTAGCGGTGATCGCGCGAGGGAAGCGGTCGTTGGTCAAGATCGCGCCTGGTCCGATGAACACGCCGTCCTCCACGGTGACGCCGTGGTACACGAGGGCGCCGTTCTGGATCTTGACCCGGTCGCCGATGATGACGCCTTCGTCGATGAAGACGTCCCGGCCCACGATGCACTCCGCGCCGATCCGCGCCCCGGTCCGGACCTGGGCGCGCTGCCAGATGCTCGTGCCCGGGCCGACGCTGACGTTGTCCTCGAGGTCTGCGGACGCGTGGATGCGCGCGCTTGGGTCGATCACGATGGCCACGGACTCCTTGCGGACAGGTGGGGTGGGAGGCGCGCTGGCCGTCCCGGATCGGGCGTGAAGTATAGCGGAGGGGCCGGTCCGGACCGTCCCGACGGCCGCGTTGGACCCGGCCGCCCGTTGCGCGTGTTCCTCGGGCGAGGTGCGTCCGCGGCAGCGCGCTATGCTGCGCCGCGCCGGGAGCACTCATGCCGCCCGAAGCCCGAGGGGTCCCGATGGTCGAGCAGATGCGCGACGCACTGCCGTATCGCGCGCTGCCAGCTGGCGCGTTGCCGGCTGGCGCGTTGCCCGTGAGGACACGCTACGTGCGCATGGCGTGGGGCCTCGGCATGGCGCTGGCCCTCGCGCTGGGCATTGCGCTGGGCGTCGCCGGCTGCGGGAACAACGTCCAGTTCGCGGCCACGACCGCCGCGCCCGATGGTAGCCTGCCGCCGGGCTCGAGCAACCTTGGCGGCGCTCCATCCGGCGGCCCCGGCGGCAGCGCAGCGTCGACCCCCGCACCCGGGGGCGCGACGACGCCGACGCCCCAGCCGACGCCCATGCTCGTCCCCGCGCCGCTGACCGGCCGCCTCGTCTCGCCGGAGGCCGCCGCCCGCCACCCGATCGCGGTCATGATCGACGATCTGTGGGCCGCCCGGCCGCAGTCCGGGTTCAGTGCCGCGTCGATCGTCTGGCAGGCGCCCGCCGAGGGCGGGATCCCCCGGTACATGATGATCTTCGGCGAGAACCAGCCGGGCGCAGTCGGCCCGGTGCGCAGTGCGCGCTACTACTACATCGCGTGGGCGGCCGAATGGCGCGCGGTGTATGCCCATGCCGGTGGTTCGCCGCAGGCCCTCGAGACGCTCCGGGCCCAGGGCGGCGGCCAGCTTGTCTACAACGCGGACCAGTTCGCCTATGGCGGCTTCTTTCGCCGGGTGACGGACCGGTTCGCGCCACACAACCTGTACACGGATGGTGCGCAGCTCGAGGCCATCGCGAACAGCGTCGGGGCGGCAGGCACGCCCGTGCAGCCGATCTGGCGGTTCGCGCCCGGCGTGCCACTGGCGGGCCGGCCTGCCGGTGGACGGATCATCGTGTCGTACCCGAGCAGCACGATCGAATACGACTACGACCGGGCCACCAACTCCTATCCGCGGACCGTCAGCACCGAGGGGCCGGAACGAGATGCGGCCACCGGCGCGCGCGTGGCGCCCCAGAACGTTGTGATCATGCTCATGCAGTTCGGGCCGCTCAACGATGGCCATCCCGGCAAGGGACGCCTCGAGGCGACCGTAGTCGGCCGGGGCATCGCCTGGATCTGCACCAATGGCCGGACGACGAAGGGCACCTGGCGCAAGGCGTCGCTGACCGCACCCACCCAGTTCTACGACGGTCGGGGTGTGCCGATCACGCTGACCGTCGGCCAGACGTTCGTGAACGTCCTGCCGCTCGGTTCGATCGTCCGGATCACCCCGGGTGGCTCGCTGTCGCCCGCCCGGGCGCTGTAGGCCGAGCCACGGCGGCATAGACCTGGCGAGTGTGCCGGGCGACCTCGGCCCAGGTCCGGCGCTGGGGACCGGATCTGGCGAGTGCCTCGGATCGCAGTTGGGCGTGCAGCCGGTCGTCCGTCCAGATGGCATGCAGCGCAGTGGCCAGCCGCTCGGGATCCCCGGGCTCGACGAGGATGCCGGCCGAGCCGACCAATCCGGGCAGTGCGCCGATGGAGCTGGCCACGACGGGCGTCCCGGCGGCGATGGCTTCGATGGCGGGCAGACCGGCCGCCTCACTGTTGACCGGCAGCAGCGCGGCGTGAGCGCCCGCCACCAACCCGGCCAAACGCGCCGCTGAGAGCGCCGGGGCGTAGGCCAGCAGCTCGCCGACGCGCTCGCCGGCGGCGACCCGGGCGAGCGACGCCCGGTCATCGGGGCTCGTGCCGACGAGCAGCACCCGGGGTGGCCACGGCACGTCCGCGGCGAGCGCCCCGGGTCGGCCGGCCGCAGCCAGCCGGCCGAGTGCACCGAGCAGGGACGAGAGATCCTGCCGGGCGTCGTAGCGACCGGAATAGACGAAGTAGCGACGGGGCAGCCCGAGCCGGTCGAGATCCGACGCCACGTCCGAGGCCAGGTCAGACCCGGCCACCCCCGCCGCGTCCGGTCGGAACGCCGCGCGAGCGGCCAGCGGCACGACGTGCAACCGCTCCGGGCGCACGTGGAGCAGGCGTCGGGCCATCCGGCCGGTAGCCTCGGAGCCCACGATCACCGCCGCCGCCTCGCGCAGGATCCGACCGCGCAGCCGCTGCCCGAATGCGGCCGCCGGGCTGCGCTGATACGACCCGGGGAGTTCCCACGGCGCCAGGTCCAGCAGGGTCACGATGAGCGGCAGCCCGGACGCCAGCGGCACGGCACCCGAGGCGGTGTGGTAGACCGCACCGGCGGCTCCGCCCCGTTCCGCATGCCAGCCTGCCCCGACCGACGCGCCACGGAGCACAAACGGGTCGACCGTGAGCGCGCCCGACCGGAGCAATCGTGTCGGGGGCAGCTTGCGCCGACCGATCACCTCGAGCGCAGCGAAGCGTTGGGTGGGATCGGGCAGGCCGGCCTGCAGCAGATAGGCAAACGATTCGCCGGGGAGTGGCTCCGCGTTGAACGCGGCGAGCAGCTCGTCCAGGTAGATCGCCGTGGTCGGCGCCCGATCCGGGTCCTGCAGCGGCCGGACGTCCAGGACCACCCGGACGCCGGGCACGGTGGCGGCGAGATCGCCCGACACAGCCTCGCCAAGCCGCCAGGTCATCGGTCTGCGGCGTCGTCGCCCGGGTCGGCACGGTGGCCGGCGCCCTTGCCGGCGCCCTTGCCGGCGCCCTGCCCGACAGCTTGGCCTGCGCCCGCTCGAGGGCCTCGGCCGCGGAGCTCGTCAAAGCGCAGCGCGACGACGACGACGAGCGCCTCGACCACGATTCGTCGCGACATCTTGGACTGGCCGATGCGCCGGTCGCGAAACGTGATCGGTACTTCGTGGACCCGTGCACCGAGTCGGCTGGCCAGATACGTCATCTCGATCTGGAAGACGTAGCCGCCGGCGTGGACGCCATCGAACGGGATCGAGCCCAGCGTCGGCGCTCGCCAAGCCTTGAACCCGCCAGTGAGATCGTGCGGGTGGAGGTCGAGGACAACCCGGGCGAAGATGCTGCCGGCCCGCGAGATCACCCGCCGGGCGCGTCCCCAGTCGACGACGCAGCCGCCGCTGACGTAGCGCGAACCGATGACCAGGTCCGCCGTGTCGCTGGCGATCGGGCCAATCAATGCGGGCAATGCGGCGGGATCGTGCGAGAAATCGGCATCCATCTGGACAACGATCCCGGCACCGCCAGCCAGGGCGATCCGGAATCCGTCCAGATACGCCCGCCCGAGCCCCTGCTTGGCCGCCCGGTGGCGCACCCGGACGCGTGCGTCGCTCGCGGCGAGCTGGTCGGCCAGCCGACCAGTCCCGTCGGGCGAACCGTCGTCGACCACGAGCAGCGTCGCGTCGGGCAACTGTTCCAGGATGGCTGCGACCATCGGTCCGACGTTGTCGGCCTCGTTGTAGGTCGGCAGCACGACCCAGACACCCGTCCCGAGCGGCGGAGTAGACAGTACGGTCGGGACTGGCTCGGTCGTCATCTCGGGCAGTGTAGGCGAGCGACTGCAGGAGCAGCGCTGGGCGCAGGTCTTCGGCGTAGGTGCGGACCGTCCACGACCTCCTCACGGGACCTGACGGTCATTCGGTCGCTTCGGCCCTACTGAATCGTGACCGTGCGGAGCGAACTATTGACGCGGCCGGCCGAATCACGAGCGAGGATCCGGATGGTGGCAGCCCCGGGCGTGCCGGCGGCCACGGTAAAACTGACCGCGTAGCGGTTGGTCGAGACCAGGCTGGCGGTCCGGCTGACCGGCGCGACACCGGGTTGGCTGAAGGTGACCGTCGGCCGGGTCGACAGTGGCTCCACGCTCTGGAAGGCGATCGTCAGGGTCTCGCCGCTCGTCAGCGTCGTGGCCGACAGGCGGACGATGAACGCGTCGACCAGGATCGCCCGGCGCAGGGTCGTCGTGCCGAGCGCGCTCGTGCTGGTGAGCAGCGCCGTGTACGTTCCCGGCATGACGAAGTTGCCGGCGGCCTTGCCGTCCCACGTCCAGCTGACCGCCCCGGCAGCGAGCGAGCGGTTGGTCCAGGCGGTGCGTACCACCGTCCCGGACCCGTCGACCAGCTGGAGGGTGGTCGTCGCGCGGCGGCTCAGCCGGAACGTGATCGCCGCGGTCCTGGCCAGCGCATCGCCGTCCTGCGGGTAGAAGGCCGCCGAGCTCCAGCGCAGCCAGCCGGCCGTGCGGTCCACCTTGACGGCCGTCGAGGCCAGCCCCTGGTTGCCCGCGGCATCGGTCAGGATCACACTGACGAGATAGGGTCCATCGGCAACGAGCCGCCCGCTCGCATCCCGACCGTCCCAGCGAACGCTCCCAGTCAGGCCGGCGCTCCCGTGGAACGAACGCACGCGGGTCGTGCCGCGGGTGATCAGGACGGTTGCCGGCAGGGCCTCGCTGGCCGTCCAGTCGATCATCGTCGTGTCCGTCCAGCCGTCGCCGTCCGGCGAGAAGACTGCCGGCGTCGCGCTGGCGGCGACCGTCGGCGCGGTCACATCGAGGGTGATGTCCCAGGTCTTCGCGACGGCGTTCCCGGCGTCGTCGAGCACGGCCAAGCTGAGTCGATAGGCGCCGTCAGGGAGAACCGCCGCGGCGTCGCCCCGGCCGTCCCAGCTGAACTTCGGGGCACCGCCCGTGCCCGAGATCGTCCGGACGGGCACCCCGGCCACGCCAGCCACCATGGGGGCGGCGCTGAACTGCCAGTGCGTCGCCCCGCCGGTCGAACCGGCCGCCAGCGCAATCGTGTCGAAGCGGCCGTCGCCGTTGGGCGAGATGACCAGGCCTGAGACCGTGGCGGAAGTCAGCGTCGGCGCGACCGTATCGATGGTCACCCCGAAGGCCGGCAGTCGATCCGGTGTCATCGTCCCGGCAAACGGCGCTGAGTACGTCTGGGCGCCAGCCTTGCCGACCAGCTGGAGCATGTACTGACCGTCCGGCAGGATCGGCCCGCCTGCCCGACCATCCCAGGCCCAGGTCTGGGGCCCAGGCGCGACGGCCGGCACGGGCTCCGTCCCCACCTCCGAACCATCCGCGCCGAAGACGTGCAGGGTGAGCGAGTCGAGGGCGACGTTGTTGCGCCACTGCACGGCCAGCGTGTCGGCGGAGCCGTCGCCGTTGGGCGAGAGGGCCCGTATGGCCGCGGGGCCTGCCCCGGTCCCAGACGACAACCCGCTGATCCCGGCTGCCACGACGGTGGCGTTCGGGGCCTGCCGAGCGCTGAGGTAGGGCACCGAACCGCTGCCGGCAGCGACCCAGTTGCCGGCCAGGACCGGGTTGGTCGGCGACCAGCTGGTCAGTGGTCCCGTGACCTGGTACCACGAGTAGCCATTGGCCGACACGGGACCATCGGTGATCGCGACGATATCGCCCGCGGACAACCGGTCGACGAGCGCACCCGAGGTCGTCGGCCGGGTGCGCACGGACAGGGTGTCCGACGCAACCACGGCGAAGCCACCGGTGCCCAGGGCCGGCGTCACGACTGCCTGGTTGGCGACATCCCAGCCGCCGACGTTGCCCTTCGAGTCGGTCGCCCGCACCCGGAATGCGTAGGCGTGTCCGGTGCTGCCGAGGTAGATCCCGGCCGCCGCGGTCGTGCCCGTCAGCCAGGCGGTCCACGGCCCGCCGTCGGCAGACGCCTGGACGTCATAGTTGCGGATCGGACTGAGGTCGGTCGCGGACCAGGCCACCGTGAAGCCTTCGTCGCCCTGGATCGGCGCCAGGACCTGGATCCCCGCCTCGGGTGGGGTCGTGTCGTTGATGAACTTGTCGACCAGCGCCTGGTACAACTCCGGCCGCGTGCCGTCGTAGCCCAGCGCCCAGATCCCGGCGCCGCGCAGGCCGAAGCGATTGATCATGTCGTACTTGGCGCGCAAGCTCTGAGCGTCGTCGTAGTAGACCTCGCGCCAGGTCGTCACGCAGCCGCTCGTGCCGCAGTTCTGGCGCTGATAGGCGAACCAGGCGGACTGCTCGACCGCGTCGTAGCGCCGACCGTACTTGGCCGCCAGGTCCACGGCATCCGTGTAGTTGACCGCGACGGACTGGCCGTACTTGGCGCCGCTCTGGGTCTTTGCGTTGGGTGCATCGGACACGGTCGACCAGGCCCGGCCGTAGTACGGGATGCCCATGATCAGCTTGCTGGCGGGTACCCGGGACAGGTAGGCGAAGGCCGTGTCGGTCAGATCGTAGTTCGGCCCAGTCAGCGGGGCGATCGAGCCGGCGTTGGACGCGGGCGCCGTCCGGTAGTCGTAGCCCATGATGAAGATGGCGTCTGCGCCACCGGGCGCCGTGGCGTCCTCGATCGGGTAGTTCCCGATGTAGCCCGTCGTGTCGAAGGTCAGCTGGTAGCCGGGTGCAATGGCATCGAGCTGGGATCGGAGCAGCCGCAGGAAGGCCGTGAAGTCCGCCTCGTGGCCTGCACTCAGCGGCTCGAAGTCGAGGTTGACTCCGTCGGCGCCCCGATCGCGGACCGCGGCGGCAATCTGCTGGGCCAGGTTGAGCTGGGCGGCTGGGCTGCCCAGCAGGGTCGACTGGTTGGCGGCCTGGGTGCTGGTCCAGGCGAACGCCTGCACCGTCAGGACGACCCGGGTACCGCGTTGATGGGCCGCTTCGATCGTCGCCGTGAGGTCCGAGCTCGTCCAGCCGGCCCAGCCGGACGTCGTCGAACCGTCACCATTCTGCTTGAGCAAGTTGCCGACCGCATCCGCGCCTACGCCGAAATAGGCGATCGTCGAGAGCAGGTCGTACTTGAGCACGGTCGAACTGTCGCCCAGGGTCCAGTACGGCAGGAAGCCGAAGACCTGGCGACGCAGGTCCGAACCTGCCGCCGGAGCGAGCGGATCGATTGCCCGCAGGGGATACGAGGCGGCATTCGCCCGAAGCACGGTTCCGCTTTGCAGGCTGGGTCCATCGATCGGATGGATCGCGCCGGTCGGCGCGTCGGACGTGGCGGTCGGGGGCGCAGATGAGCCGAGCCGACCGACCAATGAGCCCGGTGCCCAGACGCTGCCCTGGCGACTGCTGGCCATCGAACGACCACTGGCGGCGCCGGCCGGCAGGGACTGCGGAGCCACGCCGCCGACCGCCCAGTGGTCGTCGGGTCGGGGCGAGAACGGGATGGTGACGCGCCCGCCGGGTGCGAATCGAACTGGATCGTTGGCATGAGCGGCGGCATCGAGCGCCATGATCGAGGGGCCCGCTGGGTCCGAGGTGCCTGGCTGGGGTTCGACTGAGACGGCCCCGCCGCCAGCCGAGGTGGTGGCCGACAGGGTCCCGGGAACCGAAGCCACATTCGGCACCACCACGGACAAGGCCGCCACCAACACCAAGGCGACGAGCGCGGCGAGCGCACGGAAGCCGATCCGGCGAGAGGCGCGCGAGCGGTGCAATCGCTCACGGAGGCTGGCGCGGTCGTCGGTCACAAGATCCTCAAGCGGGTGCTGTCTGCGTCCACCCTACCCGTGAATGGACGATCCTGCCATCGCCGGATGGTTCCGGCACGGAGCAGTGCGCCGCCGTCGGGTGCGCTGATGCCTGTCCCTCGAGCGCCGTCAGCGCAGGGTCAAGTCGACCGAGGCCTGGTTGGTGCCCCCCGCCACGTCGGTCCCGACGAGCGTCAGTCGTACGACGCCCGGCCCTCCGCCGGCCCGCAGCCGCAGGAGGACCTGGTACGCGGACGTCCCGATCTTGCTCAGGGTCGCGACCCAGGGCCGCAGTCCGGGTTGCTGGACGGTGACCCGCAGTGGGCCTGCCAGCGGCTCCGGTGAGATCACCCCGAGGCGGAGCAGCTGGCCACGGACCGGCGTCGTGGTGCTGGGTCGGAACAGGAACGCCCCGGCCACCACGTCCGCTTGACCGGTCGCGCTCAGGCTGCCATTCGTCGCGCTCACCCAGGACGTGTAGCGGCCCACCGGCGCCATCGTTCCGTCGGCCAGTCGGCCGTCCCAGTCGTACGTGTACCTGCCACTCGGCAGCAGGCTGGCGGCGTACTTCGTGAGCACGGTGGCACCGTTCGTGTCCCGGATCGTCCAGGTCACCGTGGCGCTGTCGCTGAGCGTGAAGCTCAGGCGGGCCGTCGGCGCCAGCGCATCGAGATCCTGCGGGTAGAAGACCGACGTCGAACTCGTCACCCAGCCGAGCGCGCGATAGACGACCAGGCTTCGGTCGCGCGCCCGGCCGATGTTGCCGGCCCGGTCGCGCGGGGTCAGCCGGATCGTGTACGGGCCATCAGGCACCGTCGTGCCGGTATCGCTGGTGCCGCCCCAGGTCAGGGTGCTCGACCGGGTCGACGCCGCAACCGAGTAGGACCGGACGACGGCGCCCGCCGCATCCACGACAGTCACATCGACGTAGCCCGGTTCGCTGAGCGTGTCCGGCAGGGCCACAGTGTCGCCGCTTCGGTCGCCGTTCGGGCTGAGGGTGAGCGGCTCGGGCTGGCCAGTGCTGGCCAATGCTGGTGTCGGTCCGGTGAAGGCCGGCGCCACTGTGTCGACGACGACCGAACCGACGAGGCGTGCCCGGGGATTGCCCCAGTCGTCATGGGCCGTGACCACGTAGCGATACACGCCATCCGGCACGGGGTTGCCGTTGACGATCCCGGACCAGCTTGCCGCGATCGTGTCGCCGACACCGGCGGTCAGCCCCAGGTCACGACCCGCCGGGTCCTCGAAGCGGACCGTCCAGTTCACGGGCTTGGAGATCCGGGCGGTGATCTGGAGGGTGTCATTCCGGCCGTCGCCGTTCGGTGAAAAGGCCGCGCCGCCGGCGTCCACCCCGATGAGCACCGGCGCCGTGCTGTCGCGCGGCAGGAGATCCACCCCGGACATCCAGCCGGTGCGCGAGCCGTCGAGTGTCGCCACCTGAAAGATTGGGCTGCCTGCGGCAGTGCTGCCGGCGCGGGCGAGCAGCCGCAACCTGGTGTCGCGCGGCAGGCTCGCGTCCGGGGTCCCGGTGGTCGGATTGGCGCTGAGCGTCGCGTCTGGGTAGAGCCCGGCCGCGTCGACGTTGACCGAGGCAGCCCCCGGCACCACGAAGGCGGCGGGATCGCCGCTCGCGGGCCCGGGCGCAGTGCCCGATCCGCCGCCGGTGATCGCATCGGTGGTCAGGTCCAGCCAGCCGGTGAGTGCTCGCCAGTAGCCGTTGGGCGTGCCGTCCGGGTCCATCTCGGCAGTCGCGCCCGCCGTTCGCGCCGACGGGAAGGCGAAATCCCGGGCGTTGAAGGTCGGTGAGCTGCGCCAGACCTGGTCGATCGTCTGGTGCGTGCTGAACAGCTGGTCGATGTACCAGGCCGGCGAAAAGTGGCCTTCCGCCACGACGGCGCGGGCGCCCGTCTGGAGCCAGCCGGCGGCCATGTTGTCAACGCGCTGCTGGGCCACGGCCAGGGTCGGAGCGGGCAGGCCTTCCTCCGAGTTGCCCGACGCGTAGCACAGGTGAAAGAGCATGACGACGGCGTTGGGAGCCAGGCGCACGGAGCTGGCCAGGAAGGACTCGCCGTAGTAGCGCGTGGTCGTGTTGTCCGTGCCGGCGCTCGGGTTGAGGCCGAGGCCGTCCTGCCGGTCGGTCATGAGGGTGGACGTGTAGGGGCTCGGGTAGCCGTTGCCGTGGCCCATGTAGATGACGATCGAGGCGCCCTGTAGTGCTGCCTTGGCAGCGGCCCAGGTGGCTGTCGGCGTGTACACCCGGACCACGTTCGAGGTGTAGTGCAGGGCCGCGGCATAGGCCGCCTCAGCATCGGACAGGTAGTAGTCGGTGACCGAGCCGACCGGTCCCACGATGATCACGACCTTGGGCTGCACCGAGCTGGCCGCGCCCACGGACGGGACGGCGAAGGTGGCGACGACCAGCAGGCTGACGGCGAGAGCGACCGCGATTCTTCGCACCGAATCCTCCAGGGACCGAGACCCTGGTACAGCCGGGGCGCAGCTCGCACAGCGGACGAAGCGGGTCCAGTGATGTCTCCCGGCAAGACTGGCCGCTCGTCAAGCCGGCCTCCATGCCGACATGGTCCCGGGAGCAATGGTCCCTTGGTCCGGGGCGCGGGTGGTTCGGTGCGGGGAGGTGCGGTTCGGGTTCACGTGCGGCCCGGCGGCGGCGGGGCGCCGGCGGGGCGGCGGCGGCGTTTGGTTCACAGCCTCCACACGCAAACGTCAGCGCGCGGCTGTGCTGGGGAGCCGGAGGCGAACGGAGCCTAGCCGCGCTCGGTGCGCAGTCGACCGAGCAGCTCAGCCAGAGGCGGATTGGAGCGGTCGCGTTCTGAGAGGATGGGCTGACCATCAGGCGTGTCCGAGACGACCGGCCAGCACACACCGGCGGCCGGGTCGTCCCAGGCGAAGCCGAGCTCGTCCGAGCCGTCGAACTCATTGGTCACGAGGTAAATGAGCTGCAACGGCTCCACGGCGAGGAAGCCATGGGCGACGCCAACGGGAATCTCGACGAACTCGTCCTCGACCAGCTGCCGGGTCTCCACCACCACCGACCCGAGTCCGGCAATGGCCGGCCTCAGATCGACCAGGGCAACGAAGGCCTGGCCGCCGGCAACCACCCACCGATCGAGCTGGCGACGATGGCAGTGCAGACCGCGCAGGACGCCGGCCGCCGAGGTCGACAGGTTGGCCTGGACGAACCGTGCGCCCTGGGCGCCCGTCCGTTCCATAGACAGTGGCGAATCCTCACTGCCGCGCCATAGCTCGCGGAACGAACCGCGCGCATCACCGTGACGTTCGACCGCGCCGTATCGAACGCCCGGCAATCCGGACGGTGGCCGTTCGAGGTCGCTCACCGCCGAGCGTCGCTGCGGGTCGTTGGTGGGGTCGGGGCGGGCTGCACGGTCGGTGAGCGCGGCACCGATAGCCGAGCCCGGAGCAGCCACGGAACCTGGTCCGCGAGCGCCCGATGCCAGGGACGCATCGGCTCGCCGGACGGCAGCAGGCTGGGTTCCAGGACGGCCCAGCGCGGCGCCGTGGAGGCGCGCGGCCAGGTTGCGGCGGGCACCTCCTCCAGGGGCACCTCGGTCCGAGTCAGGCGCAATACCTCGCGTGCCCAGTCCGCCCGCGAGACGGCGCCTGCATTCACGACGTGCCACGTGCCGCCGATCGCGCCCGATCCGACCAGCTCGACGACCGCCTCGGCCAGATCCGCCGTGGAGGTTGGCGAGCCGAACTCGTCGCTGACGACGCGGAGCGGGTCGCCGGCGGCCCGGGCGCGCTCTGCCGCGGCCAGGATTTTGGCCGGGAAGTCGTTGCCAGGCGGCCCGTAGAGCCACGCGGTGCGCACGATCGCGAGCGCCGGTCCCGTGCCGCCCGCCGAACCGTTCCTCGCCAGAGCGCCGCTCGCCGGTCCGCCACTCGCCAGGCTCATGCCACTCGGCGAGCCAGTGCCACTCGCCGAGCCAGTGCCGCTCGCGGAGTCAGTGTCGTCGCCCGGCCCCTCACCGGGCGCGCCGAAGGCTTCGCGCGCGGCCAGTTCCCCCGCCAGCTTGCTCGCGCCGTACGGGTTCGGCGGGTTCGGGCGGTCATCTGGCCGATAGCCTTGTCCGTCGGTGCGCGTCCCGTCGAAAACCTCGTTCGTCGAGATGGTCACGAGGTCCACGCCCGCGGCGACACAGGCACGGGCCAGCTCACCGACCGCGGTGCCGTTGCGGCGCAGGGCGAGCTCAGGCTGGCGTGCGCACGCGTCGACATCGGTCCAGGCCGCGGCGTGGATGACGACCTCGGGTCGGTCCTGGGCAATCAGCCGTCCGGCGGCGGCCGGGTCATCCAGATCGAAGACGGAGCGATCCCATGCCAGCGGGCCGGCGATCCCGGTGAAGGGCGCCTCGGCGAACGCCGCGACGAGCGCCCGACCGAGCCGCCCGCCGGCGCCGGTGATCGCGACTCGCATGGGTCAGCCCTGCGCCTCGGTGGGGGCGTTCGCCCGGGCATTGGCCGGAGCCTCGTCGGGGGCGTTGGCGCGAGCCTCGGCCGGGGCGTTGGCCGGGGCAGCGCTGGAGCCCGCCAGGCGCTGGCCGTACTGCCGCTCATAGTAAGCGTCCCAGTCGTCGTGCTTGATCGCTTGCCACCACGCCTCGTTAGCGACGAACCAGTCGATCGCGGCGGCCAGCCCAGCCTCGAACGAGGTCTGCGGACGCCAGCCGAGCGCACCGAGCTTCGAACCGTCCATCGCGTAGCGCCGGTCGTGGCCGGGCCGGTCCGCCACGGTCCGCACGAGCGACCATGGTTTGCCCAGGCGCGCAATGATGCGTGCCACCACCTCGCGGTTCGGCAGCGCGGTCCCACCGGGCAGGTTGTAGGTCTCGCCCGCCAGGCCATGCCGCAACACGTGCTCGACCCCGGCGGCATGGTCCCCGACGTACAGCCAGTCGCGAACCTGCAGCCCGTCGCCGTACAGCGGCAGGGCACGATCCTCGAGGGCGTTCGTCACGAACAGCGGGATGAGCTTCTCCGGGTGCTGGTACGGCCCGTACGTGTTGGAGCCGCGAGTGATCACCGCGTCGAGCCCGTGGGTGACCACGTATGAGCCGACGAGCAGCTCGCCGGCGGCCTTTGCGGCGGCATACGGGGAGCGCGGCCCGAGCGGGTCCGCCTCGGTCGAATGACCCGTCTCGACCGAGCCATAGACCTCGTCGGTCGAGACCTGGACCAGGCGGATCGGCCGGGTCGAGGCCTCGCGACGGCACGCCTCGAGCAGCACGTGGACGCCGATGACCCCGGTCCGCAGAAACGCCTCGGGATCGAGAATCGAGCGGTCCACGTGCGACTCGGCGGCGAAGTTGACGACGGCGTCCGCTCCAGCCACCAGCGGTTCGACGACGGCCGGATCGGCGATATCGCCGCGCACGAAGGTCAGTCGAGCGGCCTGCTCGGGGTCGGCCAGCACGGGCGCCAGGTTCGCTTCGTTGCCCGCGTAGGTGAGCTTGTCGAGGACCGTGATGCGCGTCCCGTCACGCCGGGCCAGGACATCCCGGACGAAGCACGAGCCGATGAATCCGGCCCCTCCGGTGACCAGCAGCCGCTCGAACGATCGGGTCATCGATCGATCCGGGTCACGAGCGGGCCGTCCGCCACGCGTCGCGCGCCGTTGAGCACGCCGTCCGCCACGCGTTCCGCGCCCTCGACCACGCTTCGACCGCCCCGCCGGACCAGGCAACCGGTCGACATCAGCCGGCCGGCCGTTCGACGGGTGGAGCAAGGCGACCATCGCCGTCGTCTGAGGCTGCCAGCTCAGCGGCCCGCAAGAGCGAAGGCACCGTGCCGGCATCGGTCCAATGGCCTTCGTAGACCGGGGCGAACAGACCGCCGTTCGGGATGTAGTGGTTGAGCACATCGGTGATCTCGAACTCACCTCGGCCGGATGGAGCGAGGTGGTCGATCACCCCGAAGGCGTCCGGCCGCAGGAAGTACACCCCGATCGGGATGAGGTCGCTCTTGGGGGCCGTGGGCTTCTCCTCGAACCGGACCACGTTGCCCGCCGGATCAAACTCCGCGACGCCGAACCGCTCGGGGTCCGGTACCCGGTACAGCAGCGTGCCCGCACCCCACTGCCCGGCCTCGAAGGTCGACGCAACCGGGGCCAGCGCCGGCCCGCGCAAGATATTGTCGCCGAGCACGCAGCAGAATGCCTCGTCGCCGACAAAGTCCCGGGCCAGCCCGATGGCATGGGCAATGCCGAGCGCACCGCGCTGGTAGCGGTAGGTCAGATCGAGCCCGAAGTGGGAGCCATCGGCCAGCAACTCGACCACGTCGCCGACGCTCTTGCCGCCAACGATGACCATGACCTCGCGGATCCCCATCGAGGCCAGCGTCTCGATCGGGTAGTAGATCATCGGCCGGTCGTAGATCGGCAGGAGATGCTTGTTCGTGACGATCGTCAGCGGAAAGAGCCGGGTGGCCGTGCCGCCGGCGAGAACGATGCCTTTCATCGGAGCGTAGCGTACGTCATGCGGCAGGCTGGACACCGGTCGGGGCGTCGGCTCGGGCGAGGCGTCTTCAGCTCGGGCGGGGCGTCGGCTCAGTCGGGGTCGGCTGGGGCGGCGTCAGCTCGGTCAGGGCGTCGGCCGGGGCGTCGCTGCCGGAGTGGTCGTAACGCACGGCTGCTCGCCCTCGGGCAGGGTTCCGGCGGACGCGCACGGGATCGGCTGCTGATCCAGGGGCGGCAGACCCCCGGCGTAGTCGGTGATGACCAGCGCGTACTCGAGCTGGTTGAGGTTGACGGTGGGCTGGATGAACGCGGTCTGGGTGACGGCGTTGGCGTCGCGTTGGACGTCGACGACCGTGCCAATGAGCAGCCCCTTCGGGAAGGGTGAGCGCACCCCGCCGGCCAGGACGATGCCGGCCGTGACGACCTGGTCTCCGATCTGGATCCGGTCGGTCGAGTCGATGCTGCCCATGACCAGCAGATCGCCCACCACGGGGCCGACCACGGGGCCGGTCGCCTTGCTCGTGCCGAGCTGACCGATCGCGGTCGAGCTCGTGTCGTCAATCAGGAGCACGGTCGCGGAGTTGGCGGTCGTCGCGGTGACCCGCCCGACGAGTGCGCCGCCTTCGCCGACGACGACATTGCCCACGGCCACGCCGCGGTCGGTCCCCACGTCGAGGATGACCACGCGTCGGAACTGTGAGGGCTCCCGGCCGATGACCGAACCGGCGACACTCTGGAACTTGAGCGAGTTGCGGACCTGGAGCAGCGCGGTCAGCAGGGTGTTCTGGCGCTCGATCTCCTGCGCTCGGGCGTTCTCGGCCGACAGGCGAGCGTTCTCGCGAGCGAGTTTCTCGTTCACGCTGTGCAGCGTGTCAATTTCCGTGACGGTCTGGACGATGGCGACCACATTGCGCGCGGCGCCGTCAAGCACGCCCTGGATCGGCCGCAGCGCGAATGCGACGCCACGCTGGAGTTCGACGACCGGGCCAGTCGATGAAGCCGCCATGAGCAGCAGGCTGATCATGACGAGCGTGCCAAAGGCAATCGTGCGCCGGCGGGCGACGCGGTTGCTGGGCAGGGCGATCATGCCGGCGACCCGCGGGTCAGCGCGGGGCGCGCGCGTAGGTGTCGCCGACGAGGACCCGTTGCATCGCCGGGTTGGCCAGCTCGTCCAGCACGACGCCCGTCCCGCGCGCCACGCAGGTGAGCGGATCGTCCGCGATGTGGACTGGCATCTGGGTAGCTTCGGCGATCCGCTGATCGAGGCCCGACAGGAGGGCACCGCCGCCGGCCAGCACGATGCCCTGGTCCATGATGTCGGCGACGAGCTCCGGCGGGGTCTCCTCGATGGTGTCCTTGATCGTGTCCACGATCTGCTGCACGGACGGCTCGATGGCCTCGCGGATCTGGTCCGCACCGACCTCGACGCTGCGCGGCAGCCCGGTCAGGAGGTCGCGGCCCCGGAGCGCCACCCGCTGGACGTCCCAGTCGCCCGGGTAAGCCGAGGCGATCGCGATCTTGATGTCCTCGGCCGTGCGCTCGCCCAGAAACAGGTTGTACTCCCGGCGGGCGAAGGCGACGATATCCTGATCCATCTCGTCGCCGCCGATCCGGATGCTCCGACTGACGACGATCCCGCCGAGGCTGATGACGGCCACCTCCGTGGTTCCGCCGCCGATATCCACGATGAGGCTGCCGGACGGTTCGGAGACGGGCAGGCCCGCCCCGATCGCGGCCGCCATCGGCTCTTCGATCAGGCGCGCCCAGCGTGCCCCCGCGTTGAGCGCCGCGTCGCGGACGGCCCGCTTCTCGACCTCGGTGACGCCGGACGGGACGCCCAACAGCATCCGCGGCCGGGCGATCATGCCGACCCGGTCGTGGACCTTGTTCACGAAGTACCTGATCATCTGCTCGGTGACGTCGAAGTCGCTGATGACCCCGTCGCGCAGCGGTCGGACGGCGATGATGCTGGCCGGCGTCCGACCGACCATCCGCTTGGCTTCGGCCCCGACCGCCATCACCACCTTCGTCTTGGCGTCGATCGCCACCACGCTCGGCTCGCTCATGACAATGCCCCGGTCACGAACCCAGACCAGCGTATTGGCGGTCCCTAGGTCGATCCCGATATCGCGCGAGAAGTAGCCGAGAATGCGGTCGAACATGAGCCGGGCAGGTCCTTGATCGTGGGCGGCGCAGCCGTCGGCCGGCGCGTTGCGGGGTCGCGCCCGTCTGGAGCGGGGCCGGTGCAGTATACCCGGCTCCGTG
>JANMQO010000235.1:0-24173 GCA_031370565.1 Chloroflexota bacterium
GGTCCGGGGCTGGGCGTGGCGATCGACGAGGCCGCCGTGGAGCGGTATCGGGTTGGCTGAGCGCAGCGCCGGCGAGGCTGCGCCGATACGCCTCATCGATCCGCTCGTCGCCGCCGCCCGCGCCTGGCCCGATCGACCGGCCGTCAGCGACGAGGCGGTTCGCTGGACCTATCGACAGCTCGATCGCGTCGCAGTTCGGGGCGCCCATCGGTTGGCGGCCCTGGACATCCGTCGGGGCGATCGGGTGGCACTGTTGGCGGGCGAGTCTGCGCCGACGGTGGCCGCCATCCATGCGGTCCGGCGAGCTGGCGCTGTCCTGCTGCCGCTCAACCGGCGAGCGGCACCGAGCGAACTGGGCGGCCAGCTCGATGCGTTGCGCCCGACGGTGCTCCTGCACGACACGGCAACCAATGAGTTGGCGCTGTCCGCCCTCTCCGCCAGGTCCGCTTGCGCGGCGCCGTCCGTGCACGTCGTCCAGCCCGCGCAAGCCGCGTTGGCCGCCGCCGGCGCTGGCCCCACGCTCGTTGCCCTCGCCGTGCTGTTTGAGCAGCACGATCGAGCGCCGACCGCGGACATGTTCGATCCCGGGGTCGACCCTGGCATCGAGACGGCGACGCTCGACCCTGACGCGCCGGCGACGCTCATCTTCACCTCCGGAACGACCGGTCGGCCCAAGGCCGCCATGCTCAGTCATGGCGCCCACGCCGCGAGCGCCGCTGCCTGGGCCGCGTTTCTACAGCCGGCCCCGACGGACCGCTGGCTATCCTGCCTGCCGTTCCACCACGTGGCGGGTCTGGCCATGATCGACCGGGTGACACGCTGGGGCCTGCCACTCGTCGTCCACGACCGGTTCGACGCGGTGGCTGTCGGTGCGGCGTTGCGGACGGGCCGGATCAGCCACGTCTCCCTCGTCGGGTCGATGCTCAAGGGCCTCCTCGACGCGCTTGAGGGGGTCGGTGCCGACGGGCCCCTGCCGCCTTCCGTGCGTGCGATCCTCCTCGGCGGAGAGCGCACGCCGGCTGAGCTCATCGAGGCTGCTATCCGGGCCGGCCTGCCAGTCGTGCCGACGTACGGCCTGACGGAAACCGCCTCGGGTGTGGTTGCGCTGCACACCAACGAGGCGTCGGTGCACCCGACCGCGGCGGGTCGGGCGATGCCCGGGGTGGCGCTCCGGATCCGCGTTGGCGAGCGAGAGGCCGGACAGGACGAGGTGGGCGACATCGAAATTCGCGGTCCGATGCTGTGCAGCGGGTACGTCGAGCAATCCGCCACCCCGAGCCCGCTCACGACCGCGATCCAGCCCGATGGCTGGTTCCGGACTGGTGACCTGGGTAGCCTGGACGCGACCGACCTGCTGACCGTTGCCGACCGCCGCGACGATCTCATCGTCTCGGGCGGCGAGAACGTCTACCCAGCCGAAGTCGAGGCGGTGCTGTGTCAGCATCCGGGCATCGTCGACGCCGCCGTCATTGGTCGACCCGATCCTCGCTGGGGAGCGGTTCCCGTGGCCGTCATCGTCACCGTCGAGGCGGGGCCGACGGACGAGGCGCTCGCCGCCCACTGCTACGCCCGGCTCGCCCGGTACAAGGTGCCGGTCGCGTTCGAGCGAGTGGCGGCGTTGCCCAGGACGGCCGGCGGCAAGCTCGTCCGGCGCGAGATCCGGGATCGCGTGGCCGGCAAGCTGGTCGTCTCGCCCACGGTTCCCGGGGCGGTGGCGCCTGATCCGGTCGCGCTCACGCTTGGGACTCGCCGACCGCCGGGCGACGAGCACGACGACTGGACGCAGATCCGTCGGCTCGGGCTGCCGGGCGTCGTGTTGGCCTATCGGCGCATGGGCAACGGCCCGCCGCTCGTCCTGCTCCACGGGACGCTCGCGAGTGCCGCGCACCTGCGTCGATTGGCCGCGCGCCTGGCGACCGACTTCACCGTCATCGGGATTGATCGGCGCGGCAGCGGCGCGACCGAGCTGCTGCTCGGGGAACCGGCCACGCCCGTCGACGCAGGCACGTCACCCGGCGAGCCGCCCACGCGCGGCGGACCGCGGGCAGCGTTCGGACCGATAGACGTGGCCGTCCATATCGGCGACGTGGCGGCCGTGCTCGCCCGCGAAGAGCTGGGCCCCGCCCTGTTGGTCGGCCACAGCTACGGCGGTTGCCTGGCCCTGGAAATCGCCGCGCGCCGACCCGAGGTCACGGCCGGTGTATGGGCCTACGAACCACCCTACGCGCCGGTCGGTGGGCGCGCGGTCCGTGCCGCGCTGGCGGCGGTCTCGGACCGAGTCGCGGTCGCGGCCAGGCGTGGCGGCCCCGCGGCGGCGGCCGAGGTGTTCCTGGCCGCGGTCTCGGGCGCCGAGGCGCTGGGCCGGCTGGCACCCGCGGCCCTGGTCCGCGTCCAGGCCGCCGGATCCGGTGCGATCGCGGACGCGGCGCTGCTCGGCCTGGAGCCCGACGGCCTGGTGCGGATCGATGTACCGGTCCAGATCGCCCTCGGTGGCGCGGGCGATCCGATGTATGCCGCGCTGGCCGAGGCGCTCGCGACGCGTATCGGCGACGCCACGCTGACAACCCTGCCGAACTGCCGCCACGATGCCCCGATGACCGACCCCGATGCCGTGGCCGCCGCCGTCCGTCGATTTGCCGACCGACTCTGCTTCAACCCCCAGCGGAGGTCCCTGCCATGAGCGCCCAGGACAGTCCCAACCCCGGGCCGCAAGACTCGTCTTCGGGCTGGCCTCAGCACACCGCCCCGAAGGCGCCCTCGTCCGATGCCCTGCCGCCCTCCGGCAACCCCGCCCCGCCAGACCAGGTGCGCAGCATGTTCGACCGGATCGCGCCGGTCTATGACGGCATGAACGCGGCGATCAGCGGCTTCCAGGAACCGCGCTGGCGACGGCTGGCCGTCCGGGCGATGGGTCTTGGCCCGGGCATGCACGCGCTCGACGTCGCGTGTGGGACGGGCAAGGTGTCGGCCGACATGCAAGCGGCCGTGGCACCCGCCGGGACGGTCCTGGGAATCGACTTCTCGCCGCGCATGATCGAACGGGCGGAGGCGGCCTTCGCCGGTCGCGCGGGCCTCACCTTCGCGGTCGGCGATGCGCTCGCCCTGCCGGTCGAGGACGGCCGCTTCGACGCAGCCACGATCGCCTTTGGTATGCGCAACCTGGCTGACTACCGGCAAGGTTTCGCGGAACTGCGTCGGGCGGTTCGACCGGGCGGCCGCGTCGTTTGCCTGGAGATCGCCCGGCCGCGCAGCCGCCTGGGCCGGGCCATCCAGGCCTGGTTCGACCGGATCGTCCCGGTCATCGGTCGAGCGGTCGGTCAGGGCGGCGCCTACGCGTATCTGGTCCAGAGCACCCGGGCCTACCCGGCCCCGGAGCAGATCGCCGCGCTCATGGTGGAGGCCGGCCTGGAGCAGGTCCACTGGCAACCGCTCAGCGCTGGGATCGTGACCCTGCACGTCGGTGTCCGCCCGACCGGTGCCGAGCTCCTCCCGGACGCCGTCCCGGTCGCGCGCCGGGATCTGGCCGGGACGCGCTAGGCTATTGGCCATGGACATCCAGGGCTGGTTGCGCGACGCAGCGCCGGAGGTGGTCCGGCTTGTCGCCATCGTGCTGGGCGCCGCGATCGCGATCCGACTCGTCGACCGGGCCACTCGCCGCGTCTTTCGCTTCATCGTCAGCCGGCGAGTCGAGCACGACATGACCGATCCACTGACGGCCCTTGAGGTCCGCAAGCGGCTGGAGACCATCGACAGCTTCATCCGCTGGGTCGTCCGGGCGTTCGTCGTGCTCATCGCCATCTTGACCGTGTTGGTCGAGTTGCGGATCGACCTGGGACCGACCATCGCCGGCCTGGGGGTCATCGGCATCGCGCTCGGGCTGTGGAGTCAGACCATCGTCCGCGACTACTTCAACGGCCTGCTCATCCTGCTCGAGAACCAGTTTTCGGTGGGCGACGTGGTGCGCATCGCCGGCGTCTCCGGGGCCGTCGAGGAGTTCAGCCTGCGCCGGACGATCCTGCGCGACCTCGATGGCATCGTCCACATCGTGCCCAACGGCGAGATCAAGGTGGCCTCCAATCTGACTCGGACGTGGGCCCGGATCAACCTCGACGTGACCGTGGCGTACGGCACCGACATCGAGCGGGTCAGGGGCATCGTCGAGGAGGTCGGCCGGACGATGGCCGACGACCCCAACTGGGCCGACCGCATCCTGGAGGCGCCGCGTATCGAGCGGGTCGAAGCACTCGGCGACTACGGGGTCACGCTCAAGATCCTGGGCCAGGTCCGGCCCGCGGATCGCTGGGCGGCCTCGGGTGAACTCCGCCTGCGACTGCTGCGCGCCTTCGAGCTGCACGGCATCGTCATGCCCGTCCGGCTGCAGATGGCCGGTCGCGACGGCGGTGGCGGGGCGGGCGCCGGAGCGTCGGAGTCGGATGCCTGACCGATCGCCGGACGGCTGCCTGACCCTGACGGCTGCCTGACCCGCGGCCGCCCGCGTAGAATGGCCTCCCGTTGGCCGGCTGGTGGAGGAGCGCAGTGAGCGTCGAATCGTCGTCGCATCCGGAGATCGAGAACCTGCTGGCCGAGGATCGGCGCTTCCCACCCTCGCCCGAGTTCAGCGCCCAGGCGAACGTCGGCGCAGACCTGTACGCCGAGGCGGAGGCGGACTTCGAGGCGTTCTGGGCGAAGCGCGCCCGGGAGCGGATCTCCTGGTTCACGCCCTTCGAGCAGACCCTGGAATGGGACCTGCCGTTCGCCAAGTGGTTCACCGGCGGTCGCCTCAACGTCGCCTACAACTGCGTCGATCGGCACGTTGAACGAGGCCTCGGGCAGAAGGTCGCCTATCACTGGATCGGTGAGCCGGGCGATACCAGGACGATCACCTATGCCGACCTGCAGGCCGAGGTCAGTCGGGCGGCCAACGCCCTGCGCGAACTGGGCGTGGAGGCCGGCGATCGGGTCGCGATCTACCTGCCGATGATCCCCGAGCTACCCATCGCAATGCTGGCCTGTGCCAGGCTGGGTGCAGCCCATACGGTCGTCTTCGGTGGCTTCTCCGCGGAGGCGCTGAGCGACCGGATCAACGACGCCCAGGCCAAGGTGCTCATCACCGCCGACGGCGGCTGGCGGCGCGGCAAGAAGGTCGGTCTCAAGCACCACGCCGATGCGGCGGTCGCCGGCACGCCTTCGATCGAGCACGTCGTCGTGGTGGACCGCCTCGGCGACGGCTGCAACATGGTCGAAGGCCGGGACCACTGGTGGCGTGACGTCGTCGGACGTCAGAGCGACCAGTGTCCGCCCGTGCCCGTTGACAGCGAGCAGCTCTTGTACCTGCTGTACACCTCGGGCACGACGGCCAAACCCAAGGGAATCGTCCACACCAGTGCCGGCTACCTGCTCCAGGCCAGCTTTAGTCACGAGATCGTGTTCGACGTCAAGCCCGACGATGTCTACTGGTGCGCCGCCGACATCGGCTGGGTGACCGGCCACAGCTACATCGTGTACGGGCCGCTGGCCAACGGGACTACCGGTGTCATGTACGAAGGCGCCCCGGACACACCCGACTGGGACCGCTGGTGGCAGATCGTTGAGGACTACAAGGTCTCCATCCTGTATTGCGCCCCGACGGCCATCCGGGCCTTAATGAAGCAGGGCGAGGCCTACCCGGCCCGCCATGACCTGACCTCGCTGCGCGTGCTGGGGTCGGTCGGCGAGCCGATCAACCCGGAGGCATGGCTGTGGTATCAGCGCCACATTGGCGGCGGTCGCACCCCGATCGTCGACACCTGGTGGCAGACCGAGACCGGGTCCATCCTGATCAGCCCGCTGCCCGGTGTGACCACCACCAAGCCTGGTTCCGCCACGTTTCCGCTGCCTGGGATCGCGGCCGATGTGGTCGACGCCAGCGGCCAGAGCGTGCCCCTGGGCGGCGGCGGCTACCTCGTCCTGACCCGGCCCTGGCCGGGCATGCTGCGCGGCCTCTACGGTGACCCAGAGCGCTACCACCAGACGTACTGGAGCCGGTTTCCCGGCAAGTACTTCACCGGCGACGGGGCCAAGCGGGACATGGACGGCTACCTGTGGCTGCTGGGCCGAGTCGACGACGTCATGAACGTGGCTGGTCACCGGCTGAGCACGATCGAGGTCGAGTCTGCCCTGGTCGACCATCCGTCGGTGGCCGAGGCCGCCGTGGTCGGCAAGACCGACGAGGTGAGTGGCCAGGCGATCTTCGCGTTTGTCACCCTGCGCGTCGGCCAGGAGCCATCCGATGCCCTGGCGGTCCAACTGCGCGAGCACGTGGCCTACATGATCGGCCCGATCGCGCGTCCCAAGTTCCTGCTGTTCACGCCGGACCTGCCCAAGACCCGTTCGGGCAAGATCATGCGCCGACTGCTGCGCGACATTGCCGAAGGTCGCCGGCTTGGCGATACGAGCACCCTGGCCGACGCCGCCGTGGTCGAGTCGATCCGGGACCATTCGGGCAGCGCCGAAGAGGAGTAGCGTGCCGTTCGACTTCCTCCGGCGAGGCAAGGAACAGCCGGTGGCTGGGCCGCAGCCCGAGCTTGGCGGCTCGTCGCGCGGATCCAAGGGCATCGCCTTCGACGGTCTGACCGAGGACTGGCGCCTGATCGGCACGATGCTGCTCGAGGGGCGCCTGTCCGACGTGCTCAACCGACGCGAGGCGATCCCGTTGAGCGACGTCTCCTGGGCCCCGATCGACGGCTCTGCGCCGTTCAGCCCGGTGCCCGGCCTCAAGAGTATCGATCCCTACGATCTCATCGTCGTCCTGGCCGGAGAAGGCAGCCTGCCGCCACTGTCCGATGAAGAACGGGCTGCCCACCGCGTGCACAAGGTCAATTTTCAGGTCGTGCTGGAGGCGCCGCCCTTCCGGGTGACCGGCACGGTCTATCTCTTCCCAGGCGCCGACCCAGAGCGCCTGATGGATCGCTCGACGGAGATGTTCGTGCCGGTCACGGACGCCGTCGCGATGCTCGGGGACAACCGGCTCAGCGATCCGGCGATCGATGTCATCCTGGTGAATCGGTCGTACCTGCGCGAGGTCGCGCAGCTGGACCGGCCGGCCGGTGACCGTCGCCCGACTCGCTAGCCCAACCGCTGGCCGGCGTCGTCGCCGAGCCGACGATCAGGCCCGGATGGGTTCCTTGCGCCCGAACAGGCTGCGCAGCGCGGGCTTGGCTTCAGCGGCCGCGGGTCGGGCCGGCAGTAGGCGGTCGGCCAGCGTGTCGAAGTCCTCGGTCACCCGCTCCTTCGGAAACTGCTCGACGACGGTCCGGCCCTCATTGGCAGCGCGGACGAAGAGCAGGCCCCCGGAGCGGATGAGTGCGAGAGCTGGCATCCCGACCGTGCGCTCCATGTCCGCCACCGAGACCCCGCTGTTGGCCCGGTTGACGACCATGGCCAGCTTGGCGCGCACGCCCAGGCGATCGGCCACGTCGGCCAGCTGCACACCAGCCCGCAGGGCGGGCACGTCCGGCGTGATCGGCACGAGGATCCGGTCGGCGCGCTCGAAGATTTCCTGGTTGAGTTCGCTGTACGACGGGTGCATGTCGACCACCACGAAGTCGTAGCCACGGCGACAGTGGGAGAGGGCATCCCCGACCCGAGCCGCGGTGAGGATCTCCGTGTCGAGCGGCGTGGACGTGAGCACGACGACATCCAGGCCGTTCTGGTGCTGGGTGGCGAGCTGGCCGAAGGGCCGTGGCTCCAGCCCTTCCTCGACGTCCTCGTTCCAGGCGTCGACGACCGTGCGGACCTGTTCCAGTCCGAGCGACGTGGCCACGTGTCCGGTGACGGTGTCGGCGTCGAGCAGCAACACCCGCTGGCCGCGGTGGATCTGCAGTGCGGCGGCCAGGTTGAGCGAGACGGTCGTCTTGCCCACGCCGCCCTTGGGGTTGAAGACCGCGATGACCGTCGCGCGCTTGGTCCAGGCATGCGAATCCAGGCCATGGTCGGATTCGATGACCGCGCCAACCCCATGGTCGACCGTCTGGGAGCGAATGAGCATCGCCTCGATTCGCCAGCGCAGCGCGTCTGTCGAATACGGCCGGGTGAAGTACTCGTCGTTGAGCGATGTGCCCATAGCGTGGGCGGCGAGGCGCTCAAGGGCTCGCGCCGAGACCACCATGAGCGCCGGGATGTCGCGGCCCGAGTCGTGCAGCAGCGAGTAGAACTCGAGCGACCGATCGAAGTCGGTTTCACCATCGAGGATTGCCACGCTGACTTCGCGACGGGATTCGAGCAGCGTGCTGAGTTCGTCGGGCGAGGCCACGGCGACGGTGTCGTAGCCTGCCTCAGCCAGCTCTCGCTCGACGGGTCCGAGTTCGGCGGGGGGCAGCGCGATGGCGACGGTTTGGCGACTCATGGCGTGCTCCTGTGATCCGGCGTCGCCGGATCAGGCCTCAGACTCTGGGTCGCGGGCGGCGACGTGGACGATGCCCTCAGCGGCACCCGTGACGCGCGCCTCAAAGCCGGTCAGCAGCGGGACGAGGTCGGCCGGCTTGAGCTCCGGGTCGTGGCTGACGGTGAAGACGAATTCGCCGTCCGGGCCGGACGAGACGCCCACCGACCGGATACCGACGAGGCGGCCAAGCTGACGCTTGAAGCCCGCAATGCTGGCCACGCTGACCAGGCCGGTCACCACGACCTGGCTGCTGGCCGCGCTGGTCTCCTGCGCCTCACCTTCGGGGATGGGGCTCAGTCGCTCCGGGATCAGGCCGGCGAGACGTGCTGCGAGCGCGTCGTCAGAAATGGTTGGGATCTCCTGCTCGGTGTCGTGCGAACGATCGGCGGCGTCGGCGGCTGCCTCAGCCTCGGCGCTGTCGAAATCGGCGGTCAGGCCCAGGGCCGTCAGGCGGGGATCGATGTACCGGCCTTCGTTCACCTGGTCGGGCATGGTCGGATTGGCCGTTGGCAGCTCGGCCATGACCGGTTCGACGGGGGCCTCCGGCTCGGCCGTGACCGACGCGACCGCAGCCTCCGATGCGGCCGGGGGCGCCGACGCAGCCGACTCGATCGGCCCTGATGCCGGCAGGATGGCGCTGATCGCGGCCACAGTCGCGCGGCCGTTCAGGGCCGCCGCCGGCGCGACGCCCAGCGTGCGGACGGAGGAGTCGGTCTGCCCAAAGTCGGGGGGCTCTGGCAGGTGCTCTGCCAGCGCGGCGAACTCGGCCGGATCTTCTTCGCGGAACAGGCGCTCGAAGAACTGCGCCATCTCCGCCTCGAACTCCATGACGGTTGCCTGCGCATGACCGATCTCGCTCTCGGTCTCCTCGGCATGGACGGTCAGTTCGCCTTCCAGCGAGGACTTCCGACCACCGACGCGACCGTCGGTCTCCTCGCGGATGCGGGCGATCTCCGCCTTGGACCATTCTCGTATGGCGACGATGTCGGCGTCGGCTCGTGTCCGCAGACCGGCCGCGTGTTCGGCGGATCGGGCGTTCACCCGTTCGATATGAGCCTTGCATTCGATCTGCAGCTGGTCCAGCGTGGAACTTCGAGCGGCCTCCGCGGCCGTCTGCATGGCCCTGGTCAGGTCGGCCAGGAACTTCGTCGGCTTGCGCGCCGGAACGCCCGCGGTACGGTTGGGATCACGGGCGGGCATGAACACGAGCGCATCCTCCCCGGTTGTACCAGCCCATTCGGGAGGCTGCTGTCCAGTCTGGACGGGGGAGGGGGAAGCGGGCGACACCATGGTTGGCGTCAGCCAGGTCTCCGTGACGCGTGCAGCGGTCTCGCGTTCGGCGGCCTGGTCGGCAGCCTGGTCGGTGGCTTGGTCGGTGGCCTGCGCCACCGTGTCGCCCGTCGTCGCCTCTACCGCGACAGGCGCCGGATCGGTGGACCAGTCGGGCGTCGACGTAGGCGCGTCATCCCTGGACTGTCCATCGGCATCCCGCGGCTCGTGGTCGCGCTCGGTCGTGTCCCTCTCCTCCGAGTTCCACGGTAGCCGGAAGCCGGCCCGTGATCCCGTCGTCGCCATGATGTTCCGATCCCCGCTTCGTGCGTTGCTCAACCCGGTCCGTGGGCCTGTCGGCATCCTAGGTCGGTCGGGCGACGCGGTGGAGTCGCCAGAGGTACCCCGTCGGCAGCCCGGTGGTACCAGCGCGTCGCCTGCGCTCCGGAGTAGTTGGTCCGGACGGTGCCGGGCCACACCGGCGTCTTGGTGCGGTCGCGCACCGCTCGAGGCGTGTCCCATGCGTGCCTGTGGTACGCCCGAGTACGATGCTCCCATGGAGTCCGGCCCGCCAGTCCCCGACCAACACGGCAAGCGCCGCGATCCGGGCGCGCCCGGCGCACTTGTCCTTGACCGGCTGGATCGGCGCGTGCACGACCTGCGCATCTCGGTCACCGATCGCTGCAACTTCCGCTGCACCTATTGCATGCCACGCGAGATCTTCGGCCGGGATTTCGCGTTTCTCCCGCAGGATCAGGTGCTGACCTTCGAAGAGATCGAGCGGTTGGCTCGGCTGTTCGTGGCCGAGGGCGTCGAGAAGGTGCGGATCACTGGCGGTGAGCCCCTCGTTCGGCGCGATCTGCCCGTGCTTGTCGGGATGCTCGCTGCGCTGCGCCGGCCCAGCGGCGACCCGGTCGACCTGACGATGACGACCAACGCCTCCGCGCTCCGGGCGCAGGCCGCGGCGCTCCGTGAGGCCGGACTGAACCGGCTCACGGTCAGCCTGGACTCGCTCGACGAGGCCACCTTCCGGTCGATGAACGGGGTCGACTTCCCGGTCTCCAAGGTGCTCGACGGTATCGCCGCAGCCGGCACGGCGGGATTTCGGCCGATCAAGCTGAACATGGTCGTCCGGCGCGGGATCAACGAGGCCTCGATCGTGCCGATGGCCCAGTGGGCTCGGGCGGAAGGCCATCTGCTGCGCTTCATCGAGTACATGGACGTGGGCCACTCAAACGGCTGGCGCCTGACCGAGGTGGTGTCGGCCGCCGAGGTGGTCGCCACGATCGGCGCGGTCATGCCGCTCGAGGCGCTGCCGCCCAACTACCCGGGCGAGGTGGCCGGCCGCTGGCGGTATGCGGACGGCAGCGGCGAGGTCGGCGTGATCGCGTCGGTCAGCCAACCGTTCTGCGGGGCCTGCACGCGAGCCCGGATCTCGGCCGATGGCCAGCTGTACACGTGCCTCTTTGCGGTCAAGGGCACGGATCTGCGCGGACTACTGCGCGGCGGTGCCTCTGACGCCGACCTGATCGAGGCGATCCGGACGGTCTGGCGAGCGCGCACCGATCGCTACTCCGAGCTCCGTTCCGAGGCCACCCGCGACCTGCCCAGGGTCGAGATGTTCGCCATGGGCGGGTAGCGCGCTTTGGCCGATTTCGACCCAACGCTGCCCATCTCGCCAGCCGAACAGCCGGTCCGTATCGTGGCGCTGGAGGCGGCAGTCCGGGCGCGCACGGATCTCGTGCCTGTGGCCGGGATCGTGCTGGGGTCTGGCCTCGGAGGCTTGGCGGACGAGCTGGTCGATCCGGTGGCGATCTCGTTCAGCGAACTGCCCGGCTGGCCGCCGGCCACCGCGCCGGGTCACCAGGGCCGGCTCCTGCTCGGATACCTGGCGGGCGTCCCGGTGGTCATGCTCCAGGGCCGGCTGCACCTGTACGAGGGCAACGACGCCGGTTTGGTCGTGCAGCCGGTCCTGCTCATGGGCAGGTTGGGGGCGCGCTTCGTCCTGCTCACGAACGCGGCGGGCGGCGTCAACCCGGCGTTCCAGCCCGGTACCCTCATGGTCATCGCCGATCACCTCAACCTGACCGGTCGGACGCCGCTGCTCGGCCCGAACGCCGACGCACTCGGGCCGCGCTTCACGGACCTGACCGACGTCTGGACCCCTCAGCTGCGCGAGCGCCTGTGCGCGGCCTTCGATGCAGAAGGCGTGGCCCGGGCGGAGGGCGTCTATGCCGGTCTGCTCGGACCGACGTACGAAACCCCGGCCGAGGTCCGCATGCTGCGCACGCTGGGTGCCGACGCGGTCGGCATGTCGACCGTGCTCGAGGCAATTGCCGCGCGCTGGATCGGGCTTGAGGTGTGCGGCGTGTCGCTCGTCACGAACGCGGGGGCAGGCTACTCCGGCCAGCCACTCAGCCACGACGAGGTGCTCAGCGCGGGGCTTGAAGCGGGGCCGCGCCTGGCCCGGGTCATCCGCCGGTTCCTGGCGGGCTTCGCCTAGCCGCCCGAGGCAGGCGCGCTCGACCGCGACCCTGCTGTCCGGAGAGCGCGAGCGCCGCCAGCCGTCCGTACTCGGCGACCGCCGCCGGCCCGCCTGGGCTCAGCGAACGGACAGCTCCCGGCCGGCCGCTCGAGCGGCGGTCGCCTTCTCCGCCCAGGCGCCCAGGACGCTGTCCCGATGGGGCCGGATGGGACAGTGCTCGTCGCGATTGCCCATCTCATCGCAGTAGCCCAGGGCGACGCACTTGGGGGCGAGGAACGAGCCGAGGAACGGCGAGACGGCGAAGACCTCGTGGCGGATGAGCTGGAACAGCCGCCGGATCTCCCACTGGGCCATCGTGCACAGGCGCAGGCCGGACATGTGGATGAGCGCGCGCAGGTTGGCCGTCATGACCAGGTTGGTCCGGGTCGCGTTGGGGAAGACGAAGCGGGCGTCCTCGCCGGGAATGCCGGCCTGGACGAGCTCGCCATACAGGTCCAAGGCGCCCTCGACCTGCGTTTCGTAGCGAGCGCGCAGCTCGGGGTCCGCCTCAGCCAGGCTGGTTGGCAGCATGGTCGAGGCACCCTTGAACTGGACGTAGCGCTGGCTCTGCTGGTCGAACGCGACGCCGGCGCGATGGCGAACGAGCTGATGCGACAGCGTCCGTGAGACCCCGCTGATGCCGAAGGTGAAGACGACGTGCTCGATGGTCGAGCCGTGGCCGGATTCGATGACGCCCTGGATGAGTTTCTGCTGCTTGGCCGGGTCGATCTCGCCAGCCACCGCCCGGCGGAAGATCTCGGCCGGCTCCAGCTCCGAATAGCAGGTCCGGCACGCGGTGTAGATGAGCGGCACGTACAGCCGCTCGACGATCTCGCGATCGGGGAACAGGAGCGTCGCCTTCAGTCCGAGGTCGCGCCGCCCCGGGTTCTTCGGGATCCCGGACGGAACGCGGGCAGGGGAGGTCTCGGCGGCCATCGGATGCAGTCTAGCCGGAAGGGCCCTGGGTGGGTCGCGGGGATCGTGCCTGGGTTACCGCCTCGTCGAGGGAGCGGCCTCGGCCGACGCTCCAGGCCGCCTCTGCCTCATTGGCGGGCAGGGCAGCGCGGGCGGGCTCGATGTAGTCGAGGTTTTCGACGAGAGACGGAGGCGCGCCGCCGGCGATCCGTTCGCGCAGCCCCGACGCAGCCCCAGCCTGCTCGAGGGCTCGCAGTGGGTCGCCGGTCGCCAGGGCGATGGCCCCCAGATCATCGAGGGTCATGGCCACGCCGGTCGGGTCGCCACTCTGCCCGAACAGCTCGAGGGCCTCCAGCGCATCCGCGCGCGCTGCCTCCAGGTCGCCCAGCAGGAACAATGCACGTCCCCGGATGCGCAGCGCTGTGCCCGTCCAGAAGTAGTCGCCGAGCGCCCGGGTCAAGACGAGCGCTTCGGTCATCGCAGCGGACACCTGCTCGTTGTCGGCAACGCTGCGCTCCGCGCGCAGGCCCGCGACCGTGCCCAGCGAGACGATACACGCCGCGACCTGGCGTCGGTCGCCGAGCTCCTCGTAGATCGCCTTGCTCTCCTCGAACAGGCGCGCCGCGAGGTCCAGATCGTGGGGGATCGCCGCGAGGTACCCAAGGTTGTAGAGGGCCTCCGCGGTCGCCGGTCGATCAGTGAGTTCGCGGGCGATCGACAGCTGCTCCTCGTACAGCCGACGGGCCAGGGCGAAATCGTTCCGCCAGTAGGCCAGGCCACCGGCGCCATTCAGCGCCTTCGCGCGGGCCGCGCTGGGGCGTTGCGCGGCGGGACAGCGCAGTAGCTCCTGGGTCATCGACATCCCCTCGAGCAGGTGTCCGCGGCGGTGCCAGAAGCGCCACAACTGGCCGGCCAGACGCAGACCCGTCTCGATCTGGTCGGATTCGACCGCCCAGCGCAGCGCGACCCGCACGTTGTCGCGCTCGAGGTCCAGTCGGTCCAGCCAAGCCTGTGACCCGGCGCCTGTCAGCTGTGGCTCAGCGGCTTCGGCCAACGCCGCGACGAAGGCCAGGTGGCGATCGCGCACCGCCACCAGTTCGCCAGTCTCGGTCAGCTGTTCCAGCCCGAATTCCCGCAGCGCACGGAGCATCCGGAAGCGCGGCTCGCCGGCCGGACTCTCCGCGCTCCGGATCAGGCTCTGCTCGGTGAGCGCGGACAGTCCATCAAGCAGATCCGGCGTCGACTGCCGATCGACCCGGCAGACTGCCTCTGCGGCCTCCAGCGACCAGCCACCGGCAAATACGCCGAGCTGGCGGAAGAGTGTCCGGGCGTCCGGATCGAGCAGGTCGTAGCTCCAGGCGATCGCGCCACGCAGCGTCTGCTGGCGCGCCGGCAGGTCCCGTGCGCCACCGGACAAGACAGTCAGCGATGCTTCGAGCCGATCGAGCAGGGCGGTCGGCGACAGGACCCGCATCCGGGCGGCAGCCAGCTCGATCGCCAGGGGCAGTCCATCGAGCCGGATGCAGATGGCCGCAATCGTCGGGGCCATGTCCGGCGTGAGCACGAAGTCCGGCCGGATGGCGCGCACCCGCTCCACGAACAAGGCCACGGCCTCGTTGCGGGCCAGGAGGGCAAGGTCAGCGGTCTCGGCCGTCTCCGGCACCGCCAGGGGCGGGACCGGATATTCCTGTTCGCCGGCCAGATGCAGGATGGACCGGCTGGTGACCAGGATGCGCAGGCCGGACGTCCCAGCCAGCAGGCGACCGACCACCGGGGCCGCCGCGCTGACCTGCTCGAAGTTGTCGAGCATGAGCAACACGTCTGCGCTGGCCAGCCGCTCGACGATGGCGTCCTCCACGTCCCGGCTGCCGTCGTCGGCGATGCCCAGGGCTTGGGCGATGGCGGTCGGGACCAGTGCTGCGTCGGCGATCGGTGACAGGCCGGCCCACGCGGCGCCGTCGGGGAACTGGTCGAGGGTGGCCGTCGCCGCAGCCAGGCTGAGCCTGGTCTTGCCGGTTCCGCCCGGACCGGTCAGGGTCAGCAGTCGGGTGCGAACGAGCAGCGCGGCTACCTCGGCGACCTCGGCCGATCGACCGATGAAGCTGGTGGGCTGGGCGGGTAGCGCGTCGAAGGGCGCGCCCCCCGCTCGCAGCGGCGGGAAGTCCGTGGGCAGACCCGGCCCGCTGACCTGGAACAGGTGGCTCCGACCGACGTCACGCAGTTCCCTGGCGCCCAGGTCGAGGAACCCGACCAGTGTCGGCCCGGGCGCCGACAGGGAGCCCAGGGCAAGGTCGCGGGTCGTACTCGAAGCGACAATCTGGCCGCCGTGCGCTGCCGCCGCGATGCGGGCCGCGCGGTTGATCTCGATCCCGACGTAGCCCTCGGCGGTCTGCGTCGCCTCCCCGCTGTGCAGGCCGATCCGGACGCGCAGCGACGCTCCGTCCGGCCACTCTGCGGCAGCCAGGCCGAGCTGTGCGTCGACGGCGGCCTGGACGGCGGCAGCGGCGCTGGCGAACACGACGAAGAACGAATCGCCTTCGGTGCCTTGTTCCACGCCGTCGTGGGCGGCAAAGGCGGTGCGCAGGACGGTCCGGTGGCGGGCCAGCAGCGTGACGTAGGCGGCCGTGCCGACCCGTCGTTCCAGCTGGCTGGAACCCTCGATATCGCTGAACAGGAAGGTGACCGCTCCACTCGGGACCGGTCGTTCCGGCGTCATGGCTGCTCCGTTCGGGTCCGTTATGGGGTGGCCCGTCCCGACGGCCCGGGTCGGTTCCGTCAGGTCCGGACCACGCCAGGCAGGCCGGCTCTAGTGGCGATGCTCCTCGCTGGCCGCGCGCAGCCGCCGGGCCACGCCCCGCAGGATTGCGATGGCCAGCCTGGGCTGGCTCTCCAGCAACGCGTCGAATTCCCACGACGCAATGGCCAGGCAGGTCGTGGGTCCGGTCGCCACCACGCTGGCCATCCGGGGCTGATGGTCGAGCAGGGACAGCTCTCCGAAGAAATCGCCGGGCGCCAACTCGGCGATGCGTGCACCGTCGCGCACCACCTGGGCGTGGCCATCGACGAGCAGAAAGAAGCCGGTGCCGACTTCGCCCTGTCGGACGATCGGCCGGTCGGCTGCAAAGTTGACCTCGATCGCACGCTCGGCGACCCGTTGCAGGTCGGCAGCCTCGATTCCGTTGAACAGGCCGACCGAGGCCAGCAGCTCAACCCTGCGGTTCGTGGTCAGGGGCATCGTGTCCTCGAGCGTGTTGCCGGAGCCTGGGCCCCGGCGCCCAGCAGGTTGGTCGACGGGTCCATTGCGCAGACCCATTGTGCGGATCCGTCGCATTCGGTCGCCTGCTGCCGTATACGATGGCAGAACGTGGCCGGCTTCGGCAGTCCCCAATCGCGCAGGACCCCGGCGGCACTGGACTGAGGTGGCTCGACACGATGGCCGGACGAGACGAGATCGTCGACACGATCGCCGGGTTCGCGCTGTTCGCCGACCTGACCACGCCGCAGCTCCAGGGGGTTGCTCATACCTTCGAGGAGCAGTGGTACCCCGCCGAGGAGCGGGTGTTGCGCCAGGGGCTCAGCGGGTCGGGCTTCTACGTCATCCTCGATGGCACCTGCTCGATCCGGGTCGACGGTCAGGAACGAGCCACGCTGTTGCGCGGCGAGTTCTTCGGCGAAGTGTCGATTCTGCTCGGCGAGCCGCCGGTCGCCGATGTCGTGGCCCTGACTCCGCTGCGCTGCCTGGTTCTGGCTGGCAGCGGGGTGGAGCCGTTCCTTGTCCGCCACCCACAGGTGATGTATCGGATGCTCCAGGCGTCTGCGCGACGTCTGCGCAACGCGAACCGGTGGCGGAGCTGAACGACCGCCCGTTCCCGCCCGGCGACTACCCCGTCATCGTCGTCGGCAGCGGCCCGGGCGGTCTCCAAGTGTCGTATTCGCTTGGTCAGTTGGGCGTGGCCCATGCCGTGCTGTCGGCCGATGACGGCCCGGGCGGGATGTTCCGGCGTTGGCCGTTCTTCCAGCGGCTGCTGTCCTGGACCAAGCCCTACGCACCCGCCCTGCGCGGCTCACGCGGGTACGAGCGGTACGACTGGAACAGCCTGATCCCCGACCAGGACGAACACCGCGCGATCATGCCCGGTCTGATGGACGGATCGTCCTACTTCCCATCGCGCCCGGAGATGGAACAGGGACTGCAGACGTTCGCGGCCCGGACGGGCATCGTCGTCCGGCAGGGCTGCCGCTGGGAGTCCACCCGGCGCGAAGACGGGCCGGCTGGCGAGCGCTTCGTGCTGGAGACCAGCGACGGCCTGTACCGCTGCCGGGTGCTCGTGCTGGCCGTCGGCGTGGCCGAGCCGTGGCGCCCGGATACGCCTGGCATGGAGCTGGCCGCGCACTACGCCGATACCCGGCCGGCCGAGGCCTACGCCGACAAGCGGGTCTTCCTCATCGGCAAGCAGAATTCCGGTTTCGAGCTGGCGACCGGCCTCCTGCCCTGGGCTCGCCGGATCGTGCTGGCGTCGCCCAGTCCGGCCAAGTTGTCGGTGAATACCCACTCCCTGGTGGGAATCCGGGCGCGCTACGTGCAGCCCTACGAAGATCACGTGCTGGGCGGCGGCGTGGCCATTCTGGACGCCTCGATCGATGCCATCGAGCGGCGTTCGGGCGGTGCCGGGTTCGTCGTCCGCACGCGGCGTTCCGATGGCGGAGGCGAGATGGACTTCGAGATGGACGAGGTCATCGCCGCGACGGGTTTCGTCACACCCTTGCGCGATCTGCCCACCCTTGGCGTGGCCACCTTCGGGCAGAGTCGACTGCCGGCCCAGACCCCCTTCTGGGAGAGCGCCTCGGTGCCCGGGATCTACTTCGCCGGCACGATCGGACAGGGTTCGCGCGGGCTCCACAAGCACGGCATTCCGGCCAATTCGGGGGCCGTCCATGGCGCGCGCTACAACGCTCGTTGCCTGGCTGCCCAGATCGCCCGGACACACTTCGGGATCGAACCTGGCCGTCCCGAGATCGAGCCGGCCGACCTGTGTGACTTCATTGCCGATGAGCTGACCAGCGGTCCCGAGATCTGGAATCAGCGAGCGTACCTGGCCCGGGTGATCAGCTTCGATGCCACCTTCGGGGTGCGCGACGAGGGCACCCTGCCGCTGGCCTGGTTCGTGGACGCGAGCGGACCCAGTGCCCTGGCCGTGACGCTCGAGACGGACGGGTCGGGGGACGTCTACCCAGTGCTCTACACGCGCCTGGGCGGTGTCGTGACGGAACGCCGACTCGATCCGCATCCGTTGCTCGACTACGGAACGCCGGCTGCCCGCCGGGCGATCGACGAGGTCCTCGGCCAGTTCGGGTTGGGTTTGCGGTGACGGGTCCGCGCTGGCGGCAACTGTGGCGGCGCCGACCCAGGCCGACGCGCCCGGCGAGTTGAACCCGCTCGGAGCCTTTGTGGCCGGCATGGCCGCCAGCCTGGCCATCGCCGTGCCGTTCGGCGCGATCTCGCGGCTCTCGGCCCGACCGATGGCGGCGCTCGGCTTCGCCGGCTACGGCACGGTCCTGCTCATCGCCGCGAACATCGCCCGGGGTCTCATCGGGCGATGAGGGCGCGATGAGACCCCGGCGTCACAGGCTGGCGCGGACACCGGCACCCTCGTATGATCCGGGTGGTGCGCGAGGCGCGACGGCTGATCCGCTGGGCGAGACGGTATGCGACAGTGCGCGACGTTTCGGGGGCGGCAGCCTGAGCCTCGGTCCGCCGGACCGGTCGACTCATCTGGAGGAGGAATGAGCATGCGATCACCCCTGCGCGTCCAGTTCGCTCGGGCGAGCCTGGCGCTCGGACTGGCGTTCAGCGCGGTCCTGCCGGCTGCAGCGCCTGTGGTGGCCGCCGAGAAGCTGGTCCTCCGGGTGGGGACGACCCAGGACCTCGACTCGATGAACCCGTTCCAGACGGCGCTCGTCGTGGGCTACGAGGCCCTCACCCTCAACTACGACCTCCTGGTCAACTTCGGCCCGAACCTCGAGCCCAGTCCGGGTTTCGCGGCATCCTGGTCGCAGAGCGCCGACGGCACGCAATGGACGTTCAAGATGCGTCCCGGAATGACCTGGTCGGACGGCCAGCCGGCCACCGCCGAGGATGCCCGCTTCACCTTCCAGCTCATCCTCGACGCGGTCAACAAGGGCCAGAGTGTCGGCCTTGGCTACATCGACCCGGACATCAAGAATGCGGGGATCACCAAGGTCGAAGCGCCCGATCCGGAAACGCTCGTGCTGACCACCAACAATCCGACCACCCGGATCCTCCAGATGTACGCGCCGGTCTTGCCCAAGCACGTCTGGGCCAAGCGCGACGTCGCCAACGACAAGAACGACACGCCCGTCGTCGGGACGGGTCCGTACCAGGCGGTGGAATGGAAGACAGGCCAGTACGTCCGTTTCGTGCGCAACCCGCACTACTGGGGCACCCAGGGCGCCGCGGACGAGGTCTTCCTGCAGTTCTTCAAGAACCAGGACACGATGGTCCAGGCGCTCAAGAGCGGTGAGCTGGACTACGCGGCCAAGGTCAACGCCGAGCAGTTCAATCAGCTCAAGACCGTGCCCAACGTGGTAGCCGTGGCCGGAACCACGAACGGCTTCACCGAACTCGGCTTCAACACCTACAGCAAGGACATCAAGGGCGGCGGCGCATCCACCAAGGCGCTGCGCGACCCGGCCTTCCGCGACGCGCTCGGCTACGCGATCGACAACCAGCTGCTCGTCGACAAGGTGCTCGGTGGCTACGGCCAGGTGGGTACCACCCAGGTGCCGCCGTTCCAGACCAAGTGGCACGTCGAACCGAACGACGTGCGTGCCTTCAGCATGGATACGGCCAGGCAGAAGCTCGGCGCGGCCGGCTACCTCCTGAACGGAAGCGGGCAGCGTCTCGACAAGGAGGGCAAGCCGCTCAACCTGCGCCTGTTCATGCCCGATTCGGACCCCAACTACCCGAAGAGTGCCCAGTTCATCAAGGACTGGTTCAGCCAGCTTGGGATCAAGGTCACGACGCGCGTGCTGGACAGCGCCACGCTCATCACCCAGATGTCCGTGCCCGAGGCCGGGGCAGGCAACAAGGCGGACTACGACCTGTTCATCTGGGCCTGGACCGGCAGTGCCGATCCCAATTCCCTGCTCCTGAACTTCACGACCAGCGCCATCGGCAGCTCGAGCGACAGCAACTTCTCCAACCCGCAGTACGACGCCCTGTTCGCCCAGCAGAACAAGGAGGGCGACGAGACCAGGCGGCACGACGAAATCACCCAGCTCCAGCAGCTCATGTACGACCAGGCTCCGTACCACATCCTGTACTACGACGGTGAGTTGGACGCCTACCGCACGGACCGCTTCTCAGGCTGGCAGAACCAGCCAGTGGACAAGGGCGTGCCGCTGTTCGGCTACGGCTCGCTGGACTACACGTTGCTGACCGACGCCAAGGCCGCGCCCAGTCCGTCGGCCAGCAGTGCTCCGGGTGCCGCCAGTGCGCCGGCCGTCAGCGCGGCCCCGTCAGCGGGTCAGCCGCCCGCGACACCCGCCAGCCCCAGCAGCCCGCTCCCGCTCGTGCTGCTCGCCCTTGCTGCGGCCCTGATCGTGCTCGGTCTGCTGGTCCGGCGCCGACGATCGGTCTCCAGGGAGGAGGAGTAATCGTCAGGAACGGTCGCTCGTGTTCCCGCGCGGAGGGTCGCCTGCCGGCGACCCTCCGGCCCTGACCCGCTTCAGCTGAGGTGGGCGGGCGCTACCTCGGACGCAAACTGCTCCAGGCGTTCGGCACGATCATCATGATCGTCGTCCTCAACTTCCTGTTGTTTCGGCTCGTGCCGGGTTCACCAGACCGGATCCTGCTGCGCAACCCGAACCTCAGCCCGGCGACCATCGCCGCCACCCGCCAGCGCTGGGGCCTGGACAAGCCACTCATCCCGGACCAGCTGGTGGCCTACCTCGAGTCAACTGCCAGCGGGGACCTGGGCTACTCACTGAAGTTTCGCGGCCAGCCGGTCGTCGACGTCCTGGCCGACCGCATCTGGCCGACGCTCATCCTGTTCGGCCTGGGCGAAGCCATCGCGATCGTCGTCGGGCTGACCCTGGGGGCGTACACCGGCTGGCGGCGCGGAGGCCCCGTCGACTACGTCGGCAACGGGCTGTCACTGGTCCTCTACGCGATGCCGTACTTCATCATCGGGATGATCTTGCTCATGGTCTTTGCCACCGCGCTGGGCTGGTTTCCCACCTCGGGCATGTTCCGGATCGGCGCCTCGTATGGCTCCTGGACGGACCAGCTCCTGGACTTCCTGGGCCACCTGGCCTTGCCCCTGACGACCGTCGCGATCGGGCTGATCGGCCAGTACTCGATCCTCATGCGTTCCTCGGTCATCGATACGCTGGCCGAGGACTACATCACGACCGCCCGAGCCAAGGGCCTCACCGAGGACCGCATCCTGCGCGCCCACGCGCTGCCCAACGCAATGCTGCCCGCGGTGACCCTGGTGGCGATCAACCTGGGCTACCTGATCGCAGGCGCGATCACGGTCGAGGTTGTGTTCAACTGGCCGGGCCTGGGGACCCTCACGGTCGACGCGCTGACCGCGCGCGACTACCCGGTCCTGCAGGCGATCTTCCTGCTGCTGTCGGTCGCGGTCGTACTGGCCAATATGGTTGCGGACCTGGTCTACGGACTGCTTGACCCGCGGGTCCGCTCTTGAGCGCCCCGGCGATCCAGCCTGACGATCTGGGTCGGGCCCGGCTGCGTCTTCGCCTGGAGGCGATCCGCGGCTTTGCAGGTCGATTCACGCGCCGCCCCGATGGGCTGCTCGGGCTCGCCATCCTGACCGTCTTCGTCGTACTGGCAGTGGCTCCGGACCTGTTCGTGGGCCCGCTCGAGACGGCCACCACGGGCAGCGGCGGCGTGCTCGACCCGCCCAGCGCCGCGCACCTGCTGGGCACGGACGAGATCGGCCGGGACATCCTCAACCTGACCATCCACGGCACGCGCATCTCGATGGTGATCGGCCTGCTGGCCACCGTGGTGACCGTCCTGCTCGGATCGGTCATCGGGATCGTTGCCGGGTTCGTCGGCGGCTGGCTGGACACCGTGCTCATGCGCATCACCGACTTCTTCCTGGTGTTGCCCACCTTCGTGCTCGCGCTCATCCTGGCGCCGATCATCCTGGAGCTGGTGGGCACGGACGCGGAGCTGTTCGGGATCCGTCTGACGCTGCTCGTCATCGTCATCGTCATCGGCGTGACGAGCTGGGCCTCGACCGCCCGGATCATCCGCTCCCAGGCGCTTTCCGTGAAGGAGCGGGCGTTCGTGGATCGGGCCCGGGTCATCGGGTCCGGGAGCGGTCACATCATGCTCCACCACATCCTGCCCAACGTGCTCAATCTGATCGTGGCCAACACGGTGCTCATCTTCGGTGGAGCCATCCTGACCGAGACCACGCTTTCGTTCATCGGGCTGGGCGATCCGTTCCAGCCGTCCTGGGGCCAGATCCTGAACGCGGCCCAGACGGCCGGTGCGCCAGGCCTCGGGGCGTGGTGGTACATGGCCCCACCGGCTGTCTCGATCGTACTCGTCGTGCTCGCCTTCACGCTGGTCGGCAGCGCCCTCGACGATGTGCTCAACCCCAAGCTGCGAGTCCGCCGATGACCGACCTGCACGCACCTGGCGAAGGCGCCCCGGGCGCCGGCTCACCGGCTGCAAGCTCGACGGCCTCGAGCGGGGCCTCGGGCGCCACCGGTGCTGGGGCTGGCACACGCGTCGCGACGCGCCGGCAGTGGCCGCTGCCCAAGGGGGCGGATCCTGACGCGCCGCTGCTCGTCGTAAAGGACCTGCGGACCTACTTCACGCTGGGTGACCAGCAGCTCCGGGCCGTGGACGGGGTGAGCTTCACGCTCAACGACGGCGAGGCGCTCGGGATCGCGGGCGAGTCCGGCTGCGGCAAGACCACGACGGCACTCTCGCTGGTCCGATTGCTGCCGGCCAACGCCCAGGTGACCGGCGGCGAGATCAAGCTGTTCGGGGTGGATATCGCCCACAAATCGGGCGCCGGCCTGCGGCGCTATCGCTGGCGTGAGATCTCGATCGTGTTCCAGGGTGCGATGAACGCGCTCAACCCGGTCCGTCGGGTGAACGAGCAGATCGCCGAGCCGGTGGAGGTACGCCTCGGGCTGGGGCGGGCCGCGGCCCTGCGTCGGGCCGGCGAGCTGCTCGAGCTGGTCGGCATTCCCCCCAAGCGCGGGCGGGCCTACCCGCATGAGCTGTCCGGCGGCATGCGCCAGCGCGCGATGATCGCGATGGCCCTGGCCTGCGACCCGGCCGTGATCATCGGCGACGAGCCGACGACGGCGCTCGACGTGATGGTCCAGGCCCAGATCCTGGAGCTGCTCGAACGACTCCGCCGGGAACTTGGCCTGTCGCTCATCCTCATCACCCACGACCTGTCGGTCATCGCCGAGACGTGCGACCGGGTCATGGTGATGTACGCCGGCAAGGTCGCCGAGGAGGGTCCGGTCGAGGTCATCTTCCGGACGCCGCGCCACCCCTACACGCAGAAGCTGCTCGCTGCCTTCCCGAACATCCATGCTGACCGGCGCACGCTGGAGGTCATCCCCGGCTCACCACCGGACCTGCGTACCCCGCCGCCGGGCTGCCGCTTTCACCCGCGCTGCTCCTTCGCGATGGAGGTCTGCTCGCGTGAAGTGCCGCCCGAGGTGACCTTCGCTGATGGCGTCCGGGTGGCCTGTCACCTCCATCCGCCCAGCGCGGCCGGCTCGTGAACGACGACCGCGAGCTGCTTCGGGTCGAGGGCCTCGAGGTGCACTTCCCGGTGCGCCGTGGCCTGCTTGACGCGCTTCGGCGCCGCCCGCGCGAAGTCGTCCGGGCGGTCGACGGGATCGACCTGACGATCCGCCGCGGCGAGGTCCTCGGGCTCGTGGGCGAATCGGGCTCGGGCAAGACGACCACCGGTCGGGTCATCGTCAAGCTGACCCGCCAGACGGCCGGCAGGCTGA
>JANMQO010000271.1:0-8907 GCA_031370565.1 Chloroflexota bacterium
ATGCCCGCGGCACCCAGTGGCGCGCTGGCCGGCCGGACCTCGTCGCCGGTGGCCAGCACGGCCACTCGCGGTCGGCGATGAACGGTCACGGTGGCCGAGCCGACGCCCGCGGCCAGGCTGATGGCCGGTGCATGGAGGACGGTTCCTGGCGGCAGCACGGTGGCACCGGCTCGGATGTCCTCGCCGCGACGCCGGATGGCGTTGCCCGGCCGGACGGCCTCGTGGACGGCGCATATCGGGGGCAGCGGTCCGGATGCGTCGCGACCGCGCTCCCCCAGCGCTGAGCCATCGGCCGAACAGGGCGTCGTCGCCTCGACCGGCACCACGGCATCCGCGCCGGGCGGAAGGGGCGCGCCGGTGGCGATCCGGATACAGCTTCCCGAGGCCACGCTGACTGAACCCATCGATCCGGCGGCCACCTCCCCGATGACCCGCAGCTGAACGGGCCGGTCGGCCGTGGCGGCGTGCACGTCGGCCGCCAGCAGCGCGTAGCCGTCCATCGCGCTGTTGTCCCAGGGTGGCAGATCGGTCAGCGCCAGGATCGGTACAGCGAGCACCCGTCCGAGCCCGGCGACGGGTTCGACGGTCTCGGACGGAAGCGGGCCGGCGATTGCCCCGAGGATCCGATCGCGAGCAGCCTCGACGCGCAGCAGTGGCGTGCTCATCGGCTCGCGCTCGAGCGCCCGTTCATCGGGCGACGCTCCGGCGCGGGCTCATCCGGAAGCATACCGGCCTGCGCCCCACCGCCAGAACAGGAGGCACAACGCCAGAATCGCCACGCCGAGCACCACCGACGTGTCGTTCCAGAACGCGTCGGGGAAGAGCTGGACGAGTTTGTCCGTGGCCGGGTTGAAGCTGTACGAGCCGGTCGTGAAGAACAGCCGGTGAAACACCTCGAAAACCTGGTCGAAGGCGACGGTCACCGCGGCGCCGGTCACGAAGACACCCAGGGCGAGGACGGCGACGCCGGCCCGGACCGAGCGCCGGAACCAGGCCGCCCCGTGCGAGGCGAGTCGGCCGTTGACGAGGGTGACGGCCGCCAGGAAGGTGAGCGCCCCAAAGCCCAGGAACACGCCGCGGACGTCCAGCATGTGGGCGCGCTCCCGATCGTTCAGCACCGCGAGGCCGTCAACGGCCTGGTCGAATGCCGGCGGACCAATGGCCAGGTCGTGGAGGATGCCGCCCGTGACTGCCCGGACCTGCACGCGGCTGTACCCCGTCGCGACGTCCGCCCCTGCCCGATCCTGCTCGAACGCGATCCACACCGGGTTGGCCACGACCAGAACCGCCAGGCCGACGATGACGAGCACGGTCGATCCGGCGATCAGCAGGCCCAGAAAGGCACGAACGGGAGGGGTCTGCATTGGTCCATCGTACCCGGCCGGCGACGAGGACGACGGCGAGCTACTCGTCTTCGAGTGTGTGCGCCTGGTTCCACCAGCCCTCGGCGCGCAGGGCGTCAGGCGGTTCCAGATTGAGTTCTGTGGAGGCACGGGCCAGGCGCACCCGGAAGGCCTCCAGGTCCAGCGCGAGCACGTCGCGCAGGCCGTCGATACGAGCCTGGATGAGCAGCTGATGCTCTTCCGGACCAAAGTTCGCGAGGTTGAGCAGGAGACCCTCGTCGCGCCAGACGAGCACGTCGTTCGTCGACGCGCCGACGTGGTCCGCCAGTGACTGGCGTCGGGTCGGTGTCTCGGACAGCTCGAGCAGGATCCCAGTCGTGAACACGCCCTGCTTCTCCAGGCGCTCCAGGTACACGGGTTCGATGCGGGTCAGTTCGGTAATCGGCGGCACGTGGGTTCTCTCTCTTCCTCGGCGGTGCGCGGCGTCAGGACCCGCTCATTGTCGGGCGACGAGGCCTACTCCGGCTTGTCGCCGAAGATCGTGTAGTGCCAATCCTTGGCGGCGGTGCCGGTCAACTCGATCATGACGTGCTTGACCTGGGTGTACTCCTCGAAGGAGTAGCTCGACATGTCCTTGCCCGAACCGGACTGCTTGAAGCCGCCGTGGGGCATCTCCGAGGTGATCATCAGGTGGTCGTTGATCTGGACGTGGCCGAAATTGAGGGTACGGGCGGCCTCCATCGCCTTGAACACGTCGCGTGTCCAGACCGAGGCGGCCAGGCCGTAGCGCGTGTCGTTGGCGAGCCTGAGTGCCTCCTCGTCCGTGTCGAAGGCGAGGACCGCCAGCACGGGACCGAAGACCTCATCCTGGACAATCTCGCTGCCCTGGTCGACGTCGGCCACGATCGTCGGGGCGTAGAACGCGCCGCCCTCGAAGCCCGGCACCGTGGGCCGGAAACCGCCCGTGACGACGGTCCCGCCCGCAGCCCGGGCGCGCTGCACGAAGCCATCGACGCGGTCCACCTGGGCTGTGGAGATGAGCGTCCCGAGATCGGTCGATGGATCGAACGGATCGCCGACGCGGACGCTCTCGAACAGCGTCTTCGTGCGGGCCAGGAAGGCGTCATAGACCGAGCGGTGGACGTAGGCCCGGGTCGCCGCCGTGCAATCCTGGCCGCCGTTGATGAGCGCCCCGGCGGTCGCGCCGCGGGCCGCCGCCTCAATGTCCGCGTCGGCGTGGACGATGAACGGCGCCTTGCCGCCGAGCTCCAGGTGCACCCGCTTGAGGTTGCCGGCGGCCAGTGCCTGGATCGTTCTTCCGGTCGCTGTGTCGCCCGTGAGCGAGATGAGGTCGACGTCCGGATGGGCGGCCATGGCGCGGCCCACCACGTCGCCCCGTCCGGTGACCACGTTGAGCACGCCGGCGGGCAATCCGGCCTCGCTGGCCAGCTCGGCCAGGCGGATCGTGGTGAGTGGCGCGGCGCTGGCCGGCTTGAGCACGACCGAGTTGCCCGCCGCGAGGGCGGGCCCGATCTTCCAGATGGCCATCCAGCAGGGGTAGTTCCAGGGGGTGACCTGCGCACACACGCCGATCGGTTCGCGCCGGATCAGGCTGGTGTGGCTGCCGCTGTACTCGTACGCCGCCTTGCCCTCGAGATGGCGGATCTGACCCGCGAAGAAGCGCAGGTTGTCCGATGCGAAGGCGAAATCAGACTCACGCCGGAGCTTGTAGCTGGTGCCGGTCTGGAGCGTCTCCAAACGGGCCAGCTCGTCGGCGTGCTCGTCGATCAAGTCGCTCAGCCGGTTGATGATGGCGACGCGCTCGGGCATGAGCATCGAACGCCAGCGCCCGTCGCGGAACGATGCGCGCGCTGCCGCCACGGCCCGATCCACGTCTGCCGCGGTACCGGCCGGCACGCGTCCAACGAGTTCGCCGCTGGCGGGGCTGCGCACGTCGAGCCAGGCTCCACTCGAGGAGTCGGCGGACTGGCCACCGATGAACATCGGAAAATCCCGGGCGACCTGCACGGCCATGGGTCTGCGCTCCTCGTGGGACGGGTTCGGTCGAGTCCGTGGCTCTGGCTGAAGAAGCGCCAGTCTAGCGGACGCTCCGGCCGAGACGATCGCCCTGTTCCGTCCAACGGGCGCCCCTTGGGTCGCCGAGCGGGTGCCCGTGTGCCGGGACCGGCTCGTTGGTGCACCCAGGCGGTTCGCGCCGGTTCAGCTGCGCGAGCGCTCCCGTTCCACCAGCGCCTGGGCGAAACCCTGGAAGGCGACGTCGTCGAGTGGCGGGTTGATCAGACCGGCCCGGGCGTCGCGGAAGGCGCGCTCCAGGGGACCGGCCAGGAAGCCGGGTCCACCCGCGATCCGAAGCGCTTCGTCGGTCGCGAGCGCGGCCGCGTTCGTTGCGCCGAGCTTGGCCAGGCCGACGTCCGGGAGCAGGCGGCCCCGCTCTCCTGGCGCCGCCACGTCCCAGCGCCCAGCGACGTCGAGCAGGACGATCCGGGCGGCCCGCAGGGCTGCATCGAGCCGGCCCAGGCGGACGGCCACGGTGGGCAGGTCGGCCACCGCCGTGGAGCCATCACCGGGCCGGCGATCGATCGCCCAGCGGACCACGGCCTGCCGCGCCCCTTCACCAACGCCGAGGTAGACGGCCGCCACGCACAACCCGAACCAGCCCTGCGAGGCGGGACCGCGCGGATCCGGCTGGCCGGGTTCGCGCCGGACGATCAGACGCTCCAGTGGGACGTGGACAGCCTCGAGGCGGAGCCGGCCGGACGCCGAGCCGCGCATACCGAGGGTCTCGAACGCAGGCAGTCGGTCGACGCCGGGTGCTGTCAGGTCGACCAGGAAGGTGCCGATCGCTTCAGCGTGCTCGATCCGGGCGGTCACCAGGGCATAGCGGAGGGCCGGCAGCCACGTCGTCCAGGTCTTCTCGCCGGTCAGGCGATAGCCATCGGCGTGAGCCACGGCCACGGTCTCGGGCAGCGCGCCACGAGCGGGACTGCCACCGCCGTCCTCCGTGGCGGCCGAGTTGAGCAGCGCACCCTCGTCCCGGATGGCACGAAAGATCTCCTGCCGCAGGCCGTCCGGCCAACCTGGCGACTCGACCAGCGCGCCGACGACGTGGAGGTGCATCGCGAAGCCGAGCGCGACCGACCCGTCCACCGCCCCGATGGCAGCCAGGATTTCGGCCGTGTCGCGCAGTCCCAGCCCGAGCCCACCGCTCGCCACCGGGACCGGCCCGAGGTGCAGCCCGGCCGCGACGAGGACAGCTGGCGCAGCAGGGTCGAAGGTATCGGCGGGTTCCAGGCGGCCGAGGCGCTCCAATGCCTCGCTGAGTCGTTCGCGGGTAGATGGTGCCGGCGGTGCGGGCGACGCCGTCGCGTTGCTCTGCGGGATCGGCGCGGTGGGGTCAGTCCGGTTGGTTGCTCTCACGACAGCATGCTAGCGGTACGAGCGGGAACGCTGCGCGCCGGGACCCGGGCCCATGCTCCGGGTGGGATGGGTCGCGATCGATCGGCGCTGGCGCAGCCGTCCACGCGCCGTGCCAAGCCCGATCAGTCGGCCTCGCTTGCGCGCCGACCTGCCCGTGCCGCCGGCGGGGTCCGTGCTGCCTGCCGGCCAGGGCCACTAGCCGGGTCCAGGCCACTCCCCTGCTCAGTCCGCGAGCTGCCCGCTCGCCTCGCGAAGCAGCTCCCAGGCCCGCGCCACATGGCGCTCTTCGGTGCGCAGGTTGCCGACCGCCAGCCGGATGGTGAACCGTCCATCGAGACGCGTGTGCGACAGGAAGACCTCACCGGTTCGGTTGACCGCAGCCATGATCGCGGCGTTCCGGGCGTCGAGCAGCTCGCGGACCTGCGGTTCCTCCAGGCGGCCCAGGAGCGCCGCCGGTTGCCAGCGGAAGCAGACCGTGGAGAACGGCACCGGGGCCACACGCTGCCAGTCCGGGTCGGCGTCCAGCCAGGCAGCGAATTCTTCCGCAAGCTGGATGTGCCGAGCGATCCGGCGGCGCAGTCCCTCCAGCCCGAAGTAGCGCAACTGGATCCACAGTTTGAGCGCGCGGAAGCGGCGACCCAGCTGCGGCGTGTACTCGTTGTAGTCGCGCCCCGGCCCCGCCCGGTCCAGCGTGCGCAGGTACTCGGGCACGAGGCTGAACGCCGTCCGGAGCACGTCCATCCGGCGGGTCATCAGGAGCGAGGCGTCGAGCGGGGTGAACAGCCACTTGTGCGGGTTGACCACGATCGAATCCGCGCGCTCCCAGCCCGCGAACGGCCCACGACGCTCCGGGATCAAGGCGACCGGGCCGGCGTACGCGGCGTCGACGTGCAGCCACAGCCCCTCGCGTTCGGCCAGATCGGCGATGGCCGCCACCGGATCGACCGAGCTGGAACTCGTCGTGCCAATGGTGGCCACGACCGCCAGCGGCCGGACGCCCGCAGCCCGATCCTCCGCAATCGCCTTGGCCAGCTCCTCGACCCGCAGCTCGAAACGGTCGTTGACCTCGATCCGGCGCATGCCCTTCCGTCCGATGCCGAGGGTCATACACGCCTTCTCGACCGACGAGTGGGCCTCGGCGGAGGCGTAGACGCGGACGCCAGCGGCGAGATCGGGTCGGCCGGCCAGGCCCCGCCGAGCGGCCTCCAGCCCCGCTGCCTCGCGCGCCGCCGCCAGCGCGATAAGCGTCGAGGTCGAAGCGGTGTCGGTGAGCAGCCCGTCGAACGCGGCTGGCAGCCCCAGGGCCTGGCGCAGCCAGTCGACGACGACACTCTCGAGCTCCGTGCCGATGGGCGACGTGCGCCAGAGCATCGGATTCTGCCCGAGCGTAGCGGTGAGCATTTCGCCGAGGATGCCCGGGCCGGACGCCGTCGTCCCGAAATAGGCCAGGAAGCCCGGGTGCTGCCAGTGCGTCGCGTTGGGTTCAATCAGGCTGCGGTAGTCGGCCAGGATTGCCGCCAGTGGCTCGGGTGTCTCGGGCGGCAGGCTCGGGAAGCGCGGGCGCAGGGTCCCCGGCTCGATCGGCGGGAACACTGGGTAGCGCTCCACGCCGGCCAGATAGTCGGCCATCAGGTCGACGACGGCATGAGCGGCCGCCCGAAACGCCTCCGGGTCCATGTCCGCCAGCCCATGCGTCTGGGCGGCGTCGAGGCCGGCCGCGTCGAGTTGAGCGGCGCTGGGGTCCGGCAGGGCATCTTCCGTCATCGCCGGAGTCTACCGACTACGGGCGACCGGCCGCGATCCAGGCGCCGAACCAGTCGCTCGCGATCTGGTGCTGCGCTCCCACCAGGGTCAATCCTCCGGCGCATACCTGGGCATGGAGGTAATTCTCGAAGCGATCCTTGACCCGGGCGCCGGCCTGCTCGCCGTCCGCAGCCACGACGATCCAGGGTTCCGGCCACAGGTTGGCCGGATCCCGCGGTGCCCCACCCAACTCCAGGCTGATGAGGTGGTCCTCCTCGTAGTCGCGCGGGTTCGTGTCCGTGTACCCGTACTGGACGATCTGGCGGACCTTGAGCGCGCTCGTGTAGGACGCCGGCGGGCGCACCGTCCGCGTGTAGCCCGGCACACAGATCGTCGTACGAATGGTTGCCTGGGTGACGGCCGCGCTGGTGCGTCCGGGCGTCAGCGAGTGGTTCGCTTCGACGGGCTGGCCAGCAGCAGGGGTGGCCGCCGTCGGCGTGCTGGCGGCCGACGAGTTGTTCGAGCTCACAGGCGTCGCCGTCAAGGCCGGTGACGATAGCGGTGTCGACGTCGGCGTCGTTGCGGAACCGGCCGTGCCTATCGGCGCAGTGATCTGCGTGGGCGTGCTGCCGCCGCACCCGGCCAGGACGAATGTGGTCGCCAGCGCGACGATCCAGACCCCCGCGATCCGCGCGCCTGGTCGACTGGATGACATGGCGCGATCAGCCATGGTCGGGAGCCGGCGTGGCGGCGTCCGGCAGGCCGGGCTGCGGCGCCGGTGCGGGGGCCGGCGTGGCACCGGGACCACCCGTCGGCGTCGTCCTGGGCGCGTCTCCAGTGTCGTGATCGAGTCCGTTTCGGAAGGCGGACCCGGCCGGTTGCGTCGCCGCGATGCCCTTGACCGTGAGGTAGCCGGCATGGCTCAGCCCGAGTAGCCCGAGCGCGGCGTCGTCCACGCCGGGCAGCGCCGTGGGGATCTCCGAGCCGGTCGCCGCCTTGAGCACGGACGCCACGTAGATGCCGGCGATGAGGAGCGTCCAGGCCATGATCTGTGCCTTGGGCAGGGAGACGGACTCGTCGTCCTCAACCACGAGGTAGCGCAGGGAGTCGGTGGTGGCGGTCGATCTGTGGGTCTTGTTCCCGAAGCCACGGTGGCCGGCAATGAGCAGGGCACCCGCCGCGGTGAGCAGGGCGACCACGATGAGACCGGTGAGCGGTGGCGGGATCGTTGGCATGGCGGAGGCTCCTCGAAGGCGACACGGTCAGTGCTGGCCGGACGGTACCGCGCCGGACACAGCCGGCGCGGGAGTCGCGAGCCTCGACGGGTCGCGCCGCTCGTATTCCACCCGGAAGCACCCACGGATCGGGTTGCCGATGTTCACGTTGTGCGAGATCGGTGTCGTCCGGGTCGGGTTCGCCAGGTTGAGCCGGATCCGGACGGCGTCGGCTGCCGCGCCGCCCGTGTTCGGGTCGCACACGAGGAGCGTCAGGTTGTCGGTGTCGTCCAGGTCGTAGCCATAGGCCAGCACCTGGTGGTTCTTGCCGAGGTCGGCGGGGTTGGTCGACGACGTCGTGACGAGCCCGAGGCAACACAGCCGACCGGCGTCGAGCTCAGGCCGGATTCGGGTCGCCCACTCCACCGCGATCGTCTCCCAGCCCAGGCCCCGGCGGACGAAGAACGGCGGCCAGCCCGTGTCGTGGTCCGGCGTGATCATCGAGTGGTAGTAGCGCATGAACCCGCCGTGGGCCAGATCGAAGCTGTCGATGAGACGCGCCACCAGGTATTCGAACAGAGGCGTCCCCGGGGCTGGCGGGCTGACGTCAGGCAGCGGTGCCATGCCCGGTGTCTCGAACATGTCGCGGACGGTGAAGACCATCCCGCCACACAGCCCGTTGCTCGCGTCGCCGATCATGACCCGGCCGAACGGCACTACGTCGACCGCGATGGCCGGCTCGTGCGGGAAAGCGTTGGGGAAGTGCAGCCCGTTGACGCTGGGCAGGAACCCGGGAACCCGCACGCTCCTACTCATCGCGGCTCCACCCTCCACATTGTCCTCGGCCCGGCCCTTGGCCCGCCGCTGCGTGGTATAGCGTGCCGAGCCTAGCCGGCGCCCGTCTCGCGCGCGTTTGTCGCCTCTCGTCGGCTCGTCAGCGCAGGCTGAGCGCCGAGTAGATTGAGCCGAGGAACCGGCTGGGAATCTGCCCCAGTCGACGGGTCGCCCGGAATCCCGCATCCGCCGCCACCGTCTGCCAGGTCTGGAACGAGAGCGGGTAGGGAACCCAGGGGTTGCCGCTGGCGGTGTCGTACTCCACGAGCACCAGGCGCCCGCCATCGCGCAGGTAGCTCCGAACCAGCGTGAGCACGGCGAGCTTGTCGCGCTGA
>JANMQO010000298.1:0-1941 GCA_031370565.1 Chloroflexota bacterium
GAGCCTAACGGAGTGGGCCGGGCCTCGTTATGACGGTCGACGATGCCACGATCGAGCGGCTCGTGCAGCAGGCCCGGGATGGCGACGTGGGGGCGTTCGGTCAGTTGTTCGATCACTACGGTGAGCCGATCTACCGCTACATCGCCAGCCGTGTCAACCGACCAAGCGATGCAGAGGATCTGACCCAGGTGGTCTTCGTCAAGGCGCTGGAAGCACTGCCGCGATACGAGTCGCGGGGCATTCCCTTCGGGGGGTGGCTGTTCCGGCTGGCCCGCAACACGGTCATCGACCATGTCCGCACGCGGCGCGACCACGCCGACATCGAGGCGCTCGCCGAGCAGCCCGGCGCGGATCCCGGACCGGAGGCCATCGTGGTGGCCCGCGACGAGATGGCCACGATCAGCACGGCCCTGGCCACACTCACGGACGAACAACGAGACACCATCAACCTGCGCTTCTTCGGCGGCCTGTCCGCTCGCGAGGCGGCCGACGTGCTGGGCAAGCACGAAGGCACGATCCGCGGCCTCCAGTTCCGGGCGATCACGGCGCTCCGCCGCGAGCTGGGGATCGACAAGGGCGGCGCAACGGACGAACCAGGATCCACGCCGGAACAACGACCGTGACGATGGACGACGATCTGCGACCCACCAGCCAGTTCGATCCGGCCGGACCCGATCCGGATGGTGCGGTCGAGCGCGCCCTCGAGGCGTATACGAGCGCCAAGCTGACGCCCGCTCCCGCTCAACTCGCCCGAATGCGCGCCCAGCTCATGGTCGAGGCCACCGAGCGGCTGGGTTCGCCCGTTCCGCTGGCGCTGCCCGCGACCCGTCCGACCGCGCTGACGCCCGCCGAGCTGACGCCGGGCGCGATTCGGCGTCCAGCCACACGCGCAGACGTGCTCCGTCGCCTCGGTTGGGGCCACGGCGATGACGCCGTTCGGTCCCGTGGGGCGCGGCTTGCGCCGGCGCTCCTGGCGGCCAGCCTTGCGGTGCTCCTGCTCGGGGGCCTGACGTATGCCAGTTCGCGGGCAGGCGGCCCGCTCTATTCGGCCCGCGTCTGGCTCGAGGACGCCACCCTGCCGACCGAGCCGGGGGTCCGGCTCAACGCGGAACTCGGCCTGCTCCGCGAGCGCCTCGCCGAGGCTTCCCAGGGTGCCTCCGCGGGCAATGGCGGCGCCGTCCGGGCCGCGCTGGACGCCTACCGAGCGACCGTCGACCAAGCGGTTGCCACTGCCGGCGGGGACCTCAGCCTGGCTACTCGCCTTGAACTGGCCCTGGGACGCCACGAGGCGGTGCTGAAGGCACTCGTCGGTCGGCTGCCCGCCAATGCCGCCGATGCCATCCAGCGGGCGATCGACCGGACGGAGCAGAAGATCCAGGACGTCCAGAACGCCGGCCCCGGAGCCAGGCCGAGCGCGACCCCGGGCGGCGATCCCGGTGGCGGACCTGGCTCAACCCCGGGCGGTGGACCTGCGACCAACCCCGGCGGCAGACCCAGCTCCAACCCCGGTGGCGGACCTGGGACCCACCCGGGGAAGGGTCCCGGTGGTGACGCCCCAAGCGACCACCCGGACAAGAGCCCGCCCGCCAATGGCAACGGATCGGGCGGCGGCAAACCGGCGGGTCCCGACAGCAGCGCACCCGGTGGCGGCACACCGGCCAAGTCCCCTGGTCCCGACGCTACACCCAAACCAGGCAAGCCCTGATCACGTTCCCAGGTGCGCCTGGGACATTGTCGTGTTCGGGGTCCTCGCGTAGGCTTCGGGCATGGACCGGTTGAGGACCCACTGATGGAGCTGGTGATCCTCGGCGCCGGGCCCGCATACACGTCACGTCCCGGTGCCGTTGGAGCGGCCTACCTCGTCCGACACGGTCCCGACGCACTGCTCCTGGACCTGGGCCAGGGCGCCTTCACGAACCTGGCGGGGGCCATCGAGCCGAG
>JANMQO010000059.1:0-2263 GCA_031370565.1 Chloroflexota bacterium
GCGGTCCGGCCCACGCCGCCGGTCGCCCCGGTCACCAGCACGGGCCCGTCCGCAGGCACAAGACCGCGAGCCTCCAGCTGCACGACGCTGCGGGCAGCCGTGAAGCCCGCCGTCCCGACGATCATCGCCTCACGCGCCGTCAGACCGACCGGCAAGGGTACGATCCAGGCGGCCGGAACCCGGGCGTACTCGGCATACCCGCCGTGTCGGGACACGCCCAGTTCGTAGCCGTGGGCGATCACCTGGGAGCCCACGGCGATGGTCGGATCCTCGCTGGCGACCACCTCACCGGCCAGGTCGATGCCGGGGATGAGCGGGCTGATCCGGGCGACCTTGCCGGTCGAGATCGTGGCCAGACCGTCCTTGTAGTTGACGCTGGACCAGGCGATCCGGACGACGACCTCACCTGCCGGCAGTTCCGCCAGGGCCACATCTCGAACGCCGCGAACGACGCCGTCCTCGACCTTCTCGACCACGAACGCACGAAACTGGCTGGGAACGTCAGGCATGGCAGGCATGGGCGGATTCTAGGCCGAGACGGACGCCGGCGCCGGTCCAGTCTCGCATCGCGGCCCGCCACCAACCCGTCGGGGTACGTCGGAGCGGGTCTTCGGCTGCTCAGCCGCCGGGCGGCCTCTCGCCCAGCCGGCCCACGGCAAGCAGGAGGCCATGGATGAGCGCCTCGGGTCGGGGCGGGCAGCCGGGCACGAAGACATCGACCGGGAGTACCTCGCCGATCCCGTCTCGACCGGCATAGCTGCCAGCGAACACCCCGCCGGAGATCGCGCAGGCGCCGACTGCTACGACCAGCCTCGGCTCGGCCATCGCGTCGTACGTATTGAGCGCGGCCTCCTCCAGGTTGCGAGTCATGATCCCGGTCACAAGAAGCAGGTCGGCATGGCGCGGCGACGCGACAACGTCGATCCCGAAGCGCTGCAGATCGTGGTACGGGTTGAGCAGCGCCGCGATCTCCCAGTCACAGCCGTTGCAGGAGCCGGCGTCGAGGTGGCGGACGTGCAGGGAACGAGCCAGTCGACGCCGGATCGTGGCGGACAGCTCGCGCCCCGCCAGCGACGGCTGGAGGAGCACCGGCTCCGCGAGGGGCGTCGTCAGCGCCCCGGCTGTCGTCGGCCCGTCCTGCATCATCGGATCGTCCGTCATCGCGGGCGACCTCGGACAGTCGTGCGCACGATCAGGGCGGCCCGCTGCCGGGCAGCCAGCTCGACCCGGTCGCCAAGCTCGATCGCGCCAGTCGGGCAGGCCGTCTGACAAGCGCCGCAGAAGACGCAGCGACCCGCGTCCAGCGTCCAGCTCGGGTCAGGCATGCTCGCGGCACCGTCGCCTGCCACCACGATCGCCGCGGTCGGACAGGCATCCACGCAGGCACCCTCCAGCGAGCAGCGCTCCGGATCCACCACCGGCAACCCACGCAGCGCCGGCGCGAGGAGTGGCGGCGCGCCCGGATAGTGCGAGGTCACGATCCCGGTCCGGAGCGGCCGCAGGATCCGTTCGAGCCAGTCCATCAGCGATCCGTGCAGGCGTAGCAGAGCTCGAAGCTCTTGTTGATGAGCGGGAAGTCCGGCACCAGGTTGCCCGGCACCGCCGACGCCACCACCGGCCAGTTTGCGAACGACGCCGAGCGCAGCCGGAGTCGCTCCACGGTCCCCTCCGCGCCAGCCGACAGCCACAGCCACGATGCCCCGCGCGGTCCCTCGTGGGCGCCGAGCGTCGCTGTACCGGACGCCGCGACGACCCCCAGCGGCACGCTGCTCTCGCCCCCGACCGGCCGGGACAGCAGCTCGCGCAGGAGCTCGATCGAACCGAACGCCTCGCGCACGCGCACCCGCCAGCGGGCGAGGACGTCCCCGCCTGACTCGATCACCGGCTCGACGCCCAGCCGGGCATAGTCGGCAGCCTGGCCCGGCCGATCCGTCCGGAGGTCGATCGCGAGCCCCGACGCACGCGCCGTGACGCCCAGCGCACCCAGCACCCGAGCGGTCTCGGCCGTGACGAGGCCCCGGCCGGTCAGCCGCTCCATGAACGTCTCCGTCCGCTCGACGAGACGGACGAGCTCGTGCAGCTCCGTCCCAGCCTGGGCGAGCACCACCGGCAGTCCGGCCAGCCCGTCGGCGTCCAGCTCAAACCGAAGTCCGCCCGGCCCGACCAGCCCGGTCAAGTAGCGGTGCCCGGTCACCGATTCGTTCGCCCGGAGCAACCGTTCCTTGAGCCAGCCGAAGCCGGCGATCCCCACGTTGAGACCGAC
>JANMQO010000078.1:0-9668 GCA_031370565.1 Chloroflexota bacterium
GAGATGCGCGTCGTCACGCCCGCCGAGGCCGTCGCCGGTATCGCGTCCGGCCAGGCCGTCTACCTCCACTGCGCCGCTGCGACGCCCTCCGTCCTGCTCGACGCGCTGGTCGCCCGCGCCCCTGAGCTGCGGGCCGTTCGCGTCGTCCACCTCCACGTCGAGGGTCCGGGGCCGCACCTCGCGCCCGAGATGGACGGTCATTTCCGGCACCGGGCGCTGTTCATCGGTCCGAACGCCCGCCAGGCCGTGAACGAGGGCCGGGCCGACTACGTCCCGGTCTTCCTCTCGGACGTCCCGCGCCTGTTCGAGTCCGGCGCGCTGCCGCTCGACGCGGTCCTCGTCAACGCGACGCCGCCCGACGCGCACGGCTTCTGCTCCCTGGGAACGAGCGTCGAGGCGATGCACGCGGCGATCCGGGCCGCCAAGACGGTCATCGTCCAGCTCAACCGGGCGATGCCGCGCACCCTGGGCGAGAGCTTCATCCACGTCAGCGAGATCGACCTCGCGGTCGAGGTCGATGTGCCACCGTACGAGCACCCGGTCGAGGAGGTCAGCGAGGTCGAACGCCGGATCGGCGAGTATGTCGCCGATCTCGTGCCGGATGGTGGCACGCTCCAGCTCGGGATCGGCGCAATCCCGGCGGCGACCGCGCTCGCCCTCCGCCACAAGCGCGATCTCGGGATCCACACCGAGATGTTCACCGACGCGGTCGTCGACCTGGTCGAGGCCGGCGTCATCACCGGCGCCCGCAAGGAACGCAACCGGGGCAAGATCGTGACCGCGTTCGTGATGGGTTCGAAGCGCCTGTATGACTTCGTCCACGACAATCCGATGGTCGAGATGCGCGCGGTCGATTTTACCAACGACAGTCACGTCATCCGGTCGTTCAGTCGGATGGTTGCGATCAACTCGGCGATCGAGGTCGACCTGTCCGGCCAGGTCGTGGCCGACTCCATCGGCCACCGGCTCTACTCGGGCGTCGGCGGCCAGATGGACTTCATTCGCGGTGCCGCGCTCGCGCCAGAGGGCCGGGCGATCATTGCCCTGCCCTCGACCGCGGCGGGCGGGACCCTGTCACGGATCAGCGCGTCCATCAAGGAGGGTTCAGGCGTGGTGACGACGCGGGCCCACGTCCGGACCGTGGTCACCGAGTGGGGCGTCGCGGAGCTTTTCGGCAAGAGCATCCGCGAACGCGTCGAGGCGCTCATCTCGATCGCCCACCCAGATTTCAGGAATGAGCTCACCTTCGCCGCCCGTCGGGATCACGGACTCTAGCGGGAGGTCCGCCCAGGATCGGGGGGAGGCTGTCCTGGACGGTCAGGCGGCGAGGCAGCGGTGGGTCAACGGGTCACGATGACCGTCTGCCCGGCGTGCGTCGCGACGTGCTCGGACACGCTGCCTTGCAGGAACCGCTCGATCGACCCGAGACCGCGCGAGCCGACGACGATCACGTCGTAGTCGCCCGACGCGGCGATCCGCTCGATCTCCACCGCGGGGTCACCTGCCGGCTCGTGGAGCACCGACTCGATGCCTCGCTCCCGGAGCAGGTCGCGCGCCTCGGCAAGCTGGCGCGTATGGAGCTCCCGGTCATCCCACGGGTCGACCGGGGACCGTCCGGTGCGGAACGGCACGACGCTGACGACGCCGACCGACGCCCCGAAACGGGTCGCGAACTCGGCCGCCATCCCGAGCGCCCGACGGGCGGGATCGCCACCGTCATAGGCCACGAGGATCTTCTTCATCGCTGCTGCGCTCCTTGCCCACATGCCCGGCGGCGCACGGGACACACCGGGTCCGATGAGCGGATGTTCGCTGGCCAGCGCTCAGCACGGTAGGGCCATCGGCCCTGATCGACCGGGTCCGACGGCCCGCCTGCGAGCTGTCGAGCGGGATCTCGGGACGCCTCGCACGTGGAACGCGTGAACCTCGGGTGGCACCGCTCGAGGCAGACTCGCGGAGAGGGCGCCGCGGCCGTGGAATCAGCCGCCGGAAAAGGTTCGGAGCGGTCCCCCGAAGGAAACCGCTCCGATGCTGTCCCGGTGAAGTTGCTCGCCGAAGCGAACCGTCTTCTGCCGCGCTACAAGGGCATCTATCACGTCGGCTGAACCGACTACCCTGACCCTACCTACCCATGACCTTGAAGCTGGGGCAGCTGGCTGCCGAAGCAGCAGGCGTACTGTACCCTGTCCGGCTCCGGAATCCAAGGGTTTTGACAGAACTCACCGTGTAAATTCCTTAACCTTTCCTGAACTGGCGCCAAGGCGGGCGGCGGATCAGTCCTCGACGAGCGTGATCTTGGTCATCGCCACTGGTTCATTCGGCAGGTCGCGGCCGTTGCGCGGGGCCGCCACGATCCGGTCCACGACGTCCATGCCCCTGGTGACCAGCCCGAACAGGGTGTAGTTCTTGGGCAGCTTGCCGGTCAGATCGTCCGTGCAGATGAAGAACTGGCTGCCGTTCGTGTTCGGCCCGGAGTTGGCCATGGCCAGAGAGCCGCGCAGATAGTCACCGCTGACGGGTTCGTCGGCGAACTTGTAGCCCGGCCCGCCGGTCCCGACCCGGCTCGCATTGAGGCTCGACTTCTTGCCGTGCTCGCCATCACCACCCTGGACGACGAAGCCCGGGATGACACGATGGAAGATCACATCGTCGTAGAAGCCCTTGCGGGCGAGATCGATGAAGTTCTGGCTGGCCTTCGGGGCGCTCTCGGTGTACAGCTCGACTTCAATGTCGCCGATCTCGGTGCTGATCGTGGCCTTGGTCATGGCGGGTTCTCCCTGCTCCTATTCGGTGTGGGTCGGTCTGGGACAGCCGTCAGTTGCCGACGGTGAGCCTGGTCATCGGGACAGGATCGATGGCGGCGTTGCTCTGGCCGCCGGTGTTGGGCATGGCGGCGATCGCGTCGACCACGTCCATCCCGGCGGTGACCCGCCCGAAGACCGAGTACTGGGGCGGCAGCTGGGCCAGGTCCGCCAGACAGATGAAGAACTGGCTGCCGTTTGTGCCTGGTCCCGCGTTGGCCATGACCACGGTGCCGCGGGTGTAGGGAACGGTGACCGGGTCATCCGCGAACTGGTAGCCCGGGCCACCCTGGCCGACCCTGTTCGGATCGACATTCGGGGTCCGGCCAAACTGACCGTCGCCACCCTGGATGACGAAGCCGGGCACGAGTCGATGAAAGACGACTCCCGTGTAGTACCCGCAGGCCGCCAGCGCCACGAAGTTGCCGGCAGCGTTCGGGCCGAGGTCGGCCTCGACCTTGATCACGATGGTTCCCTTTGGAGTCTCGATCGTGACCGTCCGCTGCTGACCCTTGGCCAGCGGCGCGGGCTGGCTGGTCGGGCAGGCGCCGGCGCCGCCGGAGCCGCTTGACTGGGCCGTGGAGCCGCCGACCGGAGCCACCGACGGAGCTGCCGACGGAGCCGCCGACGGAGCAGCCGACTCGGGACGGGACGACGCGGGTGCGCCATACGCCTCGGCGGAGGTTGCGCCGGCGGACGCCGAACAGGCGCTCAGGACGAGGGCGGCGGCGAGCAACAGCGACCAGCCGCGGACGGCGGACGAGCGAGCGAACAAACCGATCATGCAGCGGCCTCCAGGGCGGCGGGAAACTCGATGGCCCCGGATAGCAGTGCTTCTCCGAGGATCAGACCGGCCACGCCGGCATCGCGAAGTCGGGCAACGCCGGCCAGGTCGGAAACCCCGCCGGCGACGAGGATGTCCGCATCGTACGTCCGAGCGAGCGATGCCAGCATGTCCACGTCCGGGCTGGACCCGCCGTGGCCCAGGACGAACCGTCGGACGCCCGCGTCGACCAGTTCCCCGACGAGTTCCGACAGGGTCGGCACGCGCGGCCGCCGCCAGGGAAACGCCGCGAACCGCTCCGGGCGCGGATCGAGCCCGACCGCCAGCCAGTCTCCAGCCACGCCAAGGCATTCCGTCACCATCGCCAGATCCTCGACCACGCTCATGGCCAGCACGACCCGAGTCGCCCCGGCCGCAAAGGCCAGCCGGATCTGGTCCGGGCCCTCCAGGCCGCCGGCGACCTGGAGTGGGACGGCAATCCGGGCGGCGATCGCCCCGATCGCCTCGAGGTTGACCGGCTGGCCGGCCCGGGCGCCGTCGAAGTCGACCAGGTGGATGACGCGTGCACCCTGCTCGACGAACAGGGCGGCGATCCGTTCGGGACGGTCGGTTGGTACCCCGACGCCAGCGGCAGCACCGGGCCAGTAGACGAGGCGCGAACGCCCGCCCTGGAGATCGATCGCGGGGATGAGCTGCACCGGCCGCCGATCAGACCGTGGCCGCTCGACCGGCGGCGGCGTCCGCGGCGAGGAGTCGGCGGTGGAAGCTGATCGGCAAGCTGCCGTTCGTGAGCAGCGTGTCGTGGAAGTCGCGCAGCGAGAAGTCCACGCCGAGACGGGCCGCCTCGTCCGCCCGGAGCTGGAGCAGGAGGACCTTGCCCAGCAGGTAGCTCAGCTGGTAGGTCGGCGTGTAGGTGTAGCGCAGGATCTCCGCCCGGGCGTTCGCCTCCTCGAAACTGGTCTGCTCCACAAGGAACCGGATCGATTCATCGACGCTCAGCTCCCCGCGGTGCATCCGGACGTCGAGGATGATCCGGCATGAGCGCCAGATCGCGTCGGTGTACATGTTCAGCCTGAAGTTGGCGGCGTCGTCGAAGCCCTGCTCGCGCATCATCTGCTCGGAGTACATGCCCCAGCCCTCGACGAACTCCGGGGCGTTGGTCAGGACGCGGCTCAGGCTGGGGTGCTTGCCGGCGACCGACAGCTGCAGGTGGTGGCCCGGGTACGCCTCGTGGATGCTGGTGTTGCTGATCGAGCTGTAGTTGTGCTCCCGCATCGCATTCGGGTCGTTGCCCACCGACGGCGTCACGATGTAGATGCCCGATGGGCTGCGATCGAACTTGGGCGGGTCAAAGTAGGCAGCAAACGGGATGACGTTGCGGACGTACTCCGGGGTCGGCATGACCGAGATTCGCTCGTCCGGGGGCACGGTCACGATGTCGTGCTCGATGAGGTGGGCGCGGGCACGGACCATGACGTCCCGGTAGGCTTCGAGCGCCGCCTCGAAGGTGGCCGGATGGTCGCGCTTGATCCGGTCGATGACGGTTCGCTCGTCCACCGCGGGATCGATCTCGCGGGCGGCCGCCACCCGGGCGGCTTTGTTGCGCGCCAGCTGTTCCTGGCCGATGGCCAGGATCTGGTCCGCGTCCAGGCCATCGAACGCGCGCAGGCCGACCAGCTCGTCGTAGCGTTCCGAGCCGAGCGCCCAGTCGTCCGTACCGGCAGCGAGCGTCCCCTCGAGGAAGGTCCCGTATTCCGCCACCGCGAGCCTGGCCCGATCCGCCGCGGCCACGAGCCGGCGCTGGGCCGTCGCGCCGAAAACGCCCTCGCCGGCGGCCACGATCTCATCGAAAAGGGTGGGGATCTCGCCGGCCGTCTCGATCTCGAGCTGCTGCCACAGCCGCACCTGCGGGACGACCGCGCGACTGCGGCTCGCCTGGAGGAACGCCGGCACGGCCTCGAGTCGGCTGGCAATCGCCTCGAGCCGTTCGCCCAGCGGCGCGAAGTCGCGGGCAAACAGCGCGAAGAGCGGGTCTCCGACACCGTCGAGGGCCGTCGAGCGGCGCTCCCAGATGCGCTGCACATCCGCGTCGAACAGGTCCCGCCGGAGGTTGTGGATCTCGAGGTCGCGCTCGAAGCGTGCCTCGTCGGACAGCCCGGCCGGATCGAGCCGCTCGATGGTCGCCAGGTGGGCTCGATCGGCGGCGATCTCGCCCAGCACCGCGTCCCGGCTGCCATCGGCCAAGCGATGGTCCTCGGTATGGATCCCGACGAAGGTGGCCAGATCCGGGTGGTCGCGCACGATGCGCCGGAAGCGGGCTTCGACCAGGTCGTACAAGTCGTCGTCGAGCGGTCCCTGCACGGGCGCTGGGACGGGCCGGGTCAGCGCGATCTCGTCGAGGGTCGGCTGGGTCACTGGATCCTCCGGAGCCGGCGGCCCTGGTGGCCGTCTGTCAATGGGTCCCGGCTGGTGCGCCGGTGGTCGCTCGCAGGACAGCCGCAACGGCCGCCAGGGTCGTCTCGATGTCTGCTGCGGTCACGTCATGGTGGGTGACTGCCCGGACTTGCCCGTGGGGATATTCCACCATGCGCACGTTCCGCGCATGGAGACCGTCGAGGAACGCGGCCCGGCTGCGCTCGACCCGGAAGATGACGAAGTTCGTGCGGACCCGGCCGGGATCGAACGGACCGGGCTCGGGTTGGGCATTGCCGCCGGCCGAGACGATCCCGTCGAGCTGGGCCAGACCCTCGGCCAGGCGGCGCGCGTTGGCGTGATCCTCGACCAAACGCTCGATCATGCCGGCTGGCCCATCGCGCAGGGCGAGCAGGCCCGGAGCGGCCAGGACGCCGACCTGGCGCAGGCCGCCACCGAGCAGCTTGCGCGCCCGACGCGCGCGCCAGATGAAGTCCGCCGGGCCGACCAGGACCGAACCGATGGGGCAGCCGAGCCCCTTGCTCAGGCAGAAGGTGACCGAGTCGGCCGGTCCGGCGAGCTCGCGGGCTGTGGTTCCCAGGGCCACGACCGCGTTGAAGAAGCGGGCGCCGTCGACGTGCAGGGGCACGCCGCGGTCGTGGGCAATCCGGGCGACCTGGCCGGTGTAAGCGGCGCTCAGGGGCTGGCCCATCGAGTGAGCGTGGGTGTTCTCGATCGTGACCAGACCGCTCAGTGGCTCGTGGGTGTCCGTGGGGTCGCGGAAGGCTAGCTCGATCTCGGCAGGGTCGAGCGTGCCATCGGGGTGCTCGCGCAGCTGCCGGATGCTCGTCCCGACGACCACGGCATGGCCGGCGGCCTCGTCCATGACCAGGTGGCTCTCCGCCCCGGCGATCGTCTCCTGACCACGGGCAAGGTGAGCCATCTGGGCAACGAGGTTACCCTGGGTCCCGCTCGTGACGAACAGGCCCGCCTCCTTGCCGAGCAGCTCGGCGGCACGGGCCTCCAGGGCGATGACGGTCGGGTCGTCGCCGAAGACGTCGTCGCCGACCTCGGCTTCGGCCATCGCCCGACGCATTTCGGGGGTCGGGCGGGTGACGGTGTCGGAGCGCAGGTCGATCTGATCCATCGCCGTCGAGTATAGGTTGGCTCGGGGCGCGGAGCCGCCGGCCTGCGAACGCCCCGGAATCGCTCCGTACCTGCTATCCTCCGCATTCGCCACAACTGGACCCGTGGTGTAGCGGCCCAACATGCCAGCCTGTCACGCTGGAGATCGCCGGTTCGAATCCGGTCGGGTCCGCCATCGATGCTTCTCCCTACGCCCCGTCCTCCGCCCGGACGGGGCGTTCTCCTATCCGGCATCTGGGAATGGAGGACCACAGACCATGTCCGAGTTCAAGCGGTTCCTGCTCAAGACCAACGCGCTGGCCCTGGCGGTCGGCGTCATCATCGGCGTCGCGCTCAACGCGGTGGTCACGTCACTGGTCAATGACGTCATCATGCCGCCGGTCGGGGTGCTCCTCGGCGGTGTCGACTTCGCTGCGCTCAAGATCGTGCTCAAGGCGGCGGTCAGCGGCGACCCGGCTTCGGAGGTGGCGATCCGCTACGGGGCCTTCCTCAACACAATTATTGCCTTCGTCGTCATTGCCTTCGTGGTGTTCCAGATCTCGCGGGTATTCCTCAAGGAGGCGCCCGCAGTCGCGCCAACGCCGACCAAGACCTGCCCGTACTGCAAGGAAGCCAACGTCATCGATGCGTCGAAGTGCCGCGCCTGCACGAGCGCCATCTGAGGTTCGGCTGCCCCTGCCCGAGGTTCGGCTGCCCCTGCCCGAGGTCCGGCCGCCTCGGTGCCGCAAGCTGAGTCCCTGCGGCGGGCCTCGCCGACCCGGCCGGCCTGGCCGGTCTTGTCTAGTCGAGGCCGGCGAAGAGATCCGTCTCGGGCACGTCCACCTCGACCCGGGACTCGCGCAGCACGTACGATTCGACCGGCCAGAATTCTCGCCAGCCGTCCAGCCCGAAGGCCATGAACGGCGACTCGTCGCTGATCTGGGTCACGTGCTCGCGGATGGCGCGCCACTTGTGGTCGAGGAAGGGCACGATGTCCACCCGGCTGGTGATTGCCTCGTCCGGGACCAGCGCCTTGGACAGAAACTGCTCGTGCTCGGCCAGCTGTTCGGGGGTGGCGTTCTCGGGCGGTAGCCAGAAGGACGTTCGGCCCAGGGCGGCCAGTCGCTCGTTCATGGCCATCCGGATGGAGTGGGGGATGGCCTGCTCGTACAGCTTCAGTGGCTGCCAGGTGGCCAGCCCGCCGTCGGCTGCCGCGGGTCCGCTGCCACCGTGTTCTGGTGCGACCTGTTCGGGGTACCAGGCCGGATCGCCCGCCCGGTCGAACGCGCCGACCGCGACGAGGTGCGTCCGGATGTGATCCGGGTGGCCGTAGCCGCCGAAGTCGTTGTAGGTCGTCATGACGTCCGGGCGATGGCGCCGAACGAACCAGACGAGCCGGCCGATCGCTTCGTCCAGATCCGCCTGCCAGAAGCAGCGCGGGTCGCGATTGCCGACGTCGCCCATCATGCCCGAGTCGCGGTAGCCCAGGTTCTCCCACTCGGTCACCCCGAGGATATCGAGGGCGCGCTCCAACTCCACGGCTCGCAGCTCGCCCAGGCGGCGGTGGTTGGCCGGTGTATCGAGCTCCGGGACGACGATCTCGCCGAGCTCGCCGCGGGTGCAGGTCACGAGCACGACACGGTGACCCGCGGCAACCGTGGCGGCCATCGTGCCGCCGGTCGTGATGGTCTCGTCGTCGGGGTGGGCGTGCACGGGCATGAGGGTGAAACGACGCGGCTCGGTCATCGAGAGACTGTAGCCGAGGTCGGCTCCGGACGTCGGCGTGGGCACGCGCCACTCGCCACCGACTACCATCGGCCTCATGCCGGACCTGCCTGACACCAGTGCTGCCCCGGGGCCGCTCGCGGGGATCCTCGTCGCGGACTGCTCAACGGTGCTGGCCGGTCCCTACTGCACGATGCTGCTGGCGGACCTGGGTGCGGACGTGGTCAAGGTGGAACCGCCGGAGGGCGATGGCACGCGAGCCTGGGGACCCCCTTGGGTCGGCGCCGGACGCCTGGCCAGCGACGATCCCGGCGTGTCGGCCTACTACCTCGCGGTCAATCGGAACAAGCGCTCGCTCCGTCTCGACCTCAAGGCGGCGTCCGGTCGCGAGGTGCTGCGTCGGTTGGTCGGTCGGGCAGACGTGCTCGTCGAGAACGCTCGAGTCGGCGGCTTCGAGCGGCTCGGCTTCGACGACGACACCCTGGCGGCGCTCAACCCGCAGTTGATCCATCTCGCCATCAGCGGCTATGGTCCGACCGGCCCGGACGCCGGCAAGCCGGGCTACGACTTCGTGGTGCAGGCGGTCGCCGGGCTCATGTCGATCACCGGCTTCCCGGACAGTGAGGCCGGCCGACCGACCAAGGTGGGCGTGGCCATCGCCGACGTGGTCACCGGCTTGCAGGGCGCCGTCGCGATCCTGGCGGCGCTGGCCGGTCGGGAGCGGGCTGGGTCGCCGGCGCATGGGCGTGGCCAGCGGATCGACGTGTCGATCTTCGAATCGACCCTGGCGGTGCTGGTCAACCAGGCCCACAACGCCTTCG
>JANMQO010000100.1:0-3999 GCA_031370565.1 Chloroflexota bacterium
GTCAGGAACGCCTGCCACAGGCTGGCCGCCGTCTCCAGGGCCACCGTCCCGTTGGGCGGAATGCTGTTGTCCGAGTTGCCCATCCAGGCGCCGGCCACCAGGGCCGGGGCCTTGGGGTCGGCCGGCGGCGCCAGGAAACCCATGGCGGCCAGGTCGATCTCATCGTTGGTGGTGCCCGTCTTGAGCGTCGCCGGCCGGCGCGTGTTGCCGTCATAGATGCCACGCAGCGCCCAGAACGGGTTCTGCGCTGGATCCGTGTTCGAAGCGATGATGTTCTGCATGATCCAGGCCGCCTGCGAGCTGACCGCTCGAGTGCCTGCCTGGGTCACGCCGGCCGGCGGCCAGGCCTTGGCCCCGTTGCTGTCGGTCACCGACAGGATGGCGGTCCGCGGCATGAGCACGCCGCCGTTGGCGATCACGCCGAAGGCACCGATCAGATCGATGTAGTGCAACTCGAGCGTGCCAATTGCGATCGAGCCACCGGCCGGATTGGTCGGGTTCTGCCACTTGATGCCGAACCGCTTGGCGAAATCGAAGACGTGATCCGGTCCGCTGATGAGCGCCGCCTTGATGGCCGGAATGTTGAGCGACAACTGGATCGCCTCGCGGAGGCGCACGGGGCCGCGCTCGCTCAGGTCGGCGTCACCCGGGGTGTACTTGTTGCCGAAGTCCGTCACGACGTCCATGAACAGTGAGGCGGCTGTCGTCGTGTGGTCCTCGATCCCGGTCAGGTAGCCGACCGGCTTGAAGGCCGAGCCGACCTGTCGCCAGCCGTCACCGAGCACGTCGAACTGGGGCTGGAACTTCTTGCCGTTGGGCTTCTCGTAGTACGAGCCGCTGCCCACGTAGGCCATGATCTGGCCCGTCCGGTAGTCAATCGCGCCCAGCGCGGCGTTGAAGATGCCGCGTCCCTTGAGGTCCTGGATCCACGGCTGGTAGGGGACCTTGATGCTCTTGAGGTAGGCCGCCGTGTCCGGACGGTTGGGCGCGATGGCGGCCGCCTTGACCCACTTCTCGGCCTTCTGTTGGAGCTTCCAGTCCAGCGTCGTGATCACCCGATAGCCGCCGCTGTCGACCAGTTCGCAGGCGTCCGGCGTGAGCGGGCACAGGATGGTCCCGAGCTGGTGCCGAACCTGCCACACGAAATGGGGAGCGAGCCAGTTGGCAGTGGTCTGGGCAACGAGCACCACCTTCTCGTCCTTGAACCGATCAAAGTCTGCGGCGCTGTACTTGCCCGCCGTCAGCACGCTGCGCGTCTTCATCTGCTCAAGGACATTGTTGCGACGCTGCACGATGGGCGAGTCGGGCGGCACCACGAGCTGCATCTTGCCAGCCGGACAGTCGACCCCCGGCGCGACGATCACGCTGCACTGCGGTACGGCGTTCTTGACCAGGTCGTAATCGGTCGGCGACTTGGGGATGGCAGCCAGGATGGCGGCCTGGGCGACGCTCAGCTTGGACAGATCGCTGATCCCAAAGTAGCTCTGGGCGGCGGCCGCGATCCCGTAGCTCCGGTTGCCGTAGTAGTTCTGGTTGAGGTAGGCCGCCAGGATCCGCTGCTTGCCATCCGTGCCGCTGTACTCCTGGGTCAGGCGGATCGACTGGATGATCTCGCGGATCTTGCGTTCGTAGCGGGAGCCGAGAAAGGCGCTTGGCGGGAGCAGCCGAGCGCGCACCAGCTGTTGAGTGATGGTCGACGCACCGCGTTCATTGCCCTGCGCTGTGGCGATCGCGGCCGATACGATCCCGACCGGATCGAAGCCGGCGTTCTCCCAGAACGTCTTGTCCTCGATGCTCGTCGTGGCGTCGATGACGATCGGGGGGATCTCGGCATAGGTGACCACGTCGCGCTTGACCTGGCCGAAGCGGGCCAGTTCGGTCTTGCCGGTCCGGTCATAGACGACCGTTTCCTGAGCGAAGCTCAGGTCGGCCAGGAGCTGTTGCGGGTCTGGCAGACCCTGGCTGTAGAAGCCGTACGCCCCGACCGCCGCTGCCGCCCCCACCACCCCGAGCAGGACGAATGCACCGAACAGAAACAGGGGAAGCGCGATGGCGATGGCCGAGCCGGCGCTGGCGCCGGGCCGACGATTGCCGCTGCGACGGTGGCGCTGACGCCGGGCGAGGCTGGTCTGCATGCTCCCAACCACGATAGCATAGGGTCCACATGAACCGATCCCCCTCGATCTCGCGCCGTCTGACGCCTCGCCCGGCGGGTCTGTGACGGTCCCTGCCATGGGTCGTCCGGACCCCGCCGGCTTGCTCGCCGAGCTGCGCTGGCGCGGGCTCCTCCAGGACCTCACGCCGGGCCTCACCGCGCGCCTGGCCGACGGACGGCCGATCGCCGCCTACAACGGCTTCGATCCAAGCGGGCCGTCGCTGCACGTCGGCCACCTGGTACCCGTCTTTGGTCTGCTGCACGTCCAGCGCCACGGCGGCCGACCGGTGGTCGTCATCGGAGGGGCGACCGGCATGATCGGCGATCCATCGGGAAGTTCGGCCGAGCGCAATCTGCTGGACCGTCAACAGGTCGTGGCCAACACGGCTGGACTGGCGGCACAGCTGGGCCGTTTTCTCGACTTCACGCCCGGACCGAGTGCGGCGGAGATCGTCGACAACCACGACTGGCTGGGCGAGATCGGCATGCTCGATTTCCTGCGCGATGTCGGCAAGCACTTCACGATCCCATACATGCTGGCCAAGGATTCGGTGCGCAACCGCCTCGAGAGCGGGCTGACCTTCACCGAGTTCAGCTACATGCTCCTGCAGGCCGCCGACTTCCTGCACCTGTACCGGACCAGGGGAGTTGAGCTGCAGACCGGCGGCGCCGACCAGTGGGGCAACATCACGGCCGGCCTGGAGCTCATCCGGCGCGTGGAGGGCGCCGGTGCGGGCGCCGGTGCGGGCGCCATGGACCTCGCCGCGGACGTCGCGGCCAGCGCCTCGGCCGGAGGTGCCGAGCCGGCCCACGCCCTGTCCTTCCCGTTGCTGCTCGGCTCGAACGGGAAGAAGTTCGGCAAGACAGCCGAGGGCACAGCCGTCTGGCTTGACCCAGCCCGCACATCACCCTACGCCTTCTATCAGTACTGGCTCGACGTCGACGATGCCGAGGCGGTGCGCCTGATCCGGCTGTTCACCCTGTTCGACCGAGCGGCGATCGAGGCGATCGAGGCGGAGGCGACCGCGGCACCCGAACGGCGCCTCGTCCAGCACGCCCTGGCGACCGACCTGACGGCACGCGTCCACGGTGCGAGTGTGACCGCCCGGGTCGAAGAGGTCAGCCTGGCCGTGTTCAGCCGACAGCTGCCCACGCTCGGACCGGCGGCACTGGCGTTCGCCTTCGAGCAGCTTCCTCATGCCGTGGTGCGCGTCGCGGATCTGGCGACCGGACCGATCGGCCTGACCGTGGAGGCCGGCCTGTTCGCCTCCAACGGCGAGGCCCGCCGGGCGATCGGCCAGGGCGGTGTCTCGATCAACGAAGAGCGGCTGAGCGGGCCGGACGCACCGTTGCCAGCGCCGATCGCCGGTAGCTATCTCGTCCTGCGCAGCGGCAAGCGCACGTATCGGATCGTCCGGGTCGACCCGGACTGAGGTTCAGCTCGGCCGCGCGACACGGCGCAGGGATCGGCGTTGTCGGCACGCTGCGTGGGGCTCGGGTCACTGGCACAGGGCCCGGATCCGCCGCCGTTCAGGCTCGATGGCGCTCCTGCAGCACGTCGAGCACCGCCGAAGGCGACAGGCCTCGCTCGGCCAGCAGCACCAGGGCGTGGAAGACGAGGTCGGCCGCCTCGCCGGCCAGGGCCAGCTGGGTCGTGGCACGGTCGGTCTTGGCAGCCTGCGCGGTCGCGTCATCCTTGGCCGCCAGCAGTACCTCGGTCGCCTCTTCGGTCACCTTGCGAGCGACCGCATTGACCCCGCCCTCGAGCAGTCGGCTGGTGTACGAACCCGTGGGCCGGCTGGCGACCCGCTCGACGATTGTCGTCCACAGCGTCTCCAGCCAGG
>JANMQO010000107.1:0-7951 GCA_031370565.1 Chloroflexota bacterium
CGGATGCGTTCCGGGTCGACGGACAGGTAGCGCGGCAGCATCTGGTTGATGAGGTCCGGGTCATCGAACAGCATGGCGTACATAGACAACCGGTCGGCCCGTTCCTCCACCCGCTGCAACGCGCCCAGCTCCTCCGTCTCGATCAGAGCGTGGGCGCGGGCGAGTTCGTCGACGGAGATGGGCTCGCGCCCCATTCGCTCCAGTTCGTCGAGAAAGGCCGCCTCAACCTGGGCCACCGGGACGCCCGGACGAACCGTCGCCCAGCCGGCGACGATCGAGCCCCCGCCGACGAGGCCGAGCGTAAACGCGGCCACGTCCTGCGCGATCCGCTCATCACGCACCAGGCGGCGATTCAGCCGGCTGCCCTTGCCACCCGCCAGGACCTGGACGCCGACCTCCAGTGCGTCCAGGCGCTCGTCGCCCAACGGCGGTGCTCGAAACCCGAAGAAGATCCGCGGCAACGGGACGCGGTCTTCAACGATCTCGCGCCGTTCACCGCCGAGCGTCGGCGGCAGGGACAGATCGCCCAGCACCGGAATGGCGGGGTTGGCCGGGATGCGCCCGAAATAGTGCTCGACCCAGCCGGCGGCCTGTCCAGGATCAAGATCGCCGACGATCGACAGGACGGCGTTGTTCGGCGCGTAGTACGTCCGAAAGAAGGCCGATACGTCATCGATCGAGGCGGCATCGAGGTCGGCCATCGAGCCGATCGTCGGGTGGTGGTAGGGGTGCTCGGGTGGAAACAGGTGCGCCTGCAGCTTCTCCGACCAGCTGCCGTAGGGACGGTTGTCGTACGACGAGCGCTTCTCGTTCTTGACCACCTCCCGCTGGTTGTCCAGGTTTTCCTGGGTCAGCCCCTCGAGGAGCGTCCCCATTCGGTCTGCCTCGAGCCACAGGGCCAACTCCAGCTGGTGGCTGGGCATCGTCTCAAAGTAGTTCGTGCGGTCCAGCCAGGTCGTTCCGTTCATCGTTCCGCCGGCGGCCTGGACCAGGGCGATGTGCTCGGCTTTGGCCACGTTCCTGCTGCCCTGGAACATGACATGCTCGAACAGGTGGGCGAAGCCGGTCCTGCCCACGACTTCGTGCTTCGAGCCGACGCCGTACCACAGGTTGACGGCGACCACCGGCGCGAGGTGGTCCTCGGCCAGGATGAACCGCAGGCCGTTGGGCAGCCGAGCCTCGGTGAAGCGGACGGCGGGGATCGACATGGGGGCACTCCGGCGGATCGACGAACTGAGCAGGCGACCGGCGACAGGGACCGGGCCATGAATGTAGACGACTCGATTGTACGAGCGCGAGCGACTGACCGCGCTTCACCCGGTGCCCCGTCTCTGCCACGGCTGTGCCACGGCGAACGGGCCGACCAGGCGCCAGGAACGCTCCTCCTACTCCCGAGCCGGACGACCGCCTGCGGGCATCATCCGGATCATCGGGTAGCCGGCCGCCAGCAGGCGCTCCACAGCGCCGCTCGTGCCACGTAGGAAGCGCACTGCTTCGCCGGCCAGGCGGCCGCCCTGGATCGTGAAGGTCAGTGGATCATCGGCCGGCTCGAGCCAGTGGGGTCCGCGCGCTCCCTCGTCCGGAACGAGCAGCAGACGGCCCGCCCGCCACTCGACCGTGGCGCCGTCGCCCAGCGCCGGGTCGACGTACCGCCCGAGCAGCTCCGCCCAGGCCGCAGGCACGGCAGGCGGTGCGGGGAAGGTCCGTGCCGCGGCCTGCTCAGCCCGGTGCAGCGGCAGGGCGGCCTCGATCAGCCAGATGGCGAGCTCAGTGGCGGGCGCGATGCCGTTGACAAGGACAATCGCGCCGAGCCCTTCGTCTGGCAAGAACGAGACGTTGGACTGGAAGCCGTCCAGCGCTCCGGAGTGGCCGATGAGCACGAGGTCGCTGCGCCGCGTGCCGTACCAGCCCAGGCCCTGGGCTTCCAACCAGGCCGGATCGATGACAACGGTTGGTCGCTGCATCTCGCGCAGTGAGCAGCCTGCCAGGACCTGCTGTTCGCCACGCTCGAGAGTCGCGTCCGTGCGGCACTGCTGAGCCACCCAGCGGGCCAGATCCTCAACTGACGAATAGAGCCCACCGCCGGCCGCCATGCTCCCTGGCGGTGGAAGTTGAGCCAAGCCCAGGTCGTCGCTGTAGCGGGCTTCGTTGTAGCCCACCGCCAATCGGTCGAGGAGCGCGCCCTGCGGCTCATGCGTGGTCGAGCGCATGCCCAGCGGCTCGGTGATGGCTTCACGTACGTAGTCCCGATACGGTCGACCGGCGACCCGCCGAATGACCTCGCCGAGCAGCTCGTAGCCCAGGTTGGAGTACTTGTGCGCGGATCCCGGCGCGATGGCGACGATGACGTCGCCGAGCACGGCCAGCAACTCCTTGATCGTGTAGTGGCTGTACGCGAGTGGCTGGCGATTGGGCGGTTCGCCCTGCAGTCCGCTGGTATGGTCGAGCAGGCGCCGGATGGTGATGTCGCTCATCGGCCCGAACCGGTTGCGGATGGCGCGAGCCTCGGGCAGATGCTCGACAAGCGGATCGTCGAGCCGCAGGCCGCCAGCGTCGCGCAGCTGCACGATCGCGGTCGCGGTGAAGGTCTTGGTGATCGAGGCGATCCGGTACACGGTGCGTTCGTCGGCCGGACGGCCGGTGGCTCGGTCGGCCAGCCCAAGCCCGGCGCTCCAGACGAGTTCGCCGGCCGCCACGATGCCGAGCGATGCCCCGGCGACGCCGTGCGCTTTGACGAAGTCCGAGGCAATCGCCCGAAACTCGCGGGCCGCGCCGAAGATGTCGCGGTCCGCCCCGAACGTGCCAGCGTTCATCGCTCCCCCCATCGTGGAATCGGCCCATGGTGGACGATGGCCGGCAGGATACCGTCCACTCGTCATGCTGCCGTCTCGCGTCCCACCCGGCGCAGGATCAGCGTAACCGGGTCCCGTCAGTGCGGCCGGTTCCCTGGCAGGGCAATCGCGGTCGCGGATCCTGGGGCTTCGGGCACCCACTCGCGCAAGGAGCGGACCTCGGCCAGCCGCACAATGACCGACGGGTCCAGGGCGTCCGCGGCCGCCACCGCCGTCTCGATCGCGGTCAGACACAGGATCCCTTCAGCAGTCGCCGCCAGCCGGATCTCCGCGGCGTCCCGCACGGCTCCAGACTGCGGAGTCGGCGTGTTGACCACCAGGCGCAGTTCGCCCGACTCGATGAGCGCCAGGATCGGCAGGCCGGGCGAATCGGACGGGGCACCGTACTTGGCCACGAGTTGGACCTGGTGTCCGGCCGCCCTGAGCGCCACAGCGGTGCCGTCGGTGGCCGCGAAACGGTAGCCCGCCCGGGCCAGGCCGTCGGCCAGGCGTCCAAGCAGCGGCTTGTCCCGGTCGGCGATCGAGAGCAGTGCCAGGGCACCGCCAGCCCCCGGCCGCGGTGGCACGAGCGCCGCGCCAAGCAACGCCTTGGCCATCGCGACGCGGGCATCCGTGTGGATCCCGATGACCTCACCGGTCGACTGCATGCCGGGGCCCACCGAGGGATCGACGCCACGCAGCTTGGCCGTGGAGAAGGCCGGCGCCTTGACGGCGACCAGCGCAGGTACCGGCAGCAGGCCAGGCGGCCAGCCCATCTGGCGGAGCGTCTCGCCCAGGGCGATCCGGACGGCCAACTCGACCATCGGTACGCCGGTCACCTTGCTCATGAAGGGCACGGTCCGGCTGGCCCGCGGGTTGACCTCGATGAGGTAGACGCCGTCCTCGCGGACGATGAACTGGGCGTTGACCAGGCCACGGACACCCAGCGCCAGGGCCACCCGTTCCATGGTAGCGACGATCAGCGATTGGTCGCCGGGGGACACCGTCTGCGGCGGGAACACGCCAACTGAGTCGCCCGAATGCACGCCCGCCCGTTCGACGTGCTCGAGCAGTCCGGGAATGAGCACCTCGGTGCCGTCCGAGATTGCGTCGACGTCCACCTCGACGCCCTCGAGGTAGCGGTCGACCCGGACCGGCCGATCCGGGTCGACCACGGTGGCCATCGCCAGCTGGCGAACCAGGTCCGTCGGCGAGTAGGCGAAGTCGATGGCGAGACCACCGATGACGAAGCTAGGCCGGACGATGACTGGGTAGCCGATCCGCTCGGCCAGGGTCAGGGCCTCGTCGACGCTGTGGGCCATGCCACCCTCGGGCTGAGGGATCCCCAGGCGGTCGAGCAGCGCGGCAAAGCGGCTGCGGTCCTCGCTCTGATCGATCGTCTCCAGGTCCGCTCCGAGCAGCGGCACGCCGGCCGCGGCCAGACCCGCCGCGAGGTTGAGTGGCGTCTGGCCACCGAACTGCACGAAGGCCGGCAGCAGACCCATGCCGGGCGGCGTCTCTGCCTCGATCACGCCCAGCACCGACTCCTCGTCGAGCGGCTCGAAATAGAGTCGGCTGGAGGCATCGAAGTCGGTCGAGACCGTCTCTGGGTTCGAGTTGATCATGATCGCCTGCCAACCCAGCCGACGCAGCGCCTCCGCTGCCTGGACAGCGCAGTAGTCGAACTCGATCCCCTGCCCAATCCGGACCGGCCCGGAGCCGATGACCAGGGCCGCTGGTCGAGCGACGGGGCTCGCCTCGGCGGGCGAGCCGGCCGCGGCGTAGGTCGAGTAGAAGTAGGGCGTCTCCGCGACGAATTCGGCGGCGCACGTGTCGACCATGGCGTAACCGGGCCGCAGGCCCAGGCTGCGCCGCGCGTCGCGCAGGGCGGCGCCGCTGGTATTCGCCAGGGTCGCCAATTCGCGATCGCCGAAGCCGGCCCGCTTGGCCGTGGCCAGCAACGTTGCCGCGACGGGATCGGTCGGCTCGGCCAGGCTCGGGCCCAGCGCGCCCACGGCCTGTTCCAGCGCGACAGCCCGACCGAACTCGGCCAGGAACCAGGAACTGATCCCGGTTGCCAGCCCGACGGCCGCCTCGGGCACGCCTCGACGCAACAAGGCCAGAATCCGCCACAGGCGCGTGTCGGACGGAGCCAGGAACTGGCGCGCCACGATCGGGGCCGCGGTCCGCTCGGCGTGTCGGGTCGATTCGCAGGCGGCGCCGTCGGTGCCGATCCAGCGGACCGGCGCATCGTCATCAAGGAGTGGATCGGGAGTCAGCGCAGCCGCCAGGTAGGCCAGCTCGGACGCCCAGGCGGGATCCTCGGCGATCGGCCCGACGCCGGCCTGCTCCAGACCGCGGAGCGCCTTGTTCAGGGCAGCCCCGAACGTCCGATCGATGGCCATGACTTCGCCGGTGGCCTTCATCTGGCTGCCCAGCGACCGATCGGCGGTCGGAAACTTGTCGAACGGGAAGCGCGGCAGCTTGACCACCACGTAGTCGAGGGCCGGCTCAAAGGCGGCCACAGTCGTCCCCGTCACCACGTTGGGGATCTCCGCCAACCGGCGACCGGCGGCAATCTGGGCGGCGACTCGGGCGATCGGATAGCCGGTCGCCTTGCTGGCCAGCGCTGACGACCGGCTGACCCGCGGGTTGACCTCGATGACCGCATAGTCCGCGTAGTCGGGCGAGAGGGCGAACTGCACGTTGCAGCCCCCTTCGACGCCGAGGGCGCGAATGATCGCCAGGGCGGCGCTGCGCAGCCGCTGGTGGACCGGATCAGGCAACGTCTGGACCGGCGCGACCACAATCGAATCGCCCGTGTGCACCCCGAGCGGATCGACGTTCTCCATGGAACACACCGCGATGCACGTGTCATCGGCATCGCGCATGACCTCGTATTCGACCTCCTGCCAGCCGACGAGGCAGCGTTCGACCATGACCTGCCCGATCGGCGAGGCACGCAGGCCGGCTCGGATCCGCTCGCGATAGGCGGGTTCCGTGCCGACGATCCCGCCGCCGGTGCCGCCCAGCGTGAACGCCGGGCGGACGATGGCCGGTAGTCCGATCGTGGCCAGGGCCTCCTCCGCCGCTGCCGCGCGATCCGCCTCCGTGGCGCCCTCCACGATGAACGAAGGCGCGTACGGCTGACCGAGCCGATCGAGGAGTGCCCGGAACAGCTGACGGTCTTCGGCCATTTCGATCGCCTCGAGCGGCGTCCCGATGAGCCGGACGCCATGGCGCTCCAGGACGCCGGCCCGGGCCAGGGCGACCGCCAGGTTGAGGGCGGTCTGGCCACCGAGCCCGGCCAGCAGGCCCTCGGGCCGTTCGCGCGCAATGATCGCCTCGACCACCTCGACGGTGAGCGGTTCCAGGTAGACCGCGTCGGCGACCGTCACGTCGGTCATGATCGTGGCCGGGTTGGAGTTCACCAGGATCGTCCGGACGCCCTCTGCGCGGAGCGCCCGGCAGGCCTGCGTGCCGGCATAGTCGAACTCGGCCGCCTGGCCGATGACGATCGGCCCTGAGCCCAGGATGAGGACGGACGCGGGCTTGGCGCCGCGCACGATGTCGGTCATCGACGCAGCCGGGCGATCACGCTCGGCATGCCGCCACGAACCGGTCGAACACGGCCAGCGCATCGAGCGGTCCCGGCGCTCCTTCGGGGTGGTACTGGACGGTTTCGATCGGCAGCTCCCGGTGACGCAGCCCCTCCACGGAGCCGTCGTTCAGGTTGATCTGGCTGACGTGGAAGCCGCTGGCCGCGGGCAGCCCGTCAGCCACGACCTGGACCTCGTGGTTCTGGGCCGTCACCTGGACCAGGCCGCTGTCGACATCCCGGACCGGATGGTTGGCGCCGTGATGCCCGTAGCGCAGCCGCCGTGTCTCCGCTCCGGCCGCCCGCCCCACGATCTGATGGCCCAGGCAGATCCCCAGCAGCGGGCGGCCGCTCGCGATGGCCGCGCGCGCCAGCGCGACCGGTCCGCCCAAGCGGGCTGGGTCGCCCGGTCCGGGGCTGAGCACGAGCCCCGCAATTTCCGGATCGAGCGCGTCCGCCGCCGTTGCGGTATGGGGCAGGATCCGGACGCGAGCACCACGCCTCAGGAGTGAGCGGACGATGTTCGCCTTGAGACCAAAATCGATGATCGCGATGAGCGGGCCTTCGCCGGGTGCGCCAATGTCCCGGGGCGCCGTCGGCGAGACAAGGTCGACGAAGTCCTGACTCTCCCAGCTGGGCAGCGCGCGCGCAGCGGCCACGGCGGCCGCCGCATCCGTCTGGCCTGGTGCCGTGACAATCCCCGGGATCGAGCCGTGCGCGCGAAGGTGACGCGCCAGTGCCCGGGTATCAACGCCGGCGATGGCGGGAATGCCCTCATCCCGAAGCAGGGCCGCGAGCTGGGCGGCTCGCTCGACGACGGCTGCGGTGGCGTTGGCGACCACCAGCGCCCGCAGCCACGGCCGTTCTGACTGGTCGTCCTCGAGCAGCCGCCCATAGTTGCCGATGAGCGGGTAGGTCATGGCCACGACCTGGCCGGCGTACGACGGGTCCGTGCAGACTTCCTGGTAACCGGTCTGGCTGGTGTTCACGACCATGTCGCCGCCGGCCGCCGTGGCCGCTCCAAAGGCGATACCCGGGAAGATCGTTCCATCGGCCAGCGCCAGCAGGGCCGGGCCCAGGTCGCCGACACGCGGATCGACGATCGAGCTGGCCAGCGGTTGCGGCGGGATGGGCATCAGCGGCACGAATTGCCCAGCTGGAGGTCGTCGCCCGTCGGTGTCGGGGTCAGCGGAGATGGCGAGGGCGGGCGGGCACGAGCGACGCGGCGGACAGGCGCTGACACAGCAGACGAGCCTCCTTCCCGGCCTCACGGAACCGGTACGCCGGCCTCACGGGACCGGCTGTCAAGGACGAGCACAGGGTAGCAGAGCGGCTCCCGGCCGGCTCCGCCCCGGGCTGGCGCTGTGGCTGGTTCGTCGGCCCGGTTCAGTGGCCGGTTCAGTGGCCCGCAGGAGGCTGCGCAACGCCGTCCAGCGACGGGCGTGACTCACGAGCTCGGGGCAGGACTCGGCGGCGCAGTCGGTCCGATCGGCGATGCCGTCGGCAACGGTGTCGATGTCGG
>JANMQO010000129.1:0-3879 GCA_031370565.1 Chloroflexota bacterium
ATCAGCGGCATCGCCAAGGGCGTCGGCATGATTCATCCCCGGATGGCCACGATGCTGGCGATCGTCCTGACCGACGCGACTGTCGAGCCGTCGGTCCTGCATGACCTGCTCCGCGCGGCCACGGTCCGCACATGGGACCAGCTCAGCGTGGACGGCGACACGAGCACCAACGACACCGTCTTCGCGCTCGCCTCCGGAGTGGCCGGCGCGGCTCCGGTCGAGCGAGGGTCGCCCGCGGCGGCGATCCTCGGGCGCGCGCTCGAGGCGGTCGCTCGCGACCTTGCCCGCCAGCAGGCCGCCGACGGCGAAGGGGCCACGACCCTGCTGACCTGCCAGGTATCCGGCGCCGACGACGACGCCGACGCACGAGCCATCGCCCGGGCAGTCATCTCCAGCAGCCTGGTCAAGGCCGCGGCACACGGCCGCGATCCGAACTGGGGCCGGATCGTGGCGGCGGCCGGCAATGCCCGGCTGGCCGACGCCGCCGTGCTCGAGGCCGGCGGCTTGAGCGTTATCGAAGCGGCCAGTCGCGCAGGCGGCCCGGTTCGGCTCGACCCGGACCTGCTCCGGGTCGCGATTGCCGGTCAGCTCGTCTTCGACGGCTCGGCCGGCGGCCCCACCCCCTTCGACCGACCGGCGGCCCGCGCCGCGATGGACGTGCCGGAGGTGCTCATCCGGCTGGACCTCGGGCTCGGGGCCGGTGCCGGCGAGGCGTTCGGCTGCGATCTGACCGAGGCCTACGTGGTCGAGAACTCGGAGTACACGACGTGAGCGGCGTACCTGCCGGGGAGCGCGACGCATGAGTGAGGTCCTGGTCGTCAAGCTGGGCGGGACGACGATCGACGATCAACGCCAGATCCTGGCCGAGGTGGCCGCCGTGGCTCGCCGACGGCCGGTCGTGCTGGTCCACGGGGGCGGTCGGCGGATCACCGAATGGCTCGACCGGTTGGGCGTGCCGTCGCACTTCGAGGGTGGCCTGCGGGTGACCGATGCGGCCGCGCTGGAGGTGGCTGCGGCGGTCCTGCGCGGCGTCGTCAACAGCGAACTGGTCGCCGCGCTGCGCGATCTCGGGGTGGATGCCGTGGGCCTGTCGGGGGTCGATGGCGGCCTGCTCATCGCCGAGCGCATTCCCGCCATGGGCCTGGTCGCCCACGTGGTCGGCTTGCGCCGAGACCTGCTCGATGCGCTCCTGGTAGGCGGCCAGGTCGCCGTGGTGGCGCCCCTCGCGCGCGACGAAAACGGCGTCGTGTGCAACGTGAACGCCGACGATGCCGCGGCCGGAATCGCCGCCGGTCTGGGTGCCCGCCAGCTCGTCCTGCTGACCGATGTCGACGGCGTTCGAGACGCCGATGGCCGGCGGCTCGACACGCTCACCGTCGGCGAGGCCGAGGCGCTCATCCAGAACGGCACAATCGCGGGCGGCATGGTGCCCAAGATTCGAGCCGCGCTGGCCGCGCTCGGCTGGGATGGCGCCGAGGCCATCATCGCCGACTCCTCGGCCCCCAACGCGCTCGTGCGCGCCCTCGACGACCCGACCTTCGGGACCCGGCTCAGTGCGAGCCGCTCGTCGCGAGTCGGCGCGGTCTGAGGGGCCACCATGCGCAATGGCACGAGCGGCGGAACGCGGATCGAGCGCCAGCGGGCGATCCGTGAGCTGGTGGCCCACGAGCCGATCGGCAGCCAGGGCGAGCTCGCCGAGGTGCTCGGACGGCGTGGCTTTGCAGTGACCCAGGCGACGGTCAGCCGCGACATCGCCGAGCTGGGCCTGGTCAAGGTGAGCCGCGGCGAGCAGCATGTCTACGTCGCGCCGGAAGATCTCTCGGTCAAGGCGCCGCCATCGAACGACCGTCTGCGCCGGATCCTGGCCGACATCCCGGTGCGCGTCGGGCGCAGCGGACTGACGCTGCTGATCATCAGCTCGCCGGGCACCGCCAACACGATCGCCCAGGCGATCGACGAGTCGACCCTGACGGAGCAGGAAGGCACCCTGGCGGGTGACAATACGCTCCTGGTCCTGTTTGGCGACGAGCAGCGGCTCGATCGTTGGCTCGGGCGCTTCCGGGCGATCCAGGGCCTGCACGAACCTCAGGCGCCGGCCCAACCGGCCCTCTTTCCCAGCGCAGTACCGGAGGCTCTCGCATGAAGAAAGTCGTCCTCGCCTACTCGGGCGGGCTCGACACGTCGGTCGCCGTGTCCTGGCTCCGGGAGCAGTTCGACGCCGAGGTGGTCACCCTCACCATCGATGTCGGAGGCGGGTCGCTGCGCGAAGGCGTGGAACGTCGGGCGATCAAGGCCGGCGCCTCCACGGCCTACGTGGTCGATGCCAGAGAGCGCTTCGCCACGGACTTCGTCTGGCCGCACCTCCAGGCCAACGCGCTGTACCAGGGCGTCTACCCGCTGGCGACCGCGCTGGCCAGACCGCTCATCGCGCAACTCCTCGTGGAGGTTGCCTCGCGCGAGGGGGCGGACGCGGTCGCCCACGGCTGCACCGGCAAGGGCAACGACCAGGTCCGCTTCGATGTCGCCGTCCATGCCCTCGATCCCGGTCTGGAGGTGGTCGCCCCGATGCGGGTCGGGATGGGCCTGTCCCGTGCGCAGTCGATCGACTACGCCGCGGCCCGAGGGATCGAGATCCCGATCACCAAGAGCTCGCCCTACTCGATCGACGTGAACCTGTGGGGCCGGTCCTGTGAGACGGGCGTCCTGGAGGACCCGTGGGTCACGCCGCCGGCGGACGCCTACGAGTGGACGGTCGATGCCGGCGCGGCACCCGACCCGGTCGAGATCGTCATCGAGTTCGAGGGCGGCATCCCGGTCGCGCTCGACGGCGTCCGGCTGGCACCGGTCGAGCTCATCGAGCGGCTGCATGCCCTGGCCGGCGCCCACGGCGTCGGTCGGGTGGATCACGTCGAGGATCGGCTGGTCGGCATCAAGAGCCGCGAGATCTACGAGGCGCCCGCGGCGGCCGTGCTGCATGTCGCCCATCGCGCGCTGGAGAGCCTGACCCTCTCGAAGGACACACTCCGGTTCAACAAGATCGTGGCCAGCGAACTGGCCCAGCTGACCTACGACGGGCTGTGGTTCAGCGCCCTTCACCGCGACCTGCGCGGCTACGTGGCGTCCTCGCAGCGGGTGGTCAGCGGCGAGGCGCGGATCCGGCTGGATCACGGGACTGCCGTACTCGTGGGCCGCCGCTCACCGCTCTCGCTCTACGACAAGAGCCTGGCCACGTACGACGAGGGCGATGCGTTCGACCATGCGGCCGCCGTCGGCTTCATCGAGATCTTCGGGCTACCGCTGCGCGTGGAGGCGGCCCGCCATGGCGCGGTTGGCCACCACCACGGTGCCGCCTGGACGTGGACAGAGCCGCTATTGGACACGTTGCCGACCACCGTCGTGGCGGCCGAGGCGCCCCCGGCCGGCTGACGGCGACCGGGCCGCGAGGGCGGTTGAGGGCCGAGCGGGAAGGGACGGTCCCGGTCGAGCGGGGCCGGGTCGTGCGGACTGAGTGCGGCGTCGGACCGGTCGCGGCGGGTGGAGCGGGGGCAGTCCGGGGTCGACGGAGCAGGACCGAGCGCAGCGGGCAGTAGGCACCAGGACTACCCGGCGGCCTCGCGTCGAAGGCGCGCATAGCCGGGTTTCAGCACCTCGTCGATGAGGCGGAGCCGTTCGTCGAACGGGAGGAAGGCGGACTTGATCGCGTTGAGCGTCATCCACTCCATCTCGCCCAGGCCGATGCCGAACGCGGCATCCAGCGCGGCGAACTCACCGGACAGCGTCACATCACTCATCAACCGGTTGTCGGTGTTGACCGTGACCCGGAAGCGAAGTCGGCGGAGCAGGTCGATCGGGTGTTCTGCGAACGAAGCTGCCGCGCCA
>JANMQO010000148.1:0-2097 GCA_031370565.1 Chloroflexota bacterium
CCGGCCGGCGATCGGACGGGCCCGCCCGTTGGCTGCCCGGGGTCGGTGAGTCCGCCCGTTGGCTGCCCCGGCTCGGCGGAGTCGCGCTCAGCCGACACGGCGAACCGGACCGAACAGGCCGAGCGCGTCGGCCAGCACCAGGTCCTCGGGCAGATCCAGGTCGAGGGAGAGCGCCGAGTCCAGCTCGACGATCGCGGCGCCGGCCGCCTGCCCTGCGGCCAGATGTACCGCCCGGCTGTCCGGTCCGAACGCGAACGGAATAGCGTCCGGCGGGCTCACCAGCAGGACGTTCGTGCCGCGGCCGTGCCGATCGGCCACCAGGGCGACGAGCGGACGCCCGGCCACGATCCCGGTCGTGGCGGATTCGATCAGTGTTGCCAGCGCGGCTGGCGAGATGGCGGCGAGATCGCCGGGCAGGATGACCACGGCGCTGGCACCGTCCGCCGCCGCCCAGCGGCGAGCCAGGTCCAGGCCATCGTTGAGGCCCTGTCCGACCTGTCGGACAGGCGTGGCGCCGGCCGCACTGGCCACCCGAAGCACCGCCGGATCCGGGCTGACGACGACCACCGACTCGATCGCTGCGACGTCGCTCGCCGCGCGAACGGTCCGGTCGAGCAAGTCCAGGACGAGCGCCTGGCGCTCCTCCGCGTCGAGCGAGCCGCCGAGACGAGTCTTCGATCCTTCGAGCGAGGCGAGCGGCACGATCGCGACGAGGTGCCTGAGGTCGGCGGACGTGGCTGCAGGGTGCATGGCGCCATGCTAGTCCGGCGGGCGCGCTCGGGCTGGCCAGACGCTCGGGCCGGCAGGGCGCGGGTCGGCTCGGGCTGGCGGAGGAGTGTGTCGGGTGGATGGGCGCTCCAGGTCACGTCCGGGCGAGACGTCGGCTACGTCCGGGCGAGACGTCGGTCGGCGTCGGCGCGCAGGCGGGCGCCAAAGGCCAGGAGCTCGGCCGCCACCCGGGTGCGCGCCGCGTCGTCGTCCATGAGTGTGTCGGTTGTGAGCGTCCGAACGCCGAGCGCCTCGATCTCGGCCGCCAGCGCGGCATCGACCGCATCGAGCACGAACCCATCGAGGAGTCCGGCGTACAGCCGGGCCACCCCCAGGGCGCTCGACGTGTGGCCGAGCGAGACGAGCATCCGATCGGCGGGACCCTTGAGCGCCTTGCCGCCGATGATCCCCGAGACCGCAACCAGCGGGACGCCCCGCTCGCGCACCGCGGCCAACGCCTCGCGCAAACCCGGCACGGCCAGGATCGGCCCGACTGACACGATCGGGTTGGACGGCGCGATGGCAACGACGGTCGCCGCCGCCAGCGCGTCGAGCACCTCGGGCGTCGGCCGTGCCGCCTCGATTCCCTGGAAACGGACCTCATGGACGGTCGGCGCCTGGTGCCGATGGACGAAGTACTCCTGGAACTCGAGCCAGCCGTCGTCGGTCCGGACCTCCGTGCGGACCGGCTCGTCGCTCATCGGCAGGATCCGAGCCGCGATCCCGAGCGAGCGCTGCAGCCCGAGGGCCACCTCCGTGGGCCGCGCACCGCTCCGCAACCGCGCCGTCCGCACGATGTGCGCCGCGAGATCGCGGTCGCCCAGCCGGAACCAGGTCTCCTCGCCATAGATCGCCAGCTGCGCCGCCACCTGGAACGTCTCGCCACGGAGTCCCCAGCCCTGCTCGCGGTTGTCCAGGCCGGCCAGGGTGTAGAGCACGGTGTCGTGGTCCGGGCAGACAAGCAGCCCGTGGCGCTCAACGTCATCGCCAGTGTTGACGACGACCGCGAGATCCGTCCCGACAAGTGCCTGGACGCCCTGGGCCAGCCTGGCCCCGCCGACACCGCCGGCCAGCACGACCACCGTCATCGGGTCACCATGCGCCGAAGCGAGTCGGGGTCGTCAACGGTGCAGCTTGGGCAGCACGTCGCGGCCGAATACGTCGATCCAGTCGATCTGGTTGCGACCCACGTTGTGCAGGTAGACCTGGTCGAAGCCGAGGTCCAGGTAGCGCTGGATCTGCGCCCGATGGAGCTCCGGGTCGGACGAGATGAGCATGCGGCCACTGAAGTCCTCCGGCCGGACCAGCTGGGCCATCTGCTCGAAGTCG
>JANMQO010000162.1:0-6040 GCA_031370565.1 Chloroflexota bacterium
GTCTGGATCTCGTAGAGCTCGTCGAGCGGCGTGGACGGGAAGTGCGCGAAGCGGTAGAGACCGTACCGGATGTTCTCGACCCACCCGGTCTCCCTGGCCCAACTCAGCTCGCGCCGTGTCCATCCGGCGGCAAGGGCCTGCCGCGTACTGAAGTAACCCTGCTGGAGACCGGCGATCTTGAGCAGTTCCTGCTTTGTCATGACCGAATGCTACGTAGTGTGTATCATTCGGTCAAAGGCGTCCGGATGGTTGGCAATCGTTCAGTCGCCTTCGTAGAGTCGCTCGAGGTCGATCAGTTCGACGTCGCTTCGGCCCTCCGCGGCGTCGAGGACATCCGGCGCGAAGCCGGAACGACCGAAGAGCAGGAGTCTGGTTCGGCTGACGTCCGTCCGCGCGACGAGCAGACCGCGCAGCCGGTCGAGGCGTCGGAGATCGTCCATCGTTCGCACTGCGTCGCCCCCTTTTGCCTCGCCAATCGCGATCAGGGTGGCCCTGTCGCCGGTCTGCTCACCCTCCACCACAACGTCGAGTTCGAACGATTGCCGCAGGTCGCGGTCGTGCACCTGGGCAAACCCGACACGTCGCGCCGAGCCGCCAAGCGTTCGCTCCGACGCGTATCGAGCCGCCCACGCCCGGGCCAGCGATTCGAAATGGGGACCCACGACCTGTGCGTCGAAGCGGGCTCGCGCGTCGGTCCACCCCTCGTGCGTCAGTCTCGCGGAGAACCGAGCGAGGTCGCGTCGGATGACCGCGAAGTAGAAGCGCAGGAGCGGGTCGGCGATCCGCAGCAGCGGACGGTTGGGCCTCAGAAGGTCATGGTCGCGGACGATGAATTGTGCCCTCTCCAGCTGACCCAGCGGATAGTCGAGCAGCCCTTCTTCGCGACCGAGTTCGTTCGCGACGCCACCCTTCGTCGCCTTGCCGCCCGCAATGGACGCGATGATCGAGCGATACAGCGCTCGATCCGACATCGAAGGGTCTTCGGTCAGGAGGTATTCGGCTTCGCGAAAGAGAGCGTGGGATGGGTTGAGCACACCGGCGCTCATCCACTCCTCGAACTCGCCCGGATGAACAGGCGCTGCGCCGTCGAGCAGGTCACGGTAGCCGGGCGGACCCCCGATGACTGCGTTGACGAAGAAGGCGACCGTCAGGTCCTGGATTCCCCAATAGGCACGAGCCTGCCGGAAGTCGAAGCTCGAGACGGGCATGTCGAGCTTGGCCCGGCCCCGCAGCGCCTTGCTGCCAGTCAGCAGATGCGTCATCACTGACAGTGCGGAGCCGCACAGGATCAGGCGGAACCAGGGGTGTCCTCCCGTGCGCGCCGCGTCGTAGGCCGCCTGGATGACCGACGGGAGCTCGCCCGAGTCTCGCAGCAGATATGGGAACTCATCGATCAGGATGAGCCGCCCGTTGGCTGCCTGCGCGAGCGACTGAAAGGCAGTGCTCCAGTTCTCAAAGCGGGACCCGGCTGGAGCGGGGAACCCCGCAAACGCGGCGGTCGCCCCGAAGAGACCGGCCAACGCGGCCACCCGCGTCTCCTCGAGGGCTTGATACCCGAAGCCACCGGCAGCCCGTCGGAGGTGGTCCAGCATGAAGCTCTTGCCCTGGCGCCGTCGACCGTAGACGAGGCCGATGCTGGGCATACCCTCGGGCCCGGAAACGAACCGGGTCAGGTCCTTCCATTCGGTTTCCCGGTCGAACAGGGCAGCAGGCCGTTCGACGGAGAAGGTGCCGTTCATACCAGGGGGCCGCCTTCCGAGAGTAGATCCTAACCATCGCAGGGGTAATTCCACTTAGGCCTAACTGGAGTTAGGTGTCACTGGGGCCGGACCCATGATGGGCGGGTTGTCAACCCCCGCCATAGCCTCGTACGTCCCGCGCCCCCTTGCTCGAACACCGAACGGCTCGAGCAGTCGAGTCAGACAGTGACGAGTTCCCTGTGTCCGACCTCGTCCTCGAAGCCAACGAGAAGATGCCGCTGCGAAAGATTGGCGAACTTCCGAAGCGTGGCGAGGTTGGGCTGATGCTGGCCGCTCTCAAGACGGCTGATGGCCGATGCACTCGTGCCCATCGCCTCTGCCAGCTGCTCCTGGGTCAGGTGGTTCTCGATGCGATAGCGGATGAACACTCGGGCCAGCGCCTCCAGTGGGGCCAGCGCCTGGGCCGCCCGGACGTACTCGGGGTTGGACATCCTGCGCCGGCGCGCAGTCTGATGATCAGTCCCGATCGGGCTGACGGCCTCGTCGATAGCACTCGGTCTGGGTGTGCGCTGCGCCAGGTCGATCTCGCCCTGCGCGATCCGGCTCCCAGGCTTCACGAACGCATGAAGGAGCACGAAGACGTTGCCGGTACGAGCCATCCTGGCCGGTGATCCCCCCGCTACGGTCATTTCCCCTTGCCGCTCGCGGGGGACGAGGCGGTTCGGGGCTGGCTGCCTTCTCGGCCCTCCGCCTCCACCCCGTAGGCGCCGTAGTAGTCGTAGTAGTAGTAGCCGCCCATGGAGCGTTCGGGCAGCCGGTTGAGGGCGACGCCCAGGGTGCGCGCGTCCGCCTTGGCGAGCGCCTCGCGGCCGCTCCGGACGGCGCCCCGGCGGGTCCGCCCGGCGTCGATGACGAAGAGCGTCCCGTCCGTGATCGAGGACAGGATGGCCGCGTCGGTGACGGCCTGCAGTGGCGGGCTGTCGACGATGACGAGGTCCGCGTCCGCGGCCAGGCGCTCCAGGATGAGCCGCATCCGCTGCGAGCCCAGGAGCTCGGCCGGGTTGGGCGGGAGCGGCCCGGTGGTGATCACCAACAGGTTGTCCTGCTCGGTGGCCTGGGCCACCAGCTCGATCGTGGTTTCGTCCGTGCGCAAAAGGCTGGACAGTCCGTGGTTGTTGGGCAGGTCGAAGATCCGGTGGACGCCTGGCTTGCGGAAGTCCGCGTCGACGAGGATGGTCCGCCGGCCGGCCTGGGCGAAGACGACGGCGAGGTTGGACGCGGTGGTCGTCTTGCCCTCGCCGGGGATGGAACTCGTAACGAGCAGCGTCCGGACCGGCGCGTCCACGGCGGCGAACTCCACGTTGGTGCGCAGGGTCCGGTATGCCTCGGCCACGGGCGAGCGCGGGTAAAGGATGGCGGCCAGCCGGTAGATCTCGCTGCGCGCCTTGTCGCCGCGCATCTTGATGATCGTGCCCAGCGTGGGCAGGCCGACCACCACTTCCACGTCATCGGCGGTCTTGAGCGAGTCGTCGAGGTACTCGAGCAGGAAGGCGACGCCGATCGCCAGGAGCAGGCCGACGAGGGCGGCCAGGATCGTGTTGAGCAGGATCCGGGGTGAGGCGGGCAGCGCGGGCGGCGAGGCGGGATCCACGACCGTGATGAGGTTCGCCCCGCTGTTGCTGGAGAAGCCGAGCATCGTGGCGTACGTCTGGCGGAGGGTGACGATCCGGCCCTGGAGAACCTGGAGGTCCTGGTCCTGGCCGGCGGTCCGCGCCGGCAGCCCGGTCAGCCGCAGAATCTCCGCCTGAGTGTCCGTGATCTGGCTCTGGGTCGCGGCCAGGTCCGCATCGATGAACTGCTGGACCTGCGAGTCGCGTCCGGCGATGGCCGGCGAGGCGGCAACGAGTGCCGCCGCGAGGGAGTTGGCGAGGGCGGCCGCCCGGCTGGCATCGCCGTCCTGGACGACGAGGTGGACGAGGGTCGAGTTGGTCGGCGCGTCGGCCGTCACGAGCTTGCGGAAGTCGTCCGGGGCGACGGTCAGGCCGTTCTTGGCGATGACCTGCTGGAGGATTGGCGTGGTGATCGCCAGGTCCGCGTACGTCTGGGAAAGACGCTGGCTGGCCAGCAGCTGGTTGATGTCCGGGTTGGCCGAATTGAGCGATTGGCCCACGATGAGCGTGACCTTGCCCTCGTAGACCTTGGGCAGGGAGCTCGAGACGAGGTAGGCCGCGCCGCCGGCGAGCAGGACGCTGGCGACCAGGATCCAGAACCAGGAGCGCAGGACGCTGATCTGGTGGCGGAGTTCCACAGGCTGGACCCCCATCCTTCACGTGCTGGCCGGCAGGCCCGGCCGGGTGCGGTGGGGCAGAGTATAGCCGGGGCTCACGTGCTGCCTCCGCTCCGGCGCGGCGTGCCGGTGGCCGGGTGGCGCGGCGCGGCGGCGCGGCCAGCGGCCGGCGGGTGGCGCGGCGGGGCGGCGCGTCAGACAGCGATGACCCGGACTCGATCTGCCCCGGGCGCACCGTCGAGCAAGCGGGCGACGTCCGCAGGGTCGCTCGTCAGGATCAGGGCGGGAACGGCGGCGAGCGCCTCCGCGGCCACAATCGCGTCGACCGCGTCGCTCGTTCCGGCCTTCGCTTGCAGCTCGCCGGCGACGCGCGCTACGCGCTCGGAGGTGGGCAGCAGGGCATCGACCGTGTTCACGACCCGATCGATGCGAGCCCGATCGCGCCCGCCGCGGTGAACCTGGGCAAGCACCGGCGTGGGGATGACCAGCACATACCCCTCCCGTCTCGCCCGTTCAAGAGCGGCCCGCGCATCGCCGTTGCCTTGCGAGAGAGCCAGGATGCCGCCGGTGTCCAGGATGAGCCGACGAGATCTGGGCAGATCCTCTACTGCGGCCACTCCATCGCCTCGATCCGACGCCGCGCCTCATCCGGGATCGGACCGAACTCGTCGCTCAGCTCATGCTCAAGGTCCTCGAGGCGCGCCCACTGGAGGCGCATCGCGAGCGACTCATTGAGGAAGCGCGAGAAGCCGCGCTCGCCAACACGCGCCTTCGCCTCAGCAACACTGTGTGCGTCGAGCGTCGTGGAGACTTTCACCGTGCTCATGGCGATATCCTATACCAAGTGGGATATGCGTCAACCCCTCCGGGGCGAGGCCGTCGCCGCACGACACCCTACGGTGCCGCCGGCGAGGCGGACGGCGCAGAGGTCCCGGGCACAATGGGCACAATCGGCGCGTAGCGCAGGCCCAGGACGATGTCCTGGCTGAACGTGGTCTGGAGCGTAGCGGTCCCGGCGCGCACGGTCAGGCCCTGGCTCGCGGCGCTGATCCAGAAGCCCGCCGGCACGCGGATCGTCAGGGTGAGGGGGCCGGGCAGGAGTCCGGGCTGCTTCTGGATGGTCAGTCGGTACAGACCACCGGTCTGTTCGGCGTCGGCGGCGTAGGGGCTGATCCAGCTGTAGCGCAGGCTGGTCTGGCCGGGCGGCACGGCGAGGTACACGCCGATGACGGTCCGACCGGCCACTTCCCCCACGAGGCTGGGCGCCGTGAGCCGAACGAAGCTCCCGCCCGAGACGGACACGACCCGGCTCCGTTCCGGAGCGAGCAGCCGGAAATACATCCCGAGGATCCGCGCGCCGCCAACGAACGGGAGGTCGCGATAGGGCTGCCCATCCGGGCTCAGGATCCGGTTGGCCCAGGTGACGGTGAGCGTGTTGTGGGCGTTTCCGAAGCGGTCGATCTGGACGTCAAGCTGGAGCGAGCGGGTGGTCAGGGCGTTGAGCTTGGAGGTCGGCGCGACGTTGGAGTCGACCGGGTAGACGTAGTCGCCGGGGTCTTGCCGGACGGCACCGTCGAAGCCGCCGCCGGCCATGAGTGCCTCGTCGTCCGGGTTCTGGAACCAGCCGAGGAGCAGGCGCTGGGTCCGGAACGTGTCCGCCTCGCCCAGGATCTGGCCCCATTGCCTGGGCGGCAGGGCGAGCAACGTCCCGAGCAGCCGGTCGGCGAACGCGGACAGAAACGCCTTCCGGTTCTGGTTCGGTTCCTTCGGGGCGCGGGTGAGCTGGAGCACCTTGAGGGTGGTCTGGCCGGACGCGATCGTCGCCCCGTAGTCGGGCACCGTGATCGGGCCGGTCACCTTGAGCAGCTCATCGATGGTGTAGGTGGTGATGGCCAGGACGCCGTCGATCTTCGAGTCGCCGGATTCGTTGGCGTACATGCGGATGGCGTCCTGGGCGCTGGTCGGGAAGTCCGGCGACCAGTTCGCGTCGGCCAGCTGCCAGGGCTGCTTCGGGCCGAGCAGGTAGTCGGCGAGCTCCTGGGGCGGCCGGATG
>JANMQO010000170.1:0-2457 GCA_031370565.1 Chloroflexota bacterium
CGCGATGACCCTCACCCGCCCCCGGGAAGCCGCCCTCCATGGCGCCGCCACGCGGCTCTTCCGTGAGCGCGGCTTCCACGCCACCTCGATGCAGGACCTGGCTGAGGCATTGGGCATGAACCGCGGCAGCCTCTACCACTACATCGAGTCGAAGGACGACCTGCTCTGGGCGATCGTCAGTGCTGCGCTCGAGCGGCTCGACGCCCGCGTCCGTCCCGAGATCGAGTCGGACGCACCGGCCGGAGAGCGGCTCCGACGCGCGATTGACGCCCACCTGGCCTTCGCGGCCGAGCACGGCGACGAGCTGGCTCTCGTCCAGATCGAGTTGCGTTCGCTCGGCGACGAGCGCCGCCGCGAGATCATCCGCCGCCGGGACGCCTACGAGGCTGCCTGGCGGCGCGCCGTCGACGATGGCATCGCCGCAGGCGAGCTGCGGCCGGTGAACGTGCCGCTGGCCACGATTGCGATCCTGTCAGCCTGCAACTGGTTCACCCAGTGGTACCGGGCCGATGGCCCGCTCAGCGCCAAGGAGATCGGCGGCGTATTCGCCGGGCTCTACCTTGACGGTATGCGGGCGGACAGCCGACCCTCGACCCACGACGCTCCTCGCCCGGAGACCGCCTGAATGATCCCCCGCATCCGCACCGCCGTGGTCCTCGGAGCGGGCACCATGGGCGCCCAGATCGCGTGCCTGCTGGCCGCCGCTGGAGTCCGGGTCCGCCTGCTCGATCTCGACGCCGATGTCGCCGCCGGGGGCCTCGAGCGGGCGCTGAAGCTCCGGCCGAGCCCTGTCTACCGGGCCGCGGATGCCGAGCGGATTCGGACGGGCGGCTTTGACGAGCTGGTCGACGCCGTGGCGGACGCCGACTGGGTGCTCGAGGCGATCGTCGAACAACTCAGCCCGAAACGCGAGCTGTTCGCTCGCCTCGAGGCTGCCCTGGCCTCCCGCGCCCTGGACGCCTGGCCGATCGTCAGCACGAATACGAGCGGCATCAGCATCCAGGCCATCGAGGCGGGCCGCTCCGACGCCTTCCGGCGCGCCTTCCTGGGCACCCACTTCTTCAACCCACCCCGTTACGCTCGACTCCTGGAGTTGATCCCGACCGAGTCGACCGACCCGGCCCTGATCGAGCGCCTGGAGGCCTACGCCAGTCGCCATCTCGGCAAGGGCACGGTGCGCGCCAGAGACACGCCGGCCTTCATCGCCAATCGCCTGGGCGTCTACGCGCTGCAGCGAGCACTGGGCCTGGCGCAGGAGCTGGGCCTCGGCGTCGACGAGGTCGACGAGCTGACCGGAGCCCTCATCGGCCGGCCCAAGAGCGCCACCTTCCGCACCCTCGACCTGGTCGGGCTCGATGTCGCGGTCGCGGTCGCCGAGCACTGCCACGCCGACCTGCCCGACGATCCCGAGCGGGAGATCTTCGCCATTGCACCGGTGCTGCGTCAACTGCTCGAGCAGGGGGCGCTGGGCGAAAAGACAGGCGCCGGCTTCTTCCGGCGCGAGGGCAAGGAGATCCTGGCCTTTGACCTCGAGACCGGGGCCTACCGACCACGCCGGCGCGTCGCCTCGGCAGCGCTGGAGCTGGCCCGGAACGAACCCGACCTGCGCCGGCGCCTGTCGGCGGTGCTAGCCGTGGACGATCGGGCCGGCACGTACCTGCGCCGGCTGTTCGACGCGGTGCTCGGCTACGCTGCGACGGTCGGACCCGGGATCGCCGACGGTGCGGCCGATGTCGACGCGGCGATGCGCTGGGGCTTCGGCTGGCAGCTCGGGCCGTTCGAGACGTGGGACGCACTGGGCGTCCAGCGGGTCGCGCAGCGGCTGCCCGCGGTTCCCGCGCTCGTTGCGCAGGTCCTCGCCGGTCCGGGCGTCTTCTACCGCGACGGCGCCGCGCTCGATTTCCGTAGCGGCCAACTCGGTCCGATCCCGGAGCGTCCCGGCTCGCTCGACATCGCGGCGCGCAAGGCCGCCAGCCCGGGATTGCCCGCCAACGCCTCGGCTTCGCTGGTCGACCTGGGCCAGGGCATCCTCGGCCTCGAGCTACACGGCAAGCTGAACGTGCTGGGCATGGACGTCATCGAGCTCGTGACGCGCGCCTGCGAGCTGGCCTCGCGCGCCTACGACGGCCTCGTCATCGGCACCCGCGCCAACGACTTCTCGGCCGGCGCGAACCTCGCCCTCATCGTCATGGAGGCCGAAGAGGGCGACTGGGACATGCTCGATCTCGCGGTCCGGCGCTTTCAGGCCGCCACGCAATCGATCCGCTACGCCGGCGTGCCGGTCGTCGTGGCGGTCCGCGGCTTGACGCTCGGCGGCGGCGCGGAGTTGTGTCTGGCGGCCGCCCGCTGCCAGCCGCTCGCCGAAACCTACATCGGGCTGGTGGAGACGGGCGTCGGGCTGCTGCCCGCCGGCGGCGGCTCAACCGCCATGACGCGCCGCGCCGCCGAGCACGTCCC
>JANMQO010000189.1:0-4530 GCA_031370565.1 Chloroflexota bacterium
GATTCTCATCGCCCGTGCGTATGGGCAGATCGCGGCACGCTACTACCGGCAGGTGGCCGACAACGACCTCTGGATCGCCGCAACGGCGCTTGCGTATGAACTGCCGATCGCCACAGCCGACGAGCAACTCGGCACCGTCGCCAAGGCGTTCGGAATCGAGCGGCTGGCGGCATGAGGAGAGGCGCACAGGCCAGAAGCGGCCGGGCTGGCGAACAGGCATGAGACCAGCGATCGAATGAGGCGACTGTCGAAGGCCGAAGAGGAACTCGCTCAAGATCGAAGTGTGGCCGACCTCATCGCTCGAGACTTGAAGGTGTTGCTCGTCGGGATCAACCCGAGCCTCTCATCCGGGGCAACGGGGTATCACTTCGCGACACCGGGCAACCGCCTATGGCCGGCGTTGCACGGCGCCGGTCTTACGGCGCGCCTACTCGAGCCCAGCGAGACAAGGGAGTTGCTCGCCTCCGGCATCGGCATCACGAACCTGGTCAATCGGGCGACCCGAAGCGCCAAGGAAGTACGACCTAACGAGTTACGCGACGGCGCAGTGGCGCTCAGGTCGACCGTTGAAGCGTACAGGCCGAGACTCGTCGCAGTCCTGGGCATTGGAGCCTTCCGCCGCGCTTTCCAACAGCCGGGCGCACAGCGTGGCCGCCAGCCGATCGGGTTGGGCTCGAGCCAACTCTGGGTCCTGCCGAACCCGAGCGGTATCAACGCGCACTACTCGGTGGCGCGTCTGACCGATCTGTTTCGCTCAATGCGAGAGGCGCTTGAGGACTCAGCGCATGCCGGCTGATGCTTATCCCGTTGTGAAGTCTCGCTTCTGGTGGGGGTTACCGGACGCACCATCGTGGCTCTTGACTCGGCTGCGTTCGAGGCCAAAGATGGCAGTGGTTGGGTTCCGTGAGTGGGGGTTGGTCATGGCGAGGCGGGGACACGGTGCGAGGGGCGCGGTGGCGCTGTGGATGGCTGCGCTGGTGGTCGGCGGGTGCGGATCGGCACCCGCGTCGGAATCCGGGGCGCAGCCGACGGCTCACACAACCGCATCCGAGGCGTGCCGCGCAGGAACCGGTGGGGACTGGAAGGTCGCAGTGGAAGTAGACGGGCCGGATAGCAGCGCACTGGCACTCGTCTCCGGGGACTCGATCGCCACCTGCCTGACGAGTCGGAACGCGGATCGGACCGGCTTCGGAACGACGGCAGTAGGCGTCGGCCTACACCCGGTCGGCTCGGCGTCGGCGCTGACATACGTGACCTCGATGGCGACCACGAGCGGCCCTCCGAGCATCCTCATCGGTCGGGTGCCGCCTGTCACCAGTATGGTTCGGCTGGTGCTGGCCGACGGGTCGGAGCAGAACGCCACCATCGGCGGCGACATCTGGCTCGTCTGGCTCACCACCCCCGGCGAGCCGACGCTCATCGAGGCGCTCGACGCATCGGGGGCCGCGATCTCGCGGATCGAAGACGCCAACGGGATCCAGCCCGCTGACTGACAATCACTACGTCATATGGGGACGGGGACCGTGCCTGCCTCGGGCGACGAGACGGAGTGCGCGTGCGAGGCTGGCCGGCTGCGGCACGACGCGCAAGGTGAGCGCGCTGCGCCTTCGCGTTCTGCGCCCGCCGCCGGGCGAGCCGCGCCTCGACATTGCGGACGGCGTCGTAGAGCGACGACGACCCGTGGTCGTCAAGCGACCGGCGTTCCCGGACCGGACGCCCGCCGTTGGCGAGCAGCCCCGCTCGGATGATCTCGCGGAACCGGGGCTCGGTCGCCATCTTCGCCATGTCGAGCGCAATGAGGTCGAAGATCAGTTCGAGGCGCTCCCGGTTGCGGAACACGAAGCGGCGCTCGCCGAGCCGCCGGATCGCCTCGGAGAAGACCGTCTCGAGACCGCCGATCGAGTGCGGGCGGGCGGGGTCGCGGATCGCCCACTGGTGGTCCATCAGCGGGCGCGTCTGCGTCATCCACGCGAGCGTCCGCGTCGCCGCAGCCGCCCTGACCTCCTGCTCGAACGTCTCCCACCCAGCCTGGCTCGGGATCGCGCGCCGGAGGCTCGCCCACAGCGGGTGGTGCCGGTCGAAGCGGTCCGCCCCGAGGCGCTGCTCGCCGAGCATCCGCAGGTGGGCCTCGCAGACGTAGATGGTCGCGTTGGGCCAGACGGCCCTGACAGCGGACATCACGGCCTTGCCCTGGTCGCACACGACCCAGGTCGGCTCCTTCTCTCGCGAGCGGAGCACCGCCTCCCACTCGACCTTGTCCGCGCCGCCGCGAGGGGCGAGCGTGATCGCGCGACCCGACCCTCGCCCGTTGGCATAGCCGTAGATGCCGAGGACGCTCACCGCGCCCGGCTGCGAGACCTTGCTGCCGCTCGGGCTGATGTCGGTCACGACCACGTCGAACGAGGTCTCGTCGAGCGCGACGGCGTCCGGCCATTCCTTCGGCATGAGGGCGTCCCGGACGAGCGTGCCGAACATGGCGATCTGGTCGGACGACAACTGGCCGTGCTCGCTCGGCTCCTGCCGGCCCCAGCGGTTGGTGGTGAAGCGGTGTGCGGACTCGCGTGCCGCCCAACTCGCCTTCCTCATGCTGGTGCCCTGTGCGACCTCGACCAGCGCGTGCGCGGCCTCCCGGACGGTGAAGATCTGCCGTCGGGTGGTCTGCGGCCCCTCGTGGCGGTCGAGGACGTGCTCGCACTCCTCGCAGAAGTGCGACGCGCCCGTCCCTGAGACGGGATGGCGACGGGCGAGCGGCTCGATGAACTTGTGCTCCGTCGAACCGTCGGCGTGGAACGCGGGACGCTTGCCGGTGCGCGGATCTACTCGCGGCACGCACCGGTATCGGGGTCGCTCGTGATGTGGGTCGTGTCCGTAGAAGCCGTCGAGCCAGATGTCGCCCTGGTGACCCCTCGGACAGGGCGGTCGTCGAGCGGTCTGGCTCCTCGGCTTCGGCATCTCACCGGAGTTGTCGGCCCTCCCTGTGCCACCTCGGATGGCACGAAGGTCCCGAATGGTGCGTCCGGTAACCCCCACCAGACGCGAGACTTCCCCGTTGTCTCAGCAGGCCACAAGATGTAGGAGTGAGGCAACGGCCGCCTGCCAAGCATCGTCCACCTGGCTCTTGACCGTTCCCAACTCGACGGAGACGCTGCGGGAACCAATCGCGCCAAATGGAGTGCCAGCGTGAGAAGACTTCGGCTTGCGGCCTGCGTTGCGATCTGCGCGACGCTCCTCGTCTCGGGCTGCGCCAACGGGACCGCGACCATCACCGGGACACTCGTGGGCGCCGACGGCGGCTGCCTCTACGTCCGTGGGCCGGATGCGAACGGCACTGATCTCTACTGGCTTCGGCATCTGCCGTCCGACTACGTGGCGGACGCCGACGGCGTTGGCAAACCTGACGGGAGCCACATCAGGATCGGGGACTCGGTCACGGTGTCCGGGGCTCTGTCATTCGTCCCATTCGACAGGCAATGCGTTAGCGGGCACACGCTCGACGCGACGGCGATCAAATAGGGTCTCGTCCTCAGCCAGAGTCACCGGCCTTCCCGCGGCTACGGCCTGATCGGGAACTGCGGCAGGTCGCTCGCTCCCCGGACGATGGAGAGCGGAGCCGGCGCGCGTCCGGTGCCGAGCCCGAGCAGCGTCTGGAACGCCGCCTGCGGGTTGCCGCGTCGATTGTGGCGGAACACGAACTCGTCGAGGTAGACCTGGAGCTGCTCGCGGCTGACGCCGTGGAACGTGCCCAGCAGCCACTGCTTCATGTTGCCCATCGCCCGGTCCGCGAGCGGGACGACATGGTCGCTCTCCTCGATGATCTTGCCCTGTTTGGCGGGCTGATGAACAAAGCCGGCCGCCGTCAGGCCATCGAACCCCGTCATCTTGTCGGTGATGATCGTCGTGCCGGGCTCGATGTTCGCGCAGGCGAAGGCCGTCATCGTCTTCTGCGTGAAGTCAGGGATGACCTCCATGCGGGCGCGCCCGGTCGCGGTTCCGCGACGCTCGACTGCCACGATCACGAGGGCAGCCTTCCGGCCCTTGAGCTGGCGACTGCCGCGCAGGCCCGCCTGGAGCCCGCCGACCCACGTCTCGTCCATCTCGACGACGCCGCGCAGCTTCTCGCGCTCCGGGGCGACCATCGCCCGCCGGAGCTTGTGGAGCAGCAGCCAGGCCGTCTTGTAGCTGACGTCGAGCTGGCGCTGGACCAGCAGGGCCGAGACGCCGCGCTTGTCCGTCGTCATGAGATAGGCGGCCCAGAACCACGTCGTGAGCGGCGTCTTCGATCGGTGGAGAACCGTGCCGGACGTCAGCGATGTCTGGTAGCGACAGCCCGGGGCCGCGCACTGCCAGCGTCGAGCCGATGTCAGGACGTAGGCGCGGTCATGGCCGCATCGCGGGCACCGGAAGCCGTCCGGCCAGCGACAGGCCTCGAGGTAGTGCGCGCAGGCGGCTTCATCCGCGAACGTCCGCTGGAACTCGCGCAGGGTCTTGGGGAAGCCAGGCCGTCCCATGGCCTGACCCTACATCTTGTGG
>JANMQO010000194.1:0-3190 GCA_031370565.1 Chloroflexota bacterium
GAGCCGTATGTCCCGAGCCGGCTCGACGAAGGGCACGGGCTCAGCCTGCGGGCAGTCGAGATGGCCGAGGCAGCGGGACGAACGGTCATCGTCACGGTCGACACGGGCTCCACGAGTGGGCCGGAGATCGCCGAGGCGGCCCGGCGCGGGATCGATGTGCTGGTCACGGATCATCACCGGCTGCCTGCGCAGCTGCCGCCCGCGGTGGCGTTGGTCAACCCGCACCGCTCGGACGGACGTTATCCAGATAGCCGGCTGACCGGCGCCGGCGTTGCGTTCAAGGTCGCCCAACTCGTGCTGGTGGGCGTGCCCCACGGCCCCGAACTTGCGCTCGGCCTGGCGGAGCTGGCGGTCATCGGCACGGTCGCCGATGTAGGTCCGCTGCTGGGTGAGAACCGGGCCAGCGCACGGCTCGGACTCGATCGACTGCGGACGACGCCGCAGCCCGGGATCGCGGCGCTCCTGGCGTTGACCGGGACGCCCATCGCGACACTGGATGTCGAGACGATTTCGTTCGTCATCGCGCCTCGGATCAACGCGGCCGGCCGTGTCGGGGACGCGATCGACGCGGCTCGCCTGTTGCTGACCGACGACCCGGCCGAGGCGGCTGCACTCGCGAGCAAGCTCGACGCGGCCAACCTCATCCGGCGCGGGATGACCAAGTCAGCGATGACCGAGGCGCAAGCGGCACTCGCCGCCGCGCCCGGCGATCCGGCAGCCACGATCGTCCGGGGCGACTGGCCGGTCGGGGTCATCGGGCTGGTGGCCGGGCGGCTGGCCGAGGAGCGCGGGCGCCCCGCCATTGTCGGCACGGAACTCGATGGCCTCGTCCGCGCATCGTGTCGGAGTGCGGGCGGGTTCGATCTGGCGGCCGGTCTGACCCAGACCGCCGATCTGCTCATTCGGCATGGCGGCCATGCCGGGGCGGCCGGCTTCGAGATCGCCGTCGAGCATTGGGATGCTTTCCGCGCCCGGTTCCTCGCGCTCGTCGCTGCGGGCATGGCACCGGCCACCGATCCGCGCCCGGAGCTGCTGGTCGACCTGGTCGTGCCCGGCGCCGACGTGGACTATGCGTTCCTGGCGGAGCTCGCCCGGCTGGCCCCGACCGGCCCGGGCAACCCCGATCCGCTGATCGCGGTCGAGGGCCTGACGGTCACCCGCGTGCGGGCAACGGCGGGCGGACATGCCCAGTTGACGCTGCGCAAGCGACTCGATGTGCTCGATGGAATCGCCTTCAACCGGCCGGACTTGACGGCCAGCGTGCGCGAGGGCGATCGACTCGATGTCCTGGGTCGGCTGGTCACCCACCGATTCGGCGGGTATGAGTCGATTCAGCTGGAGATCCGCGACGTGGCACCGGCGGGGCATGTCCACGAGCTGGGTGCCACGGGCCGGACTATCGGGGCATCAGCGGCCTCAGCGGCCTCAGCTGACGCAGCCACCCCTGCGCTCATGGTAGCGGGGAGTCAGCGGTGAGTGGACGAACCAGCGCGGCCCGCCCGTCCCGCCCACCCCGACCTGCGGGCCGATCGCGCGACCCGTATGGCATCGGGCCCCGCAGCGGGCTGATCGCCCCGCTGCTGGCCGGGATCGGCCTGGCACTGGTCGCCCTGCTGACCCTGGGCGTGTTCACGCGTTCCCTGCCGTTTCCGGCCGGAAGCACCCGTGGCGTGTCGGGCGGACCGGCCCGGACCGCGGCGCCCTCGAACGTCGTCAACGTGCCGCCCAAGTCGAACGTGCCGGGGACGCTTGTCTACGTCAAGCAGGGCAACCTCTGGACGCAGAGCGGCAACACGGCGACCCAGATCACGAACAGCGGTCAGGGTTCGATGCCCAGCTGGTCACCAGATGGGCGCTGGATCTACTACATCGAGACGACCCAGGAGGGCGGCTATTTCCCGGGTGGCGGCAGCGGGCCGACGCGCTACCTCATGGATGTGCCGACGCTGACCCGGGTGCGGCCAGACGGCAGCGGTGCGCAGAAGCTGCTCAGCGGGAAGTATCAGGTGGGGCCATATACCTGGTTCTACTGGCTGCGTCAGCCGCGGGTCTCGCCGGACGAACGCACGATCGCGCTGCTCTCGGATGCGCCCGATCCCAGCCGCAACGACGTCGTCCTGCAGCTGTTCGATCTCAAGACGGGCAAGCTTCGCCCGAGTGGCGTCGCGTTCAATGAACTGGCGCCGCTGGGGCACCAGGATCCAGCCTGGCGGCGTGACGGCAAGATCCTGCTGTACGTTCGCAACGGGCACGACGGGGCGCGCGGGGCACCGGTCATCTTCCGCTACGACCCGGTCACCAAGAAGACCGCACAGGTCAGCGCGTCCGGCTACATGCAGCCGTCGTGGTCGCCCGACGGGCGCTGGATCGCCGCCACCCGGACAAGCAACCTCGGCACCGACATCGCCATCCTCGACGCGAAGACCGGCTCGGAGGTGCTCCGACTGACCAACGACGACCGATCCTGGGCGCCGATCTGGTCACCCCGCGGGGACGCCATCGTGTACCTCCACATCGAGGGCCAGATCGTCGACCTGAAGATGATCGGCCTGAGCGGGTCTGGTCCGACCTGGACGCTGAAACAGCTGCCCGACGTGACCGAGCAGAGCGGCGTCGACGGTGGGTCGGCCCCGAGCTGGTACATCCCGTCGGACCAGCTCCCGGCCGCGCCCACTCAGGCGCCTGCGCCGACATCGAGCGCGGGTTCCTCCTCGACGCCGTGAGCGAGGGCTTTCTGGAGCGGCTTGCGCGACGCAGCGAGGCGACCACGACTGTGCTCTGCCTGGGCCTGGATCCGGATCCGGCCAATCTGCCCGACGGGTTCGCGCCGACCGTGGCCGGGATCGAGGCATTCTGCCGCCTCCTGCTCGAGGCGGCCGCCCCGTACGCAGCGGCGGTCAAACCGAATCTCGCCTTCTTTGAAGCGCACGGACCGGAGGGGATGGCCGTCCTGGAGCGATTGCGGACCATGGTGCCGTCCGACCTGCCGTTCGTGGCTGACGCCAAACGTGGAGACATCGGCTCCACCGCGGCCCAGCAGGCGATCGCCCTGTTCGATCGTCTCGGTGCGGACGCGGTCACGGCCAACCCGTATCTCGGTGCTGCGGCGCTCGCCCCACTGCTGGACCGGACGGACCGCTTCGTGTACGTGCTCTGCCGTACCTCCAACCCGGGGGCGGACGAGCTGCAG
>JANMQO010000097.1:0-7955 GCA_031370565.1 Chloroflexota bacterium
GGAGCCGCCGCCCATCACGCTCATCCTCGGCACGATGGCGGACAAGGATGTGGCCGGCGTGCTGTCTGCCCTGGCGGCCTCGCCCGTGGCGCGCGCGGCCAGGGTCCTGTGCACGGAAGTGGTGTCGCCGCGCGCCCTCTCGGCGACCAGCCTGGCACGGGGCTGGGCGGCGGTCGCGCCCGGCTCGCACCCGGAGGTCGCCACGCCGCCGGAGCGTGCGCTCGAGCAGGCGTTGCGCGATGCGCCTGGGCCGATCGTGGTGGCCGGCTCGCTCTACCTCGTCGGGGCGGTTCGCGCGCTGCTCGTCGACGACCCGCTGTTGCGCGACCCACCGCTCGGCGACCCGCTGCCGCTCGACTCGCCGCCGCTCAACTCGCCGCCGCTCGACCCGCTGGCGGCGTCCGTCGCGGCCAGCCCGGTGCTGGCCCGGTGACGGCCCCGGTGATTCGCGGGGTGCCAGCCGCGTGACCGAGCGTCGCCTGCCGCCCGAACAGGGCGTCGAACCGGCCACGCCCGGGACCGGCGGCCAGTCCAGCTCCTCCTTCCGTGCGCCCCAGAACGGCCCGAACGGCCTGCCCGGTCCCCTCGGCGCGACGCAGATCGGCGCAGCCTCGTTCGCCTGGGGCGTGCGCACGTATGTCATGGGCATCCTCAACGTCACGCCGGATTCGTTCTCGGGCGACGGGCTCCTGGCCACAACCGGCACCGGACCGGTGGCGGCGGCGCTCGCGCTGGGGGCGCTGATGGTCGCCGAGGGCGCCGATCTGCTCGACGTGGGCGGCGAGTCGACGCGGCCCGGCCATAGGGCCGTCGGGGCGGCCGAGGAGATCGAACGGGTTGTGCCCGTCATCGCCGCCTTGCGCGCCGCGCACCCGGAGCTCCCGATCAGCGTGGACACGGTCAAGCCGGCAGTGGCCGCGGCGGCCCTCGACGCCGGCGCCTCGCTGGTCAACGACGTGTGGGGCGTGGCCGAGGATGACGCCCTGGCCCGCCTGGCCGCCGAGCGTGGCGTGCCCATCGTGCTCATGCACAATCGCGCGGAAGCACGCTACGTCAACCTCATGGCCGAGGTCATCGCGGACCTGGAGCGGGCCATCGAGCGGGCGCTGCGGGCCGGCTGCCGCTGGGAACAGCTGCTCATCGACCCGGGGTTCGGTTTCGGCAAGGCGCCTCAGCACAACCTGCTGCTCCTCCGGGAGCTGGCCTCACTGCGGGTGCTGGCCCGGCCGATCCTGCTGGGGACCTCGCGCAAGTCGACCCTCGGCCGGGTGCTGGACCTGTCGCCCGACGAACGACTGGAGGCAACCCTGGCGACGACCGCGCTGGCCATCGCGGCGGGCGTTGACCTGGTGCGTGTCCACGATGTCCAGGCCAACGTGCGCGTGGCGCGCATGACCGACGCGATCATCCGGCCGTGAGCGATCGGATCGTCCTGCATGACATGGTCTTCCAGGGTCGCCACGGCGTGCTCGAGCACGAGCAGTTGGAACCGCAGCCGTTCCACCTGGACGTGGAGCTCCTGCTCGACCTGCAGCCGGCCGGGATCAATGACGATCTGAGCCGGACCGTCGACTACGGGGCCGTCTTCGAGACCTGCCGGAGCATTGTCGAATCGACCAGCTTTCGGCTCATCGAGACGATCGCCGAGGCGGTTGCGCATGAGCTGCTGGCCGACTACCCCGTGCTCGAGGTGGTCGTCCGGGTGCGCAAGCCGAAGGCGCCGATCGACGGCGTCCTGGCCTGGGCCGGCGTCGAGATCCACCGCCGCCGACGCCACGGCTGAGGGTGGTGGCGCCGGTTCGGGAGGGGGCATCTCGGGCCGGCGGCCATGTGGGTGGGGGCGCCCCGAACCGGCGGCGATGTGGTTGCGGCGCGGCCTACAGGCTGGAGGGTCGGATCCCCAGGGTGATCTGGGCCTGGACACGCGCGCCGTTGCGCAGGATGCCCAGGGTCACCGTGCGGCCCGGGGCGAACTGGGTCAGGACCGAGTCGAGCGGGTGCTCGCTGTCGATCGTCTGACCTTCGATGCTGGTGATGATGTCGCCCTGGCGGACACTGGCCTTGTCGGCGGGGCCACCAGGTACCACGGCCGGCTGGGCCTGACCGCTGGTGTCCTGGCCACCGTCCACGTAGGCGCCTTCGTGGACGGCCAGCTTGAGTGCCGCCGCCCGCTGCAGGCTGAGCATCTCGTAGCGGATCCCGATGTACGGCCGGGTCAGCTTCTGGCCGGCCAGCGCCTGTTCCATGATCGGGCGCGCAATGTTGATCGGGATGGCGAAGCCGATGCCGTTGGCGTTCTTGGCAATGGCCGTGTTGATCCCGATGACGTTGCCGCGCACATCGAGGAGCGGGCCCCCGCTGTTGCCGGGGTTGATCGCCGTATCCGTCTGGAGCAGGTTGGTGATCCGGCCGCCGTCGACGTCAATGCTGCGCCCGGTGGCCGAGATGATCCCGCTGGTGACCGTGCTCGTGTACGTACCCAGCGGGCTGCCGATGGCGATGGCAGTCTGGCCGACCTTGATCTCCGACGAATCGCCGATGGCCGCCGTGGGCAGGCCGGTCGCGTCGATCTTGACGATGGCCAGGTCGGTCAGCGTGTCGATGCCGTAGATCGTGCCGTCGAACTGGCGGCCATCCTTGAGGTGGACGACGAGCTTGTCACTGCCGGCCACGACATGGCGGTTGGTCAGGATCCAGCCGCGCTTGTCGAAGATGATGCCGGACCCGATGCCCTCGGCCGGCGGGTTGAGCGGGTCGGTCGTGGCGGCCGCGGTCGAACTGACGATCTGCACGACTGCCGGGCTGACCTTGGCGGCGACATCGATGATCGCCGAAGACTCCTGGATGGCCACGGGCTGTCGGGCACTGGCGACCTGGCCGTTCGGACTGCCCTGGCTGACGCCCGTCGGGTCGATCGCCCCCGACGCGCGGAGGGCCAGATACGTCCCACCAGAGGCCAGGGTGGCCGAGATGAGCGAGGCGGTCAGGATCGCCCCAAGGAGGCCGCCGCCGATCTTGTGACGGGAAACGACCGGGTCGGCCGGGACAGGATCCACTGGGTGCAGCGGCTCGAACCAGACCTCGGGCGTCGGTTGCCCAGGCGCCTCCCGACTGGCACGGTCACGGTCCGCGCGGTCGGGCGCGGGGGAGAAGGTGGCCGGGTTGGCGTCGCTGGTAGAGTCGGCGGGGTCGGCGTGCCCGGCCTGGTTGGCGGACTCGGTGTGGTCGACGTGGTCGTCCGGCCCGGTCTGACCGTCTCGGCCGATCTGACCGTCGGGCGTCGGCTCGGTGGACGCGGCCTGGAAGGGTTGCTCGTTCATGGCTGAGACGTTGCTCCTGGTATGCGCGCGGTGTTCATGCTCAGGGTGGACTCGCGGGATTCACTCAGGAGTGGCTGGATGGTGAAGAATCCGCCACGTCTTCCAATTCGGGCCCGCTGGCGAGCTCTGTTCGAGGGTCCAGCGGCAATGTAACGATGAACGTCGTGCCTGCGCCCAGCCGACTTTCGACCGCGACGCGCCCCGCGTGCAGATCCACGATGGACTTGACGATGGACAGGCCGAGCCCGCTGCCGCTGCCGCGCGCTTCGTTGGCCCGTGAGCCGCGGTAGAAGCGCTCGAAGATCCGGGGCAGTTCCGAGGCGTCGATGCCGACGCCGCTGTCGCGGACCTCGATCTGCGCTCCTTCGGATACCGGTCGGAGTTCAACCCAGACCGAACCGCCGCGGGGCGTGAACTTGAGGGCATTGCCCACCAGGTTGGTCACGACCTGGCCGATGCGCGGTGGATCATGGCGGATCCGCAGCGCATGCGGCGGTTGGACCAGGCTGAGCGTGATGCCCCGTCGAAGGGCGCTGGGTTCGGCCTGCTCCACGGCGGATTCGACGGCCGAGCGCAGGTCGTCCGGTCGAAGGTCGAGCAGGACCAGGCCGGAGTCGAGCTTGGACAGGTCGAGCAGGTTCTGGGCCAGCCAGTCGAGCCGCCGCAGCTGCTGGCGGCTCGACTCGAGGAACTCGGCGCGCGTGTCCGGGTCGTTTCCGGCGACATCGTTGAGCAGCTCGTTGAAGGTGCGCAGCGCGGCGATCGGGGTGCGCAGTTCGTGCGACACGTCGGCCAGGAAGTCGCGGCTGCGGTCCCGGTCATGGCGAATGATCCCGACACTCTCCTCCAGGCGTTCGGCCATCGCGTTGAACTGGCGGGACAGCTCGGAGATCTCGGTCGCCCCGGTCAGCGCCAGCCGAGTCGGCACCCGGCTGCCCAACTCGCCTCGCTCCAGATCCGACGCCGCGCTGGTCAGCCGCCGCAGCGGCGTCGTGAACCGCCGCGCCAGGACGGTCGCCACGATCACCGAGACGACGAACGCGACGGCTCCGACCGCCAGGAACAGACCGGTCACGTTGGCCACCGTGGACGCCCGCAGCGTGTACGGGTTGGACAGCGTGATCTCGATCGCCCAGGGGGTCAGCGCCAGGTCATTGGCGAAGATGACCGGTTGCGCGGCGATCCGCTCACGGGCCTGTCCTTGCCCCGGTGGCGCGGCCAGATGGGCCGTGAATGCGCCGCCCGGGGCGGGCACGATCGTCACGTTGCCGGCCGCGTCGCGGGTCGGCGTCCCGACCCGGATGGCCACGTCCGCGAAAGCCAGCGTGTCGGCGATCTTCTGCAGGACGCCCGAACTGAAGAAGGCCTGCGCGTCGTCGGTCAGGTGATCGTCCGGGGTGACGAGGATGCCGTTCGTCGACTGGTTGGCCAGGAGCACCACCGCGGTCAGGGTGGACTGGCTGCGGCTCCCCAGGTTCTGGACGTCCTGCTCGCGGAAGTAACTGTCGAGCCGGATGATGACGGCCGGCCCCATGAGGGCCAGGGTGAGCGCGACGACGGACACGAAGGCCAGCGTGAGGCGGCCCTGAAACGTCCTCGGGACGATTCGGCGGATCGGGGCCGGTAGCCGGGCGATCCGCGATCGCTGGACGGGCTCAGTGCTCGGCGAATGCGTAGCCGGCCCCTCGCACGGTCAGCACGAAGACCGGCGTCGAGGGATCATCCTCGATCTTCTCGCGCAGGTGGCTGACGTGGACGTTGATCGTCTTCTCGTCCTGGTCGAGCGCCTCGTAGTCGCGCAGCAGCTCCAGCAGCTCCCGGCGCGAGTAGACCCGACCGGGCCGGCTGGCGAGATGGCGCAGGATCTCGAACTCCGTCGCGGTCAGGGCGATCCGCCGATGTCCGCGCTGGACGCGTCGCCGCTCCAGGTCGATGAGCAGGTCGCCGTGGCGGATGACCCGTCCCCCGGCCGCATCGGCAAGGTCGCCGTAGGCGCGCCGCAACAGGGCCTTGATCCGGCTCATGAGCTCGCGCAGGCCGAACGGCTTGGTCAGGTAGTCGTCCGCACCGAGCTCCAGGCCGATGACCTTGTCGACCTCATCGTCGCGCGCGGTGAGCACCAGGACCGGTGCCTTGGAGCCTGAGGCGCGCAGCCGGCGGAGCACCTCGAGTCCATCCATGTTGGGCAATCGGATATCGAGTAGGACCAGGTCCGGCGCCTGGTTGATGGCGATCTCCAGCCCCTCTTCGCCGGAGCGGGCGATGATCACCTCGTGACCCTCCTGCTGGAGGGCGAACTGAATGCCGCGTGCGACGGCGAACTCGTCCTCGATGATCAGGATGGTGGCAGCCATGCTGGTGATGCTACATCGGGCATCGGCCACGCGGTGTGCTAGGGTGGAGCCAACACCCGCGGCGCCGGTCGCCCGCCGACCATGACGCAGCCGCCCCATGGAGGATCCCGATGAGCACCAGCCGACCGACGCTCGCCGCGTCCCATCGCGAGATCACCGGCAAGGCCGTTGCCCGCCTGCGGCGCATCGGTCAACTGCCGGCCGTCGTGTACGGCCACGGGTTGGAGTCGCGCTCGGTCACCCTGGACGCCCATGAGTTCGAACTGCTCCAGCGAACGGCCGGTCCGAACACCCTGATCAACCTGTCGGTCGATGGCAAGAAGGCGGCGCCGGTCTTGGTCCACGGGGTCCAGCGCAACCCGGTCGATCGCCGGATGCTCCACGTCGACCTGTTCGCCGTGCGCATGACCGAAGAGCTGACCGTGGATGTGCCACTGGTCACCGTCGGCGAGTCGTACGCCATCGAAAAGCTCGGCGGGACGCTCCTCCGTGTCCTGGAGCACGTCAGGGTGAGGGCGCTGCCGGACCACCTGCCGCAGGCTATCGATGTCCCGATCGACAGCCTCATCGACTTCGAGGCGACGGTCCACGTCCGAGACCTGACCATCCCATCGGACGTTGCGCTGCTGACCGACCCTGACGAGATTGTCGCGCGCGTCCAGGCGCCACGGGTCGAGGAAGTCGAGGCGCCGGTCGAGACGGAGGGCGCTGGCGAGGGCGCGCCGACCGCCGAGGCGGCCACGGAGACCGAGGACGCGGCCAAGACCTGACGGGCGATCTGACGCGAGCCGCCTGACGGGCGACCTGACGGGCGACCTGACGCGAGCCGCCTGACCTGGGTCGCCGACCGTCGGACGGTCCACCGGCGGGTCGACCGAACCGTCAGGCGTGCGGCCGCTGAGACTGTCAGCCTACGGGTCGCCGACCAGTGGCGTAAACGACCGGTGCCCGCCAGGCGAAGGCCTCCGGTGGCAGACGGGCCAGGCGGACTGCTGCGCTGACTCGGAGTTGCGCTCGGGCCTTCTCGTCGAGGCCCTCGAACACGTCCCGTTCGGCCCATTGCTCGAGGAAGTCGAGGTAGCCGGCCGGTTCGAAGCGGTGGACGAGCGCGGCCTCCCGAGCCTGCACCGCCCGAAACCCGGCTCGGCGCAGCTGGGCCGCCGCTGCCGGAGCCGACGCGAAGTCGCCGCTGCGGGCCTCTTCGGCCTCGCCATCCGGGTCGATCTCGAGTTCGTCGAGGGCCTGCTCGAACGCCTCATCGGGGGCGAACTTGTCCTTCGAACCGACCAGCCAGGTGACGAACGCGAGCCGACCACCCGGCCGGAGGACGCGACGGGCCTCGGCCAACGCGCTGGGCCGGTGGGGGACCAGCTGCAGGACGAACGACGAGATGACGAGGTCGAAGGTCTCCGCTTCGAACGGCAGGCGGCTGGCCTGGCCGTTGACGAACTCCAGTCGGTCCCGCTCCGACTCGGTCAGCTGACGCTCCGCCGCAGCTGCCCCGACGGCCAGCATTCCGGTCGAGCCATCGAGCCCCACAACCGTCGCGTGCGGCCAGCGCCGGATCGCCGCCAGGGCGAGCAGCCCCCCGCCCGTGCCCAGGTCGAGGATCCGGGTGGCAGCGACTGCAGGCTCGGTCGCCTGGGGATCGGGTTTGGTCGCCTCGGGCGCCGGGGCGCGTGCGTCGGTCAGCGCGAGCTCGTCCAGCAACGCCAGCGCGGTCGGCGCCAGGACCGGCTCCCACCAGGTCCGGTAGCGCTCGGCTGCGGCGTCAAAGCGCGCCTGGATCGTGCCCATGGCCGCGAATTGTGCCACGTCGCGAGGCATCGGACTGGGCCGCCGCGCGCGGTAGTACTGTCCCGCCATGCAGTTGCCCATCAATCCGCCGCTCGAGCCGATGCTGGCCAAGCCGTCCGATAGCCTGCCGGCGGGCGACGGCTGGCTGTACGAGCCGAAATGGGACGGCTTCCGGGCGATCATCTTCCGGGACGGCGACGAGCTGCTGATCCAGAGCCGCGATCTCAAGCCCCTCGACCGGTACTTCCCGGAGCTCGCCGGACCGCTCAAGGCCGCGCTGCCCGCGCGTTGTGTCCTCGATGGGGAAATCGTCATTGCGGGGCCGGACGGACGGCTGGACTTTGACGCGCTGCTGCTGCGGATCCATCCCGCGGCGTCCCGGGTGCGCCTGCTGGCAGCCGAGTCGCCGGCGAGCTTCGTCGCCTGGGATCTGCTCGCGCTCGGCGACGAGGACCTCCGGGCCGTGCCCCAGGCGGAGCGGCGG
>JANMQO010000222.1:0-5334 GCA_031370565.1 Chloroflexota bacterium
ACCCGGGAGCACGGGATCCTGCTCATCGCGGACGAGGTCCAGACGGGCTTCGGGCGGACCGGCAAGATGTTCGCGGTGGAGCACTGGGGAGTCCAGCCGGACATCCTGACGATGGCCAAGGGGATCGCCTCCGGGTTGCCGCTGTCGGGCCTCATCGCCCGACAGGACCTGCTCGACCGCTGGGCTCCGGGCACCCACGGCGGCACATACGGCGGGAACGTCGTCAGCTGCGCCGCGGCCAATGCCACCCTCGACGTCATCCGGGACGAGCATCTGGTCGAGAACGCCGCCGCGAGGGGCGCCCAGTTCCTGGCGGGGTTGCAGCGGCTGCGCGCCGGGTATCGTTCGGTCGGTGACGTGCGCGGGCTCGGGCTCATGCTCGCGCTTGAGTTCGTCAGGCCCGAAGACGGCGACGGTCGAACGCCCGACCCAGCGCTGACCAAGCGGGTCCTGGCTGAAGCGCTCGACCGCAAGCTGATCGTCATGTCGGCCGGAACCTACGCCAATGTCGCGCGGATCATTCCGCCGCTGGTGACGACTGCCGACGAAGTCGATCTCGCGCTCGGGATCCTCGACCAGAGCCTGGCCGCCGCCGGCGCGTAGGATCGACCTCGCCCGCGCCGGCGAACCTCGGCACAGACCCTCGTTTCCCGCTTAGGTGCCGGCCGGTTCGCCGCTATCCCCGCAGGCGACCGAGCACCTCGTCGTGGAGCAGGCCGTTGGAGGCCAGCAGGGTCCCACCATCGATGACCCGTCGTCCGTCGAAGTCGGTGACCCGGCCGCCGGCTTCCTCGACCAGGACGAGCGGCGCGGCCATATCCCAGGCGAACAGGTCGACCTCGACCATCGCCTCCGCCGCCCCCTCGGCGACGAGCGCGTAGCCCCAGAAATCGCCGAACCCGCGCTCTCGCCAGACCTCGCCGGTGAGTGCCCGGAAGCCCGGCGCGGGACCGGTCGCCTCGATGTCATGGCCGGAGCCGTAGAGCAACTGCGAATCAGCCAGCGCCTCGACCCGAGAAGTGCGGATGGCCCGTGGACCGTCGGTCCCGACCGCACCCACGGCCCACGCTCCGCCGCCCCGGCGCGCGTACCAGCGCTCACGCAGGGCCGGCGCGGATAGCACGCCCAGCTGCAACTCGCCCTCCACCTCGAGCGCGAGCAGGGTCCCGAACAGGGGCACGCCGCGGATGAAGTTGTGGGTGCCATCGATCGGGTCGATGAACCAGCGCATCCGGCCACCGCCTGCTTCGACGCCGTACTCCTCGCCAACCAGTCCGTGGTCCGGGTAGGCGGCCGTGATCCGCTCACGGATGAGCCGCTCGATCGCCTGATCCGCGGCTGTCACGAACGTCCGATCCGGCTTGGTCATGATCTCCAGGTCGCGCCGGAAGTGGTCCAGCGCGACGGCATCGGCGGCGTCGCAGGCCGACTGGGCGAATGACAGCCAGCCTTCGAGCTGTGCCTCGGACGCGCGCGCCCAGCCTGCGCTCCAGCCCGCCCCGAACTCGCTGCCGACACGCTGCAGCGCAGGCCGCTCGTCGCTCATGTTCGGATCCTCTCGTTCGCTGGGTCGTAGAGCGGCTCTGCCGCCACTTCGAAGCCGATCCACTGGCCGAACACCTCCACCTCCCCACGGGTCCCGATCGCCGCGCGTTCCGGCGGCAGATACGCATACGCGATCGAGCGGGCCAGGGCGAACCCGAAGCCGCCGCTGGTCACCCGTCCGACGACGTCCCCCGCGACCCGGACGGGCTCGTTGCCGAGCGCCACCGATCGTGGATCGTCGAGGACCAGGCAACGGAGCCGCTTCCGTGGGCCTGCCGCCCGGGCAGCGACCAGCGCGTCGCGACCGATGAACGGGACGCCCTTGTCCAGCGCGACCGCGAAGCCCAGGCCTGCCTCGAACGGCGTCTCGTCGGGAGTGATGTCGCTCGACCAGACGCGGTAGCCCTTCTCGAGGCGCAGCGCATCGATCGCCCGGTAGCCGGCCGGCGTCAGACCGTGGGGCCGACCGGCCTCGAGGAGCGTGTCCCAGAGCGCGACACCGAACTCGGTCGGAGCGTAGAGTTCCCACCCGAGCTCGCCGACGTAGGTCACCCGCAGGGCGAGCACCGGCACCCGGCCGATCGTGATCGGGCGTGCGCTGAGGTACGGGAAGCCCTCGTTCGACAGGTCGTCCGTCGTGAGCGGGGCGAGGATGTCGCGAGCCCGCGGACCCCACAGCCCGAAGCAGACCCGCCCGGAGGTCTGGTCGTTGAGCTGGACACTGCCGTCGTCGGGGAGGTGCCTGCGCAGCCAGGCCAGATCGTGCTGGCCGAACGCCGTGCCCGTCACGAGCAGGAAGCGGTCCGGCTCCAGCCGGCTGATGGTCAGGTCGCACTCGATCCCGCCCCGCGGGTTGAGCAGCGCGCTGTAGACGATCCGGCCGACGGGCACGTCCACGTCGTTGGCGGCCAGGCGTTGCAGGAAGCCGACCGCGCCGGGGCCGACGACCTCGATCTTGGCGAAGCTCGACTCGTCGAACAGACCCGCGTCGCGGCGGGTCGCCAGCGCCTCGGCGGCGATGGCCGGGCTCCAGTGCTGGCCCGCCCAGCCGCGCGGTCGGAACGCCTCGAGGGCCTGCCGGCCGCCGAAGCGCGGGTCGTCGGCGTTCGGCTCGAACCAATTCGGCCGCTCCCAGCCGGACTTCTCGCCGAAGACCGCACCCAGCGTCTCGAGCCGGGGATAGGCCGGTGACATCCGGAGAGGGCGGCCCGCCTGCCGCTCCTCGTTCGGGTAGTGGATGTCGTAGTAGGTCGAATAGACCTCAGTCGTTCGGGCCAGTGTCCACTCCCGAGATCGCCAATGCTGGCCTCCGAAGCGCCGAATGTCCATCTGCCACAGGTCCAGCTCCGGCTGGCCGTCGACGATCCAACTGGCGACCTGGCGACCGATCCCCCCGGCGCCGGCGATGCCATGGGCGCAGAAGCCGGCGGCCACGAAGAAACCGCGGACCTCACTCTCACCCAGGATGAACTCGTTGTCCGGCGTGAAGCCCTCGGGACCGTTGATGACCCGACTCACCCCCGCGTCCGCGATCGACGGGACACGACGCACAGCCCCAGCCATGATCTCCTCGAAGCGCGGCAGGTCCGGTGCCAGCAGTTTGCCGTTGAAGTCGGCCGGCACACCGTCGAGCGACCACGGTGCCGGGTTCCGCTCGTAGCCGCCCATGCACAGCCCGCCGACTTCCTCGCGAAAGTAGACCAGGTTGTCCGGGTCGCGCAGCTGCGGCAGGCCGGCGTGGACGCCGTCGATGGCCTCCGTGAAGAGGTATTGGTGAGCCATCGGGATGATCGGGATCGTCACGCCGGCCAACCGGCCGATCTCCGGCGCGAACATCCCACCAGCGTTGACCACGATGTCCGCGGTGATCGTCGATCGCTCGCCGTCGCGCTCCACCTCGACGCCCGTGACCCGGCCGCCTTTCGTGGCGATCCCGACCACCCGCGTCCGGGTCCGGATCGAGGCCCCGCGCCGGCGCGCGCCCGCGGCCAGCGCCATCGCCAGTCCGGATGGGTCGAGCCAGCCGTCGGTCGGCAGAAAGACGGCACCCACGACGCCGTCGGTCGACATCAAGGGGAAGCGGTCCTGTGCCTCTCGGGCAGAGATGAGCTGGAGCGGGAGGCCGAACGTCTTCGCCCACCCCGCCTGGCGCTGCAGTTCCTTGAAACGGGCGGCGCTCGACGCCAGCCGGAGCGAGCCGACCTCGTGCCAGGACGGATCCGTGCCGGTCTCCGCGGCGAGTCGCCGGTACAGCTCGACGCCGTACATCATCATCTTGGTCAGGGTGACGCTGGAGCGAAGCTGGCCGACCAGGCCGGCCGAGTGGAAGGTGGAACCCGAGGTGAGCTCCGCTCGGTCGACCAGCACGATGTCGGTCCAGCCGCGCTCGGCCAGGTGATAGGCGATCGACGTCCCACCGACCCCGCCGCCGATGATCACCGCCCGGGCATGTTCCGTCATCGATGTGCGCTCCCTGGAGGTCTCAAGGGTTGCTGCGTTGCTGCGGCCAGCCTAGCGGGTAGCGGGACCTCGCGGGACAGGTCCGCCAGGCAGCGCGCCGGGATAGACGTCGCGGCGATCAGTCCGCGGCGGCCTCGCCCAGCGCCCGCTCGAAGGCCGGCGCGGTGGCGTTCGCGATCAGGCGGTCGAAATGCTCGGCGGCATAGCCGACGAAGTCGACGTCGAGGGTGCTGATCCCCTGCTGAAGCACCCCCCACATCGCTTCCCGGAAGTCGGACACGACGCGCATGAGGGACAGTCGCGCGAGGCGATCGGGCCGGACAGGACCGCGATCATAGGCCTCGAGCAGGACGGCATCTTCGGCCGGCGAGAGCCCGTGGTTCACGCTGAAGTTCCCGAGGTCGAAGAACGGATCACCCATCCCGGCGTACTCCCAGTCGACGATCCTGATCCGCATCCCGTCATCGATGAAGTTCGCGTTGAGCAGGTCGTTATGGCACGGCCGCAGCTCGAGCGGGTTGGCCAGCAGGGCCAGCTCGATCCGCCGGCCGATGGCGCGAGCGTCTTCGTACGCGGCCGGAACGGAGACGCCACGGGCGATCGCCAGTGCCCGGTATGCCTCGACAATCCGGAGCGGGATGAACAAGCCTGGGATCGCGGGGCCGTCGTGTACTCGCCGGATCGAATCGGCGACCCGCCGGATGGTCACGTCCTGGTGCACGGCCTCGTCAGACACCGGACTCCCCTCGATGAATCGGGTGACCAGGTAGCCCTCCGGCCGAATGAACGCGGTCACTTCCGGACCGACGCCCACCCCGGCGGCCGCGACGGTGGCGGCATGCTCCACCTCCCGGCTGATGCCCAGCAGGTGCGTGTCGTTCCCCGCCAGCCGGATCACGTAGCGTTCCGGTGTGTCTGCTGCCGCGATCAGGAAGTTGCGGTTTGTGATGCCGCCGGAGAGCGCCGTGAGGGTCAGGTCGCGCCCGGCCGTCTCCGGCACGCGCTGCAACGCGGCGACCAGCTGGTCGCGCAGGTCGCCGCGCAGCTCATCTTCCACTGACGATCCTCCCGTTGTGGCACATCACACGGTACGGAAAGCGGCGCGACGATGGCTCGCCGCGCCGCTCCGCTGTGAGGTCGGTCGAGCGTCAGCCGATGACCGTCTCCCCGGTGGCGGCATCCGACTCGACATCGTGGGCGGTGCCACGGACGCCGATCACGTAGTAGACGATGCCGAACACCAGCAGCGTGCCGACGATGCTCTCGAACAATGGCCAGGCCGGCAGACCCTCAAGCTTATTGCCGAGGAACTGGAAGAAGCCGTTGATG
>JANMQO010000105.1:0-3874 GCA_031370565.1 Chloroflexota bacterium
CGTCAGCTCACCCTTCAGGATCCTGGCCAACAGCCAGGCTCGTCGTTGCTCGGTCGAGGACATCGTGATCGTCTTCTCCATCTTGGGAGACTGACAGAATCACCTTGCAGTTAGCCCTGACAGATTCACTTGGCATCGAGATGCGGTTTGACCCGGCTCGCGGCCACTTGTTACACTCGCCGCGGCCCGAAGGTTTCCGCCTGGTTGCAGCGCCGGACGCCGCCGTGCCAGTCGTCTCCCCGGATCGTCGCCCGAGCGCTGCGACGCGCGCGACGTGAGGGGGAGCGCTGCCGTGACTGAGACCCGCGCAGGAGGAAGCCCGCACCCCGATGGACGCCAAGACCCTTGAGCTGATCATCCTCCCCGCGGGGTTGATCGCCATCTTGTTTGCCCTCTACCTGGCCCGTGACGTCCTGCGCCGGGACACGGGCACCAAGGAGATGGAGGACGTGGCCAGCATGATCTACGAGGGTGCGGTCGCGTTCATTCGTCGGCAGTACTCGACGATCGCCATCCTGGCCCTGTTCGGAGCGGTCATCATCGGGGCCGTCATCGCGACCTTCGAGACCAAGGCGGTGGCCGATACCAACACCTTCGGCCCGGAGCTTGGCTTCCGGACCGGCGTCGCCTTCCTGGTCGGGGCAGCCTGCTCGATGGCGTCCGGGATCATCGGCATGTTCATCAGCGTCAAGGCGAACGTGCGCACCGCCGCTGCCGCGCGACGCAGCCTCGTCGAGGCGGTCCAGGTCGCCATGCGCGGCGGGGCCGTGTCGGGCTTCCTCGTGGTCGCCCTGTCCCTGCTGGGCGTGTACGGCATGTTCGTGGCCTTCGGTGGCTTCGACCATCCGGAGCAGGCGCCCTTTCTGATCGTCGGCTATGGCTTCGGGGCGTCGTTCGTGGCGCTCTTCGCACAACTTGGCGGCGGGATCTACACGAAGGCCGCCGATGTCGGCTCGGACCTCGTGGGCAAGGTCGAAGCGGGCATCCCCGAGGACGATCCCCGCAACGCGGGCGTGATCGCCGACCTGGTCGGTGACAACGTGGGCGACTGCGCCGGTCGCGGGGCAGACCTGTTCGAGTCCACCGCGGCCGAGAACATCGGCGCCATGATCCTGGGCGTGGCCGTCTACAGCATTGCCAAGACGGCGGGCTGGGCCAACCCCGAGGCGTGGATCTTCTTCCCGCTGGTCGTTCGGGCGTTCGGCCTGCTGTCCACGATCGTGGCCATCTTCTTCGTTCGCGGGCGCGAGGACGAAGACCCGATGAACATGCTCAACCGGGGCTACTGGGTCACCACCGGCCTGTCGGTCATCGGTCTCGCGATCACCACCAACATCATGATGCAGACGGGCGGCCAGCTCGGTGCCAACGGCGTGCCGGCCTGGATCTGGTTCTTCGGCGCTGGCGTGGTCGGCCTGGCCACCAGCGTCGCCTTCGTGTACATCACCCAGTTCTACACCGCCGGCTCATATCGACCGGTGCGTGAGATCGCCGAGGCCTCGCGAACCGGTCCGGCAACCAACATCATCGCGGGCATGGCCGTCGGCTTCGAGACGACCCTGGCCACCGCCCTCACGATTGCCGTCGCGCTGTTCGTCAGCCACTTCCTGGGCGAGCAGGCGGGACTCAAGAATGCGGCCGGGGTCAACGTCGGGGGCATCTTCGGGACCGCCGTGGCGACCATGGGCATGCTCATGACCACTGCCTACATCCTGGCCATGGACACCTTCGGGCCGATCACCGACAACGCCGGCGGGATCGCCGAGTTCAGCCGCGCGGAGGCTGGTGCCCGCGAGATCACCGACCGGCTCGATGCGGTCGGCAACACGACCAAGGCCCTGACCAAGGGCTACGCCATCGCGTCCGCCTCGCTGGCTGCGTTCCTGCTGTTCAGCGCCTACATCGACAAGGTCAACCTCATCCTCGGCCGGCAGATCGCCGCGGGCAAGGAAGGCGTGCAGCTGCTGACCTCGGTCAACCTGGCCAACGTCAACGTGTTCATCGCCGCGCTTATCGGCGCGATGCTGGTCTACTTCTTCAGCTCGCTGGCGATCCGCGCCGTCGGCACGACCGCCCAGGCGATCATCGTCGAGGTCCGCCGCCAGTTCCGCGAGATGCCCGGGATCATGGACTACTCAGTCCGGCCGGACTACGCCCGAGTCGTCGATATCACGACCAAGGCAGCCCTGCGCCAGATGGTCGCGCCCGGCCTGGTCGCCGTCGCGACGCCGATCATCGTCGGCGTCCTGCTCGGCTACGAGGCGATCGCCGGCATGCTCATGGTCGGCACGATCGCCGGGGTGCTCCTCGCCACCGTGCTCAACAATGGCGGCGGGGCGTGGGACAACGCCAAGAAGTACATCGAGTCGGGCCACCTCAAGGATGCCGACGGCAATGTGCTGGGCAAGAAGACCGATGCGCACGCGGCGGCCGTGGTGGGAGACACCGTCGGCGACCCGTTCAAGGACACAGCCGGCCCGTCGCTGCACGTGCTCGTGAAGATGCTGGCCACGATCACCCTCGTCCTCGCTCCGCTGTTCATCCGCTAGAGGAGGACGCCGCTGGCAGCCAACCGGGCTGCCGGTCCGGCTCCACCGGGGAAGCCACCCATGGACCACGTCCTCCAGGCCATCGTCATCGGGATCGTGCAGGGACTGACCGAGTTCCTGCCGATCTCGTCCTCCGCGCACCTCATCGTCCTGCCTCAGATGCTGGGCTGGAACGACGCGTTCCTGAACAGCGCCGAGTTCGACGTGATGGTCCACATGGGCACGCTCGTTGCCGTCCTGGTCTACTTTCGACACGATCTCGTCCGGCTGGTTCGGGCCGGTCTCGCCTCTCTCGTCGAGCGCCGGATCGGCACCGATCCGGACCGCCGGCTGGCCTGGTTGATCGTCGTCTCGGCCATCCCGGGGGCTATCCTCGGTGCGCTCGGGGAGAGCTTCTTTGACACGTTCTTCCGGGAGCGGATCATTCTCATTGGACCGCTCACCCTGGTCGGGGCATGCATCCTGTGGCTGGCCGAGCGCCGCGGCTCGCGCCGCCGGGAACTACCGGACCTCGGATTCGCCGACGCCGCCCGGATCGGGGCGGCCCAGGCGCTGGCCCTCTTTCCGGGCATCAGCCGCTCCGGGATCACCATCGGGGCCGGCCTGCTGCTCGGCCTGACCCGCGATGCCGCCGCCCGGTTCTCGTTCCTGATGGGTACCCCGATCATCGCCGGCGCTGGGATCTGGAAGCTGCGCCTGCTGTTCGGCCAGCACGGCGTACCGCTGGAGACCCTGCCGCTGCTGGCCGGCATGGCTGCGGCCGCGGTTGCCGGGTTGCTGGCCATCACCGGCCTGCTGGCCTTCCTGCGCAGCAACAACTTCGGCGTGTTCATCGCCTACCGGGTGGTCTTCGCGGCCGCGATCATCGGCTACGTCCTGGTCGTCGTCCACTGAGGGTGCCGCCGCCATGGAGGTGATGAAACAGCTCCGCCAGCGGTCCATCCGCGACCTGATCGAGCAACGCGCGATCCGGACCCAGCAGGAACTGGCGGGCGCCTTGCGCGAGCGCGGCTTCCAGGCGACCCAGGCCACCATCAGTCGGGACGTCGCCGAGCTCGGGTTGGTCAAGCGCAACCGAGACGGGACGGTGGCCTACGTCCTGCCGCCACGCCTGGTCGAAGCGGAGACGAGCGGCGAGGATCGCCTGCGCACGCTCTTCGCCGACCTGCCGGCGGAGATTCGCGAGGCTGGCCTGCTGCTCATCGTGCGCACGCTGCCCGGCTCCGCCCACGCCATTGCGGCGGCGCTCGACCGGGCGCGTTGGCCGGAGGTCGTCGGCTCGATCGCGGGCGACGACACGGTCTTCATCGCCTTCGCCGATCGGA
>JANMQO010000252.1:0-9592 GCA_031370565.1 Chloroflexota bacterium
GCCAGGATGAGCTGGTCGTACGGCATCTGGGCGCCCTACTCCCGCATCGAGTCGTACTCGTCGACGAGCGGCGTCTTCTTGTTGCGGAAGATCGCGATGACGAGGGCCAGACCGACCGTCGCCTCGGCGGCGGCCACGGCCATGACCAGCAGGGCGATGACCGAGCCCTGGTCGCGCAGCCGTTCGATGAACGCGCCGAAGGCGACGATCGTCAGGTTGACCGCGTTGAGCATGAGCTCGATGGACATGAGCATGCTGATCGCGTTGCGCCGGGCGAGGAACCCGAACGTGCCGATCGAGAACAGGATTCCCGACAGGACGAGGTAGGCGTCGAGCGAATTGATCACGGGTAGCGGTCCTCGTCCGGACCGGAGCGCTCGGGCTTGGCCAGATAGACCCCGCCGATGACCGCCGCGAGGAGCAGGACGCTGACCACCTCGAACGGCAGGACGTCGTCACGGAACAGGACCCGCGCCAGGTCCACCGTCACCGTCTCGGCTCGCTGGGCGACCTGCCCCCACGGCGTGGCCGTCACGACCAGGCCCAGGACGAGCGCCAGGATGACGGCCGCGATGCCGGCCGGGACAGCCTGGGTCTGGAAGACCAGGCGCGCCGGGGCATCCTTGGTCTGGGTGAGCATGATCGCGAACAAGATGAGAACGCTGATCGCGCCGATGTAGACCAAGACCTGGGCGCCGGCCACCAGCGGCGCGCCGAGCAGGACGTAGATCCCGGCCAGCGCCCCGAAGCACACGATCATGGCCAGGCCGCAGCGGATGATGTCGCGCATGGTCACCACGAGCAGCCCAGCGCCGAGCATGATCCCGGCCAGGGCGAGGAACAGCAGGTCGTTCCAGCCGATCCCCACGATCGGGACGCTATCCGAGATGGGCACGCGTCTCCCTCGCTACTCGTGGTGGGCGTGGCTGGCCCCGGCGCCGCCACCGGTCACGCCGAGCTGGTCACTGGTGCCGTTGCCGTTGCCGTTGCCGTGGCTGTGCCCGTTGCCGTTGCCGGATCGGGCTGCGATTGAGGGCGGCAGGACGGGCAGCAGCCGGCCCGGGTCGATCGTCCGGCCGGCGGCCATGGCGCGCTCCGTCCAGTCGCGCTCCCGCCGGATGTAGGTGCCCTCGGTCTCGCGGTTGACCGAGGCCAGCGCGATGAGATCAATCTGCGGGTCAGCCCGGCTGGTGTGGGCGAGCTCGAAGTCGGCCCCGTCACGGAGCGCATCGTACGGGCAGGCATCGACGCAGATCCCGCACAGGATGCAGCGGCTCTCGTCCACCTCGTACTTCTGGAGCACCCGCGGCTTGGGCATGAGCGCACCGGTCGGGCAGGTCTCCGCGCAGCGGCCGCACGACACGCACGGCGTGTCGTTGAGGCTCATGTCCAGCGGCGTGGTCACGAGCGTGTCGAAGCCGATCCGCATGAAGTCGTAGCAGGCCGCCCCGACCACCTCGGCGCACACGTTGGCGCAGCGCCCGCAGTCGATGCAGCGCGACGGCTCGCGCAGGATGAACGCGTGGCTGTCGTCGCGGACGTAGTCGTGGTTGACGCCGGTGAAGCGGTTCTCGGTCACGCTCCGGTAGCCGGCACCCTGGTGGTAGCCCGGCTCGAGGGTCTTGAGCGTGGTCCCGTATTCGATGCCCAGGCGGCGCAGGTCGCAGAAGCCGATCGCCTCGCAGGTGCACTGCAGGCAGCGGGTCGATTCAGCGATCGCCTCGGCTGGGCTGTAGGGCAGCTCGTACTCGACGTAGCTCTTGTTGCGGACCTCGGCGTCCATCGCCTTCATCCGGTAGCGCGGCTCCTTGACCTCGCTCGTGAACGGCACGATCGAGAGGAACTCCGGCTGCGGCTCGGCCAGCGTCTGACGGACCTTGATGGCGGACAGGTCCAGGCCTTTGAGGAAGGCGTCCACGGCATAGGCCGCGCGGCGCCCCTCGGCGACCGCCTGGACGACGGTCGCCGCGCCGATCCGGACATCGCCCGTGCCGAACACGCCGGCGCGATCCGTGGCAAAGGTGACCGCATCGGCCTTGAGCCGGCGCTGCTTGGTGGCCGTCAGCCCGTCCGAGCCGGGACCGATCCAGGACAGGTCCGGTCCCTGGCCGATGGCCAGCAGGACCCGGTCGCAGTCGATGGTGAACTCGGTCCCGGGCGCCGGCTCGGGCCGTCGTCGCCCAGATGCGTCAGCCTCGCCCAGCTTGTTCCGGATGAACTCGACGCCGGTCACCCGGCCGCTCGCCGCGTCGACCAGGACGCGGGTCGGGGCGGCCTGGAAGATGGCCGTCGCCCCTTCCTCGATCGCCTCGTGCACCTCGCCAGATGCGGGCATGTCCTTCATGTCGCGGCGATAGACCAGGGTCACTTCGGCGGCGCCCTGGCGGATCGAGGTCCGGGTGCAGTCCATGGAGGTGAACCCGCCGCCGATGACGACGACGCGCTTGCCGGCATGGCCCGGATAGGGCAGGCCCAGGGTGGCGGTGGCCAGGTACTCGAGCCCGTCGATGACCCCGTCCGCGGTCTCGTTGGGGATGCCCAGCTTGTTCGTGTCGTAGCAACCGATGGCGACGAGGACGGCGCCAAAGCCCTGGCCCTGCAGGTCGTCCAGGCTGAAGTCGCGCCCGAGGGCCTGGCCGCACACGATCCGGCCACCGAGGCGGGTGACACTCTCGTACTCCGCCTCGAGCACCTCGACCTTGGGCAGGCGGTACTGCGGGATCCCGTAGCGGAGCATTCCGCCCGGGGCCGCGTCGCGCTCGAAGACGGTGACCTCGTGGCCGGCCAGCAGCAGGTAGTAGGCCGCACTCATGCCGGCCGGGCCAGAGCCGATGACCGCGGCGCGCCGACCGCTCCGAACCTGCGGCTCGAACGGGATCGGCGGGTCGACGCCGTCGTCCAGCATGGCCTTGAGGACCTGGTCCCCGGCGTAGCGATGGCTGTCGCGGATGGCGATCGCCTCGTCCACCTCGTCGCGCCGGCAGTGCTCCTCGCAGGGCGCCGGGCAGACCCGACCGAGCACACTGGGGAACGGGATGGTCCGCTTGAAGATCCGGGTGGACTCGCGCCAGTCGCCCTCGGCGTTCTGCTTGAGGAAGCCCGGGATGTCGATATGGCTGGGGCACTTGTTCTGGCAGGGCGGCAGGCAGTACGCGTTGTGGTCGCTGAAGATGAGCTCCAGGTTGGTTGCGCGCAGGCGGCGCAGCTCGTCCGTCTGGGTCTGGATGCGCATCTCGGGCTCGGCGGCGCGGGAGCAGCTGATCGGCGGGTGGGCCTCGCCCTCGACCTCGACGACGCACATCCGGCAGGCCCCGAAGCCGGGCAGCTTGGGTTCGTAGCACAGGGTCGGGATCTCGATCCCGTTGTCACGGCAGACCTCGAGGATGGTCTGGCCCTCGACGCCCTCGATGACCCGCCCGTCGACCTCGATCCGGAAGCCCGGCGTCGACTGCGGACGCTGCGGCGACTGGGTCGTGAGGAGTCGCTCGGCCAGCGTCTGGTCGGGTTCGAGCTCGCGATCGGGACGGATCATCAGGTCGGCCATCGGTGCCTGGGTCGCCTCAGTGGGCCGTACCGGCGGCCACCGCGATGGGGTGGCAGACGCCGGCCGGACAGGTGCTCTGGAGGAGGTGCGCATCGAGTTCGGCTCGGAAGTATCGCATCCCGCTGGCCATCGGCAGGGTGGCCAGGCGTTCGTGGTCGCACAGGGCGGATCCGACGATGTCGGCCGACAGGTTGGCGGCCAGCTCCGTGTCCGTGGGCTTGGGCGTGCCGATCGCGATCCGATCGACGATCTCGGACAGGCGACGGGTGCCGATCCGGCATGGGATCGTCTTGCCGCAGGCCTGGTCCGCGCAGAACCGGCTGAGCAGCCGGGCCAGGTCGACGATGCAGGCACGCTCGTCGGCCAGCACGATCGAGCCGGAGCCGATGTGGGCGCCGACCGCCCGCAGGGCGTCGAACTCGTACGGGGTGTCGAGCAGGTCGGGCGGCAGCAGGCCGCCGGACGGTCCGCCGACGAGCAGGGCCTTGATTGCCCGGTCGCCCGGGCCACCCGACGCAGCCCCGACGAGGCCGACCAGCTCGCGCAGCGAGGTCCCCAGCGGCACTTCGGCGATACCGGCTTCGGCCGGTCCCCGGAGCTGAACGAGGATCGTGCCGGGACTGGCCTTTGAGCCGATGGCGGCATACGCCTTCGGGCCGTGCTTCACGATCCAGGGCACGCTGGCCAGGGTCTGGACGTTGTGCACGACCGTCGGTCGGCCGAACAGCCCGCGCTCGGTCGGGTGGGGCGGGCGCTGCTCGGGTTGGCCGCGCTTGCCCTCGAGGGCCTTGAGCAGAACGGTTTCCTCGCCGAGCAGGTAGGCGCCCTGGACGGGCCGGACATGGACCTGGAGGTCCCAGCCGGAATCGAGCACGTCCGGGCCCACGAAACCGGCCTCCTCGGCGGCGGCCAGGGCGACCTCGAGCCGGCGAATCGCCTCGCTTGCCTCCGCCCGCACGGCCACGTACGCCTCCGTGGCACCGATCGCGTAGGCGGCCAGGGCCACGCCTTCGAGCACGGCGTAGGGGTCCAGCTCGAGCAGCGTGCGGTCCGTCTGGACGCCCGGGTCTGCCCCGTAGCCGTTGGCCACGACGTACTTGCGGGGTGCGCTGGCAGCGGCGGCTGCGCGCCACTTCTCACCCGTCGGGAAGCCGGCCCCGCCGCGACCGCGCAGGCCGGATCCGGCCACGACCGCGATGACCTGGGCCGGGGTCATGGCCCGGATCGCGGTCTTGAGGGCGTCGAACGCGCCGGCTCGCACCGCGGCATCGAGGTCGGTGGGATCAGCGGCGTCCGCGTGGGCCAGCAGAATCCGCGGCCAGCTGGCCGGGGTCGGCAGGATTCGGGTCATGCCTGCCCCGCCGGGCCCGTCGAGTCGGCAGCGCTGGCGGCTCCATGCCGGCCATGTCCGCGGTCACCCAGGGCCGCGCTCAGCGCGCCGAGATAGGCGGTGTCGCTGGCACCGAGGCCCTCAGCCGACGTCGGCCGGGCATCACCGGTGGCGGCGTCTCGGACGTCCCGAGCGGCGTCGCCGGCCGTCGTGTCGCTCGCCGCCCCAACGTGAAGGTGCCCGTAGAACGTGGCCGTCCCGTACAGCATCGCGTACCAGGCGCCGGTCGTCTGGCTCACCCGTTGCAGGGCCGCCACCGGCACGTGCCCGTAGGCCGCCTGGATGCCCTCGAGGATAGCCAGCATCTGCTTCGGGTCGTGGTCGTACTCCTCGAGCAGCGCGTCAACCGGCCCCAGGTCGATCGCCGGGAAGTGCTCGTAGAGCGCATCGGGGACGGTCCGTCCGGAGCGTCGCAATGCGGACTCCTCGCGGCGTTCGCCGTACGTCTCGGAGGCGCCCCAGTGGATCGCAAAGCGGCCCTTGGTGTCCACCCCGCCCATGTCGATGCACTCAATCGGGCAGGCCTGGGCGCACTGGAAGCAGGTCTCGCACTTGAGCGTGCCCCACTCGTCGTAGAGCAGCTGCAGGCGACCGCGGAACTTGTGCGGGATGTCCGCGGGGTCCTCCGGGTAGAGGTGGGTCACCTTCGGCTCGAAAAAGCGGCGCAGGGTGAGCGCCATTCCGCGAACGATGCCGAAGCCGGGCACGAAACTCACCGGACGGCGCTCATTGCGGGTGCACCAGGAGGATCGCCAGGGCGGTCACGAACAGGTTGAGCAGGGACGCTGGCAGCAGCCATTTCCAGGCGAAGCCCATGAGCTGGTCGATCCGTACCCGGGGCAGGGTCCCGCGCAGCCACACGAAGGTGAACACGAAGGCATACGTCTTGAGCATGAACCAGAGCAGCCCGACGACCCAGTTCAGGCTCAGGACGGCCAGCCCCAGGAGCGCCGCGACGGCCACCAGGTTGAACAGGACGAAGCCGATGACGAGCGCCTGCCAGAACGGCAGCCGGCTGTTGAGCAGGTAGAACGGCAGCCCCAGGACGAGCACGCCCACGACCGGAACCAGCGCGATGGCGAATAGCAGGCCGACGCCCATGCTGGCCGGGTCCAGGTTGGCGGCGATCGGCCAGGGCCAGTTGAACGGCGCGTTCCAGCCGCCGAAGAAGAGGGCCACGGTCAGGCCCGCCACGATGAACACGTTGACGTACTCGGCGAAGAAGAAGAAGCCGAAGCGCATGCCCGAGTATCCGGTGGCGAAGCCGGCCACGATCTCCGAGTCCGCCTCGGTCAGGTCGAACGGGGTCCGGTTGGCCTCCGCGGTCGCGGCGATGAAGAAGATGACGAAGGCCAGCGGCTGGCGGAAGACGTACCAGTCGAACAGGCTGCCAGACTGGTCCAGGGTGATCTGGTTCAGGCTCATCGAGCCGGACAGCAGGATGATCCCGACCACCGACAGGGTGAGCGGGATCTCATAGCTGACCACCTGGGCGGCCGAGCGCAGGCCACCGAGCAGCGAGTACTTGTTGAAGCTCGACCAGCCGGCCATGAGCAGGCCGACGACCCCCAGGCCACCCATCGCGAAGAAGTACAGCAGCCCGATGTTGAAGTCCTGGCCGAACAGGCCCGGCGCGAACGGCAGGACGAGCAGGGTCATGACGCTGGCCATGTACACGACCACCGGAGCCCAGGTGAAGACCAGGGCGTCCACGCCGGTCGGGGTGAAGTCTTCCTTCATCAATACCTTGAGCCCATGGACCACCGACAGGAGTGAGCCGAAGGGCCCGACCCGATCTGGTCCGTAGCGCAGGTTCATGAGGGCGATCACCTTCATCTCCATGTAGATGATCAGGAAGGCCGTTGGAATGGTCATGAGCAGCACGGCAGTGGCGGCGACCACGAAGCGCACGAGCGGCAGGTTGGCGGCCAGGAAGTCGACCAGCGGTCCGCCCAGGATGACGATCGCCGCGACGAGCCCGACGCTCAGCACGGCCAGCATGGGGATGAGCGTGAACAGGATCTTGCCGGGCAGGGTCAGGCGGCCGAAGGTCCGGCTGAGGGTCGTCATCTACTTGTCCACGCCGCCCATGACCGGGTCGAGCGAGGCCATGATCGCCATCGTGTCGGCGATGAGGTTGCCCGGCGTGAGCAGCCCGACCGACTGGAGGTGGACGAAGCTCGGGTCGTGGATGCGCATCCGGAACGGCTGGTCGGAGCCGTCGCTCATGGCGTAGGTGGCGTACTGCCCGCGCGGCCCCTCGACCGCAGCGTAGGCCCGGCCCGGGCGCGGCCGAAGGAGTCGCGGCAGCTTGGCCATGATCGGGCCGTCCGGCATCTGGTGGAGACACTGGTCGATGATCCGCAGGCTTTGCTTGATCTCACCATGCGCAGCAGGTAGCGCGCCAGGCAGTCGCCCTCGGTCCGGGTCGGGATGTCGAAGTCGAGCTCCGGGTAGATGCTGTAGGGGTGGGCCCGGCGGACGTCGAAGGGCAGGCCGCTGGCCCGGATGTTCGGGCCGGTCAGGCACATCCGGAGGGCCGTCTCGGCGTCGATGACGCCCAGCCCCCGGGCGCGTCGGACGAAGATCTCGTTCTCGTTCAGGAGCGTCAGGTTGGCCTCGACCTGCTCCGTGGCCCGGGTCATCCAGGCGCCCAGCCGGCTCATGAACTCGTGGTTGAGATCCCCGTTGACGCCGCCGATCCGGAAGTAGTTGAAGAGCATCCGTTGGCCGGTCAGGCTGGCCAGCATCTCAACGATCTCGTCGCGTTCGATGAAGCTGTACAGGATGGGCGCCAGGCCGCCCAGATCGAGGGCGAACCAGCCCATGAACAGGGCGTGGCTGGCGATCCGGTTGAGCTCTCCGGAGAGGACCCGGATGTACTCAGCCCGACGCGGCACCTCGACGTCCATGAGCTTCTCGAAGGCCATCACCGGCGCCCATTCCATGAACAGCGAGCTGATGTACTCGAGCGGGTCCGTGTAGCAGATGGCCTGGTGGTAGTCGGCGTTCTCGCACAGCTTCTCGACGCCGCGATGGAGGTAGCCCAGGACCGGATCCAGGTCGACCACCTTCTCGCCGTCGAGCTTGAGCACGACCCGCAGGACGCCGTGGGTGGAGGGGTGCTGGGGACCCATGTTCACGAACATCTGGCCGTCGCCGAGCGTGTAGAACTCGGCTTCGCGCTCCGTCTGCGGCGGGTACGGCGGAACCTGCTCGAACACGCCGATCTGCTCCTCGAGCATTACCCGCGGATCGTCCTTGGACGGCTGGCGAAGGGTGGTCATCGAGGCGCCTCAGCCGACCGGTGCGCGTCGGGCGGTCGCGTCGGCGGGCGCCTGGGCCCGTTCCATGTGGCGAACGCCCTGACCAGGCGAGCGCGACGCGTCGTCGGGCAGAAAGAAGTCCTTGCGCAGCGGAAAGCTGGTGTAGTCGGGCGGCATGTAGATCCGGCGCAGATCCCGGTTGCCCTCGAACACGATCCCGAACATGTCGTAGGCCTCGCGCTCCATCCACTCGGCGCCCTTCCACAGGAAGGTGATCGAGGGAACGCGCGGTTCGTCGCGCGACAGGCCGTCCGCCACGACCCGCAGCCAGTCCGGCGTGGTGTCGCTCCACAGGTGGTAGACGGCCTGCATGACGATCCCGGTGTCCACGCCGGCCAGGTCGGACAGGTACTCGAAGCGGAAGGCGGGTTCGTCGTGCAGGGCGCGGATCACCTCGGGCACGCTGCCGGGCGCGATCCGGATCTCGGTCTCGTCGTGGCGCTGGCGGACGGGTCCCACCAGGAGGTCCGCGAAGCGGCTCTCGAGTCGGCGCTTGAAGGCTCGGTCCATGGCGGGCTCAGAGTCCTTCCGGGACGGTTGGGCCGATGGCCCGATCCGGCCAGTGCCCGCGCCGGTCCAGGACGAGCTGCTGGAGTTTCATCATGCCGTAGATGAGCCCCTCCGGGCGCGGTGGACAGCCGGGAATGTAGACGTCGACGGGCATGACCCGGTCGATCCCCTGGATCGTCGAGTAGCTGCGCTTGTAGCGCCCGCCGGAGCAGGTGCAGTCGCCCATCGCGACGCACCACTTCGGCTCCGGCATCTGCTCCCAGAGGCGGACGAGGGGCCCGGCCATCTTCGTGGTGAGGGTGCCGGCCACGATCAGGACGTCCGCCTGGCGAGGGCTCGCCCGGAAGGGAAACATCCCCCAGCGGTCCATGTCGTTCTTGGAGGTTGCCGCCGACATCATCTCCATGGCGCAGCAGGCGAGGCCCGACAAGAGTGGCCACAGGCTGTTCGCCCGGATCAAGTCGAGGACGTAGTCCGCTTTGGTCGGGATGATCTCGAGGGCCCCCGACCAGCGGGCATCATCGCGCCGGGCGATGCCCGAGGCCTCGACGTCGCGCAGATGGGTGACATCCGGCTCGAGACTGCCCTGGTATGCGTTCGGGTCCGTCGAGCGCCAGAGCGTGTTCGCCACGACGAGGGGCGCGGCGACGCCGTGCTGGCTGATCGTCAGTGCCGCCGGCGCGTTGCCGGGCGCGTCCGACCCGACCACGCTCCGGTCGTTCGGCCCGCCGCCGGTTCCGGGGTCACCGCTCAGCGCCACGTCAGGACACCCTTGCGCCAGGCGTAGGCCAACCCGAGGAGCAGTATGCCGACGAAGGCGAA
>JANMQO010000109.1:0-6778 GCA_031370565.1 Chloroflexota bacterium
GCGCGGTCCCGAGGTCAACGCCGACTACGAGCGCGTCTTCACCCTCTTCCCGCGACTCCGGGAGCGCCGTACCCAGCACGCCGGCACGCTGTCCGGCGGTGAGCAGCAGATGCTCGCGATCGGCCGGGCGCTCATGGCCAAGCCCCGCTTGCTCCTGCTGGATGAGCCGTCGATGGGCCTCGCGCCGATCCTCGTCGAACAGATCTTCGACATCATCAAGGAGATCAACGCGCAGGGGACGACCGTGCTCCTCGTGGAGCAGAACGCGCTGATGGCCCTTGCCCTTGCCCGGCGCGGCTACATCCTGGAAACCGGCGCGATCGTGCTCGAAGACGAGGCCGCTCGGTTGGCCCAGAACCCGCAGGTCCAGCGGGCCTACCTCGGCGGCTGAGCGCCGGTCAAGCTCAGACGCGGCGCTCCCGACTGATCTCGTAGGTAGCTCGCACCAGCGCCAGCAGCCCGATTGCGACGAGCCACAGGCCCGGCGCCAGGTCGGGTCGCAGACCGGTCGGATCGATGCCCAACAGGTCGACCACGCGCCAGACGAACGCCCCGACCATGCCGCCCGTCAGGATGGCGAACGACAGCGTCCGGTCGAGCGCGACTGGCTTGTCACCGGCGGCATAGGGCAGACTCACCAGGGCCAGCACGAGCAGCGCCCCGACGAACACCACGATGCCCTTGTCCGTGAAGGCATTGACGGTCAGGGCCGTCAGCCCGGTCGCGCCGCCCGCCACGGTGAACCAGGGCGGAATACAGCCGACCACGATGATCAGTGCCGAAATCGTGGCCAGGAGCCGCCCCCGGCCCAACGGTCGACGATGCATGGGCGGCCGACCTCAGCCTTGCTCGGAGTAGATTTCTGGCCGGAGCACGCCGACGAACCGAAGGTTGCGGTAGAGCTCACCGTAGTCGAGGCCGTAGCCCACCACGAAGCGGTCCTCGATGGTGAACCCGGTGTAGTCGACCGGGATCTCGACCAGGCGGCGTGCCGGCTTGTCGAGGAGCGTACAGATCCGGAGCGAGCGGGGATTCTTGCCGCGCAGGTAGCGCAGCAGGTAGTTGAGGGTGAGCCCGGTATCGATGATGTCCTCGACCAGCAGGACCTCCTGACCGTCGATGCTGGCCGACAGATCCTTCAGGATGCGCACGAGGCCGGATGACTCGGTGGTGCTGCCGCCGTATGACGAGACCTCCATCAGATCGATCCGGACCGGCACGTCGATCGCCCGCATGAGATCGGCCATGAACGGGAGAGAACCCTTGAGCACGCTCACGAGGGTCAGATTGCGGCCACGATAGTCGTCGCTGATCTGGCGGCCCAGCTCGGCGACGCGAGCCTGGATCGCGTCCTCGGCGACAAGCACCTCGGCGACATCGGCATGAAGGTCGGCTGGCATTCTCATCGGTCGGTGGTTCACGCCTCAGCTGTGCTGCGCTGGATGGTGGTTCGAGCGGCCCGGCGGCGGACTCGCTGGCGGTGCGGCGGAGTCGCCAGCGGTGCCGGCTGATCCAGACGGGGCGCTGGCGACGACTCGGCCGGCGGCAATATGCCGGCCAGCATGTCGTTCGCGGAGCGATTCGGGGTGACCTGACCGGGCGTCCCCGACAGCGCGTCGGCCAGCGACACCTTGCCGTACTTGAGCATGAGCTGTCGAAAGTCCCGAGCATAGAAGAGCTTGGCACGAACGTCCGGATAGAGCTCGCGCAGGCGGCGCAGCTTGCGGTTCTTCTTGCGCGCAAGCTTCTGGCGAAGCGTCGTGAGTTCCAGGTAGAGCTCCAGGTCCGGCAGGTAGAAGTCCGGCGAAAAACTCTCCAGGACGTCGCCCCGCATGTTCCACAGGATCGGGAAGACGTCTGGTTCGTACGCCCAGCGAACACCGTAGTAGTCGAGGATTCGGCTCATCTCGGCTTCGCTCGCGTGGGCGAAGGCCGGAGTTGAGACGCTGGACCCGGAAGTCAACCGACTGGGCATCGGCGATGCCGGGTCGGTCACCCGTTGTCCTCCTGGCTCGCCCGTCCAACCAGATGCGGGCCGCACCCGGCGCGGCTCGAGCCAGCCAGTCGTGCGCGCAGACGATCGCGAGGATCCATCGTGGTCAGTCTAGCCGACCCCGGGCGACAAAGTCCCCGGCCGATACACCGGGGGAGTACCATGCGATCTGGCGCCGACGACCGCCGAGGGAGAGCACCGACCCGATGACGACCACCAGCCGATCCACGAGTGCCCCGCCCGGCCATCCGGCCGCGGCCATGACGACCGGGACGACGCCGCGTGCTGCCGTGACGGCGATCGCACGGATTCCGGCCAGCCCTGTCGCCCGACGGGACGCCACGATGGCCCCGGCCGCCCTGGCGCGCGACGACTTTCGACACAGCTACTCCAAGGACCAGGCGACGCTTGTCCGTCGACTCAGCCGGATCGAGGGCCAGGTACGCGGCATCGCGCGGATGATCGAGCGAGAGGAATACTGCGTCGACATCCTGCAGCAGACCGCCGCCCTGCGAGCAGCGGTGGACTCGGTCTCGATCATGATTCTCGAGGACCATGTCCGGGGTTGCGTCCGGACTGCCGCGGAGCAGGGCGCCTCGGAGCAATACGTCGACGAGGTGATCGACGTTGTGCGGCGGGCGATCGGTCGGCCGGTCCGGCCGGCCCGAGGCAGCTGACCGGCCACAGGCAGCTGACCGGCTGGAGATCGGCTGGGACGAGGCGGCCAACCGTCTCGGCGACCTGCCCGGTCGGGCCCGCGGTAGGGCCGAGCGCGGACCGACCAACCCGATGATGAGCAGTGATCGTCCACAGCCATTCGACCTGTTGTCCACAACAATGGTGTCGCCGGTCGATTCGTGGATAACTGCGTTGACTTCGGCGGCGGCCGCGCCTAATGTCCGGCATCCGCACCGAATCAGGAGCGATGCAGGGGACCGCGGCTCGCGAGGGGCACCGGGAGACCGGGCCGGAACCGGATGAGCCGCGGCAGACCGCACATCGGCGGTGCGATTCGTCGTGTCGCCGGGAGCGGCTCGAGGACGGTTCACGCCCCAGACCACAGGGAGGGCTCGTGACCGACGCTCGTGCGCCGCTCCCGTCGCACGTGGACGGGCTGGCCGCCCTTCCGGACAGCGCTCGAGCCGCGTTGGACCACGGCCTGGCGGCGCTTGGGCTGGCGGATCTCGGAGCAGAGCGGCGGCAGGCCCTCGAGGACCACCTGCGGTTGCTGCTGGCCTGGAACTCGGCGATCAACCTGACCGCCATCCGCGACCCGGACGCGGCGGTCCGGCTGCACATCCTCGACAGCCTGAGCGCGATCCCGCTGCTTCGCTCTCGCGCCATCGAATCGTTCATCGACCTCGGCAGCGGGGGCGGCTATCCCGGCCTGCCCGTGGCGGTGGTCCTGCCCGCCGACCGCGCACTGCTTGTCGACAGCGTGGCCAAGAAGGCCCGCTTCGTGCGCACTGCGGCCGCCATGCTGGGCCTCCACCAGGTCGAGGCCGTGCCAGATCGGATCGAACGGCTGGCCGGCGACGATGGCCATCGTGCGCGTTGGCCGGCAGTGCTGGTGCGCGCCGTGGCCGCCTTGCCGGAGCTCATCGAGCTGGCCTTGCCGCTGCTCGCGCCGGGCGGACTGCTCATCGCCTGGAAGCGCCTGCCGATTGAGCAGGAGCTGGCCGCCGCCGAACTGGCCAGCGCCGAACTTGGGGGCGGACCGCCGACCGTCATGCCGGCGGATGAGACCGGGCTGATCGGGCTGACCGGCCACGTCCTGGTCGTGGTCGAGAAGATCCAGCCGAGCCCCCCTCGCTATCCACGAGACCCGGCGGAGCGAGGACGCCGGCCGTGGTGATCCACGCGGAGCCGACACGTGCAGGCCCGAGCGCGGCCGCGGGCGGACCACAGCCGTCGGCGGCCACTTTGGCGGACGCGCCTCCGGTACCGGCAACGTCGGGCCGGGTGTCGGACACTGGCGCCATGCGCATCCTCGTCCTGTCGGACATCCACGCCAACCTGACGGCCCTTGACGCGGTGCTGGCCAGCGTGGGCAGCGTGGACGCGATCTGGCAGCTCGGTGACGTCGTGGGCTACGGCCCGGAGCCGGACGCGGTGGTCGGCCGGCTGCGCGATCTCGGCGCGACCGGTGTCCGAGGCAACCACGATGCGGCGGCCCTCGGTGGAGCGGAGATCGAGTACTTCAACGTCGACGCCCGGCGGGCGGTCGAGTGGACCCGAACAAGGCTCGCCCCGGAGACGCGCCGCTGGCTGGCCGACCTGCCGGACCAACAGACGGACGGCGCGTTCACCCTCGTGCACGGCAGTCCGCGCGACCCGACCTGGGAGTACCTGAGCACGACGACCGAAGCGCAGGCCAACCTGGAGCTCCTGGACACACCACACTGCCTGTATGGCCACACCCACCTGCCGCTCGTCTTCCGGGCCGCCGCGGACGGACAGATCGAGACGATCGTGCCGACGGACGGCGCACTGGTCCAACTCGACGAGCGACGCATCCTGGCCAACCCGGGCAGCGTCGGTCAGCCACGCGACGGGGATCCGCGCGCCAGCGCCCTCATCCTGGACCTCGCATCGGGAACACTGCGCTGGCACCGGGTGGCCTACGACATCGCGCTCACCCAGGCCGCCATGCGCGCCCAGCACTTGCCAGAGCGGCTCGTCGACCGGCTCGGCCGCGGGCACTGACCGGCGTGGTAGCCTGTCGGGCTGATGGGGCGGCAAGCGGAGGATCTGTGATCTCCAGCGGGAAGATGACCAGGCGATGATCGGCGGCCGGCGCCCACTCCCGGGGCGCAAACTCGCCGACCGACGGGTCCGAGTCGAGCGACCCCATTCCCCCTACTTTCGGTACACCGGCCCCGGCCAGCTCATCGCCAAGCAGGCAGCCAGCCGGCCTCTGACGCCCGCCGGCCGGGCACTCGCCCGGGTCCGGGCCGTGGTCTTCGGACGACCGCTGGCCAACGAGGAGGAGATCGGCGAACGGCTGGCCAAGCGCAAGGCGCTGGCGATCTTCAGCTCGGACGCGATCAGCTCGAGCGCCTACGCGACCGAGGAAATCCTGAAGGTGCTGATCACGGTCGCCGCGGCCGGTGCGATCGCCTACTCGGTCGGCATCTCGATCGCGATCGCGGTGCTGCTGGCGGTCGTCTCGCTGTCGTACCGGCAGGTCTGCCGGGCCTATCCCAGCGGCGGCGGGGCGTACGTCGTTGCGCGCGAGAACCTGTCCCAGTTCCTGGGCCTCGTCGCTGCCGCGGCCTTGCTCATTGACTACGTCATGACGGTGGCCGTGTCGACCGCCTCGGCCATCGAGCAGATCCAGTCCGTCATCCCGGCGGCGTACGACTATCGGATCGAGATCGCCGCCGTGTCGATCACCCTGATCACGATCGGCAACCTGCGCGGGCTGCGTGAGTCGGGCAACATCTTCGCCATCCCGACCTACCTGTTCCTGGGCCTGGCATTGCTCATGGTCGGGGCGGGCCTGCTGCACGTGCTGACCGGGACGGCGACACCGCTCCACCAGCGGGACGTGTTCATCCCGCAGTCCACCGAGACACTAGGCCTGTTCTTGCTGCTCAAGGCGTTCGCCGGCGGGTCGGTTGCCCTGACCGGGGTCGAGGCGATTGCCAACGGTGTGCCGGCCTTCAAGCCGCCAGAGTCGAGGAACGCCGCCAACACGATGACGATCATGGCCATCCTGCTGGGCGTCCTGTTCATCGGGATCACCATCGTCGCGCGGGCCTACCACGTACTGCCCACCGCACCGGGCGGTTCGTCCGTGGTGGCCCTCGTCGCCACGTCGGTCTTCGGGTCCGGCTCCCTGCTCGTGCCGGCCTTTGCGGTGAGTACCGCGCTCATCCTGTTCCTGGCGGCCAACACGAGCTTCAACGCGTTCCCGCGCCTGGCAGCCATCCTGGCCGAGGACGGCTTCATGCCCCGCCAGTTCTCGTTCCGGGGTGAACGGCTGGCCTACTCTTGGGGGATCGTCCTGCTGGCAGCCGTCGCCTTCGGCCTGCTGTTCGCGTTCAAGGGCGATACGCACGCCCTCATCCCGCTGTACTCCGTCGGTGTGTTCGTGTGCTTCACCCTGTCCCAGATCGGCATGGTCAAGCACTGGTTCGGCGTCCGGGAGTCCGGCTGGCAGTGGCGCAGCGCGGTCAATGCCTTTGGCGCGCTGCTCACCTTCATCGTGTTTCTGGTCGTCGTCTCGGTCAAGTTCCGCGACGGCGCCTACCTGGTGGTCATCCTCATCCCGACCCTTGTGGCAATGATGCTGTTCATCCACCGCCAGTACTCGGCGTCTGCGGTGCAGCTGGCAGTCGGCCCGAACTTCGTCGTCTCGGAGCCGCATCGAGAGGAACGGGCGGTGATCCCCGTGCCGGATCTGAACCGGGCAGTCGTCCAGGCCATCAACGTGGGCCGCTCCATCAGCGACGACGTGCGGGCGGTGTTCATCTCGAACGACCCCGAGCAGACGACCCGGATGCGGGAGCGCTGGGCGCGCCAGGTACCGGGCGTGCCACTAGTCGTCGTCGAGTCGCCCTATCGGGCGCTCGTCGGACCCTTGCTGGCGTACCTGGATGTGCTCGACCGGGCCTGGCCGCCCGACAAGGAGGAACCGATCACGTTCGTGGTCATCCCCGAGTATGTGGCGCGCCACTGGTGGGAACGGATCCTCTACAACCAGGCGTCCAAGCGGCTGCGTACGGTGCTCCTCGGCCGGCCCCACACGGTCGTCGTCAACGCCCCCTACCGGCGCGAGGA
>JANMQO010000282.1:0-2380 GCA_031370565.1 Chloroflexota bacterium
AGGACGCTCAGCTTGCTCTTCACTTCGGCAGCAACACCGACCGCCAAGCTCGTCCTCCCACCGGCCCGAGGCCGGGTCATGACCCGGGTTGGTGGTCCCGGGATCGTCGCGCTCGCCCTCAGGCAGGGAGCGCCGGACATGACTGTGGGCTTGTCAAGTCTTGACAAGCCGCTCGAGCCCATCTTAGCACTCGGTTGTCAATACATCCGGGGGGTATTGACAGGTCGATGGAGCGACGCCTGTGGGCATTGCCGCGACGCCATTCGACAATGAGGCACACCTCAAGGCGATCGTCCGGGCACTCCTCACTTGATTCGAAGGGCTCGGTCTGGCCAGCCATCCAGCCGGGGCCACCGAATGAGTCACATATCGGTCAGATGACCGGTCGAAGGCATCCGTGCATCAGGCAGCGGCCGATGCAATCGGCTCGAACAACGAGCTGTGCAACCGATCATCGGAAATCTTGGCCGTGGAATCGGGGCACAACCATTTCCGATGAGATCCGGGGTGTGCGTTCGGGGCCTGGCGGGAATCGCCGAGACCCTGATCGACTTGGCAGGTCCACCGTCACGGGGACGCCGGGGGTGGCGCGTCGAGATAAGCCTGGTTCGCGACCTCGATGTACAGGGTCGAATGGTGGTCGGCGGATTCCGTGTAGGTCGCCACCTTGACCGGAACACTCATCGTCTCGGCATAGGTGTCGCCGAGGTGCGAGGCCAGCCAGGTGAGTAGGGCGCCGCCCCGCTCCACGCCGAGTGTGGCTCCGAGGAATCCGGAAAGCGGATCCAGGGCATCGATCGGGGCAAGGATCGTTTCCGTCGCCGTGCCCTTCAAACTGGCGAATCCGTCAGCGAGACCGCCGCCAGGATCGGTCACCAGGCCGATGACCCGCATTCGGCCCGCGGCGTCGAGTTCCTGGCACGTGCGGACGCTGTAACCCGCCGCCTTGGTGCTCGGCTTCGGCGCCGCGCAGGCGTAGCCCTGGGTCTCGTAGTAGGCGGCGATGTCCTCCGCCGCGAAGGCGAATCCGGTCGTGTTGGCCGTCGGGATCGCCGACGCAGGCGGTTCGCTGGGCGACGGGATCGATGGCGACGCCGCAGCGAGCGACGGCGCGGGCGAGGCTGGCCTGCTGGGCGTCACCGTGCTCGGAGCGCAAGCCGCCAGCAGCAGCGCGGTCGCGACGACGAGCGAGGCGAGGATGGGTGGGCGATCGGGGTTGGACAATGGACGACTCGCGATGGCAGTGTCGGTATGGTGGCGGATCGAGACCATCTCCTTCGGCGGGCGCGAATCGCGAACGAATCAGCGGACCAATGTTCCCCCCGGGTGGTCGCGAGGGCTCGCCACAGCGGCCGTTTGAGGTGCCTCTCGGCACCGTGCAGTTGGCCTCCACGACCATCGGCCGTTCGACAGACCGAACGAACAGGTCCATCGTTCGTTATCCGGGGAAGAACCGAAACCCCACAGAGGACCACCATCGCATGAACAAACGCATCACTTCGACAGCCCTCGCGGCGATCTCGATTGCTGCCCTCTCCGCCACGGCCGTCAGCGCAGCGCCGCCCGCCGGCGCCACCGGCCACGGCGCCGCCGTCTCGGCAGTTGCCAAGGCCGTCGAGACCGTCAGCGGCCAGTCCCACGGCGCGACCGTCTCGGCTCTGGCCAAGACTCACGGTGCCGAGGTCTCGGCCGCAGCCAGGGCCAAGGGTGCCGCGGCCAGTGCGGCCGGCAAGGCCAATGGTGCCGCGGCCGCTGCCGCCGGTCAGGCCAAGGGTGCGGCCGCCGCTGCCGCCGGTCAGGCAGCCGGCACAGCTGCGTCCGAGCCGGGCCGCCTCAAGGCCACTGCGAACCAGCCCTAGACACCCCAGTCACCGATCTGAACGAGGCCTCCCTTCCGGGAGGTCTCTTCATTTCTGGGGGGGCAGGTTCGGCAGCCGGATCGGCTGAGCTGCTGGGCTCAGCGTCCACGGCGACCGTGGCGAAGAGCGACAACGCCAGGGGTACACATCTGTGGCTCCGACCCCGGCAGCCAGACGATTGTCCACGGGGAGCGAGAGGGCGCTCCGCGGTTGAACGGGTGGGACGAGCAAGATTGAAGTCCGAGCACGACGCCGATCCATCGTTGCCTCTCCCGGCGATCGACTGACGGCGGAGGGGGGGTCCGAGATGCGAGTGTCGCCCGAAGGGAGCGTTCCGACGTCACCTCGTGATCACCGGCTCCATCGAGGCCGCGTCCTATATGAACCGGACGACGGCCAGGACACCGACAACCACGCAATACACGGCGAACGGTGTCAGCGTTCGGTGCTCGAAGAACCGTGTGAGGAAGCGGACGGCCAGATACGCCGACAGGCCAGCCGCGACGCTGCCGGCCAGGATC
>JANMQO010000319.1:0-12126 GCA_031370565.1 Chloroflexota bacterium
CCGGCGATATCGATCTGGATTGGTATTTGACACCGCAGCAGGGCGTCCGCATAGTACCGCCAGTGCAGGGACGCCGTACACCCCACCGCTGGCTGCCTGACTCCTCCCCGACCCGATCGTTCGCGCGCCTGCGCACTGCGACGGCCGGGGCAGACCGGACCGACAGGCTGTCAGGGACGGGTGCCACGAGCTGACTGCGGGATAACTGGCTCGTACCAGTTGGAGGAGAGATACATGCGCACGCGCCTATTCGGGCTGCTGGCAGCATCGGCGATCATCGCCAGTGCCTGCAATACAGCGGCGAGCCCCTCGCCATCGGCGGCACCGCCGTCGGTTCCGGCCCCAGCTTCGGTCGAGCCGTCTGCGGCGGCGCCGTCACCGTCTGGCCTCGACATCAACAGCGCGCTGTTCGCGACCAACTACAAGCCGGGGGCCGGCACGCCGGGCGGCACCCTGGTCATGGGTGAGTGGCAGCCGGTCACGCAGCTCAACCCGTTCTACACCACCGCATACACCTCGGTCGAGGCGCTCCAGCCCGCGCTCCGGGGCCTGGTCACGCTCACCTCGGACGGCAAATACGTGCCGGACCTGGCGGCCTCGATCCCGACCGTGGACAACGGCGGCGTCGTCGTGACGGGCTCGACCTTCACGGTCACCGTCGCGCTCAAGCCGGGCCTCCAGTGGTCCGATGGCCAGCCGCTCACGATGACCGACCTTGCATACACCTGGAAGTGGGCCACGGACAAGACCCAGATCGGCTGCTCGTCGTGCGCCGTCGGCTACCCGGACATCGACAAGATCGACGTCTCGGCCGATGGCCTCACCGCCACCATCCACTTCAAGGACCTGTACGCGGGCTGGCTGAGCTGGCTGACGGGTGCCATCCTGCCGGAGCACTACTTCAAGACGATCAAGATCGTCGACGCTCCGAAGACGTCGATGCCGGTCAGCCCGGCGATCAAGAACGTGCCGTGGTCCGGACCGTTCATGATCACCAACGCCTCGACCACCGAGATCGACTACGACCGCAACCCGAACTGGCACGGTGGCGTCAGCACGCCGCACCCGGCCTACCTCGACCACCTCAAGTTCGCCTACTTTGGCGACAAGGCCGGCATGATCGCCGCCTTCAAGAACGGCGAGATCGACGTCGCCCTCGACATGACGCTGGCGGACTTCGCCACCATCAAGACGACAGATCCCAAGGTCGGCGCCGCTGAGCTGACGCCCGCCTGGCAGTACGAGCACCTCGACCTGAACAACGATCCGACCGGTGCGCGCGGCAACGGCCTGAACGACGTCAAGGTCCGCACGGCGATCGCCATGGCGATCAACAAGCCGGACATGCTTGCGGCGATCTTCCCCGGCGCCAACGTGACCCCGGCCTGCTCGCCGGCACCGCCAGGCATCTGGTTCCGCACGGAGCAGACCTGCCCGGCATTTGACGTGGCGGGCGCCAAGCAGATGCTGACGGACGCCGGCTGGGTGGCTGGTGCCGACGGCAACGTCGCCAAGGCTGGCAAGACCATGGATCTCCTGCTCTGCACGACGTCGGGCAACCCGACCCGTCTGACCGAGCTCCAGAAGGTCCAGGTCTACCTGCAGGCGATCGGCGTCAAGAGCCACATCAAGACCGGCGATGCCGGAGCTGTGGTGTTCGCCGGCTGGAACGACACGAAGGCGACGACCGAGTGCAGCATCTACCGCGGCACCTACGACATCGCCGACTTCGCGTATGTCCTCGGCGCGGACATCTACAACAACTACTTCTACACCTATGCCACGGAGCAGTGGCCCGAGAAGGGCGACCACTCCGGCAGCAACGACACCCGGTTCAGCTCGCCCGACATGGACGCGGCGCTGGCCAAGGTGAAGTCCGCTGTTGACCTCAAGGATCAGTTCCAGTTCGCCAAGGCCGTCCAGGATGCCTACACCCAGGGCGTGCCCGAGATCCCGCTCTACTACCGTTCTGAGTCGACCGGCGTCGGCGTGCACATGGGCAACTGGCCCGGCTACGCGCCAAGCTCCGTCGGTCCCACCTGGAACGTGGAGGACTGGTACTACAAGCCCTGACCCACAGGCTAGTTTGGCCTGACCTCGGGCTCCCCCGGCAAGGTCAGTTCGCGAGCGGGCGCACGGTGGCGACACCGGCGCCCGCTCGACCTCATCCGTCAGCCACGCCGACACGGAGAGCCGCGATGCGCGACGCAGCCGCCGCATGATCCAGTTCATCGTGCGGCGCACGCTCCAGGCCATTCCCGTCATCTTTCTCATCTCGGTCGTGAGCTTCGTGCTCATGCAGCAGGCCCCCGGTGGACCGCAGGCGGCCTTCAACCAGAATCCCCACATCAGTCCCGAACAGGTGGATGCCTGGCTCCGGCGCTGGTGTCTGGAGCGCAATCCAGACCTGCTGGGCACCGTCCGTGAATACCTCGGCTGGCTGGGCGCCTACAACTGCACCGGCGGCGGGTTCGTGTCCGACCACGGCCTGCCCAACTTCCTGCCGGCCTTCCTCGGCGGCGGCACGAACGGCGTCATCCACGGCGATTTCGGCTTCTCCGTCGTGAGCGGCCGACCGGTCCTCGAGCTGATCCTGGAACGGCTCCCGGCGACGTTCATCCTGATGGGCACAGCCTTCGTCATCTGGGTCACCATCGCGGTCGTCGTCGGCGTCCTGGCCGCGGTCAAGCGCTACAGCTTCTTCGACCAGGCGGTGACGTTCATCGGCTATGTGCTCTACTCGCTGCCGACGTTCTGGCTCGGGCTCATCCTCATCTTCATCTTCGGCGTGGAGCTGCACCTGCTGCCCACCCAGGGGATCATCGCGGTGCGCACGTCACCCGCCCCGTTCGGGACGCCCCAGTTCTGGACAGCCTTCGCGGCCAAGCCCCTGCCGCTCATCCAGGACATCGCCGGGCATCTCATCCTGCCCGTGGTCACTCTGGTGGCAGTGTCCATCGCCGCTGACAGCCGGTTCGTCCGGTCCGCGATGCTCGACACGCTGAGCCAGGACTACGTCCGCACGGCTCGAGCCAAAGGCCTGCCGCCGCGCTCGGTCATCTTCAAGCACGCCTTCCGCAATGCCCTGCTGCCGATTCTGACCAACGTCGCCCTGGAGATCGCGTTTCTGTTCTCTGGCGCGATCGTGACCGAGACGATCTTCAGCTGGCCGGGCATGGGCCGGCTGTACTTTGAGGGCGTGTCGGGGCGCGACTACTTCCTGCTCATGGGCATCCTGCTCATCGGCTCGCTGCTCGTCGTGGTCTTCAACATCATCGCGGACGTGCTGTACGCCGTCGCCGATCCCCGCATTCGATATTGAGGCACGAGATGGCGACGGATGGACAGGCGGCTGCGCCGGTGGCGGCAGCCGCGGACCGCGGTGCGGACTCGGACGTCGAGGTTGCGCTCGAATCGCTCGGCCAGTGGCAGCTCGCCTGGCGCCGCTTCAAGCGCCATCGCCTGGCGATGGCCGGACTGGCCATTTTCCTGTTGATGATCGTGGTCGCGATCGTCGGCCCAATCGTGGCACCCTACAACCCGCTCAACATCCCCAACTCGAAGATTCCCGGCGGCGAGCCACCCAGCCTCACTCACCTGTTCGGAACGGACGACGTCGGACGTGATGTGTTCACCATGGTCATCAACGGTGCGCGGATTTCGCTTGCCATCGGCGGTTTTTCGATGCTCATCGCGGGCTTCGTCGGCGTGGCTGTCGGGGCGATCTCGGGCTATGCCGGCGGCATTGTCGACAACGTGCTCATGCGCGTCGTCGACGTGTTGTTCGCAATCCCGTTCCTGTTCGTGATCCTGGTCGCCGCGCGGTTTTTCGGCCAGGGCCAGGTCATTCCGCTTGTCCTCATCTTCGGCCTGTTGTCCTGGCCGCTCATTGCCCGTCTGGTGCGCGCCCAATACCTGAGCCTACGCGAGGCCGACTTCGTCGAGGCGGCGCGCGCCGTCGGCGTAGGCAACATGCGGATCACGTTCCGCCACATCCTGCCCAACGCGCTCGGCCCGGTCATCGTGGCGATGACCCTGATCATGGCCGGCAACATCGTCCTGGAGGCATTCGTGAGCTTCCTCAACTTCGGGATCAGCCCGGACCAGATCAGCTGGGGCAACGCCCTCTCGAACGCCCAGCCGGCGCTCTCGCTGGGCAACTGGTGGTGGGCGTTCTTCCCTGGCATGGCCATCGCGCTGACGGTCATCGCCATCAACTTCGTGGGCGATGGCCTGCGCGACGCGCTCGATCCGAGGTCGCACCTGTGACCGAGGAGCTGGCCGGGGCAATCGGGTCAGGACCGCCCGGCCCGGACGTCCTGCTCGAGGTACGCGGGTTGCGCACCCACTTCCACGTCATGGACGGCACCGTGCCGGCCGTGGACGGCGTGGACTTCCGGATCCTGCGCGGGCGAACCCTGGGCGTCGTGGGTGAGTCCGGCTGCGGCAAGAGCGTCACGGCGTTGACGATCATGCGCCTCATCGACACCCCGCCGGGCGAGATCGTGGCCGGCGAGATCTGGTTCGATGGGCGGGACTTGCTCCGGCTCAGCGACGAGGAGATGCGCAAGGTCCGCGGCAACGACATTGCGATGATCTTCCAGGAGCCGATGACCTCGCTCAACCCGGTGTTCACCATCGGCGACCAGATTGCCGAGGCGGTCCGCTTGCACAAGCGCGTCTCGCAGCGGGAAGCGCTAAACCGCGCGATCGAGACGCTCAGTCTGGTCGGGATACCGCTGCCGGAGCGGCGGGTCCGCCAGTACCCGCACGAGATGTCAGGCGGCATGCGCCAACGGGTGATGATCGCGATGGCCCTCAGCTGCGATCCCAAGCTGCTCATCGCAGACGAACCGACGACCGCGCTCGACGTGACCATCCAGGCACAGATCCTCGAGCTGATCAAGGAGATCCAGCAGCGTACCGGGACGGCGCTCCTGCTCATCACCCACGACCTCGGGGTGGTGGCCGAGACCGTCCAGGACGTCGCGGTGATGTACGCCGGCAAAGTCGTCGAGCGCGGCAAGGTCGACCAGGTGCTGCTCGACCCCAAGCACCCCTACACGGAGGGCCTGCTCACCTCGATCCCGTCGCACGTGGCCCGCGGGCAGCGGCTCAACGTCATCAAGGGCACGGTGCCCAACCCGTTCCGGATGCCGACGGGTTGCCGTTTCGAACCGCGCTGTCCGTACGCCTTCGAGCCCTGCCGGTCGTTCGAGCCGCCGCTCGAGTTGCCATATCCGGCCAGCGCGGCCGATGCGGGGCGGCTGGCGGCCTGCTGGCGCCACGTGGCGGCCGATCGTCGGCCCGGCCCAAGCGCCACGAGCCACGTCGGCTTCGCGGTCAGCCAGCGGATCGGCTCATGAGCCCGGAGATGCCGGCCGACATGTCCGGGCTCGGCGCCAACGGGCGCGGGTCTGCCGTGACGCCCGGGTCGCCGGCCTCCACGACTGCGGCCGGGCGGCCGCTCGTCGAGGTACGCGATCTGGTCAAGTACTACCCGATCATGGGCGGTATCCTGCGTCGCCACGTGGGCGATGTGCGCGCGGTGGACGGTGTCTCGTTCGATATCGCGCACGGCGAGGTGCTCGGCCTGGTCGGCGAGTCCGGCTGCGGCAAGACGACCCTCGGTCGGACGATCCTGTACCTCCAGCAGCCGACCTCCGGTCAGGTCCTGGTCGACGGCCAGGACCTGGGCAAGGCCTCGGCGGCTGAGCTGCGCCGGCTGCGAGCCAAGATCCAGATTATCTTCCAGGACCCGTACGGTTCGCTCAACCCACGCATGCCGGTGCTCGACATCATCGGTGAGGGCCTGGTCGCGCAGGGAGTGAGCAGCGCCAAGATCCGCAACAAGCAGGTCGAGGATGCCCTGGAGACGGTCGGATTGCGGCGCGAGTACTCGCGCCGCTACCCGCATGAATTCAGCGGCGGCCAGCGTCAGCGGATCGGGATCGCCCGGGCGCTCGTGCTCAAGCCTGATTTTGTCGTGTGCGACGAGGCCGTTTCCGCGCTGGACGTGTCGATCCAGTCGCAGATCCTCAACCTGCTCCTGGACCTGCGCCGCGAGTTCGGCTTTGCCTATCTGTTCATTGCCCACAACCTGTCGGTCATCGAATACGTGAGCGACCGGGTCGGCGTGATGTACCTGGGCAAACTCGTAGAGCTGGGCGACATCGAGACCCTCTACGGGGACCCTCGCCATCCGTACACCATCGCCCTGCTCTCGGCGATTCCGGACGCGGATCCACGCGTCCGACGCAAGCGCCTGGTGCTCAAGGGCGACGTGCCGAGTCCAGCCGCCCCGCCCTCCGGCTGTCGGTTCCACACCCGCTGCTGGCTGCGCGAGAAGCTCGGCAACCCGGAGCGCTGCGTCGTGGAGGAACCGCTCCTGGCGCCGTTCGCGCCCGGTCACACCGTCGCCTGTCACTATGCCGACCAAGTGTCGGCGAGCTCTGCCGCGGAGGCAGCGGCCGCGCAGTCGGCGGTGGAGACGGCGGTCGCCGATGTGGGTTGACGGATTTCCGTCGAGCGTTGGCCGGGGCGTCCCTCGGCTGGGTATGATGGGCAGATCGATGGGCTGACGACGAGTCGCGGGGAACCCTGACTCGCTGATCGGACCGAGCATCGAACCTGGAGGAGCACAGAATCATGGTGCGTATCCGTACCGGAGCAATGATCGCCGTCGCGGCGATCGTGTTCTCGGCTTGCCAGGGGGCAGCCGCCACACCATCGCCGTCGAACCCGGCCAGCCAGCCGCCGGCCTCGAGCGGCGCCTCGGCGTCCGCCTCCGCCCCGGCGGCAGGCACGCCCAAGAACGGCGGTATCCTCGTCGTGGGCCTGCCGGGTGACATGGTCCTGGCCGATCCGACGCTGGTCAGTGACAGCAACTCTTCGTACATCATGGAGAACGTCATCGAGGGGCTCGTTGGGCTCAAGCCCGGCACGACCAGCGATGTCGTCCCGGTCCTGGCTGAGGCGATGCCGACCGAGAGCGCGGACGGCAAGACGTACACGTTCAAGGTCCGCCAGGGCGTCAAGTTCCACGATGGCACGCCCCTCGACGCGGCCGCTGTCAAGTACAACTACGATCGCCAGCTGAACGCGCCGGCGGCGCTGCGCGATGCCTACAACTACTACTTCGGGGCGGTCTTCGGGTGGGCCGACAAGTCCAACCTGGCCTCGGTCGCAACCCCGGACGCGACGACCGTCGTGTTCACCCTCAAGCAGCCCCAGAGCAACTTCCTGCTCAGCCAGACGTTGCCCCAGTTCGGGATCCAGAGTCCGACCGCGCTCAAGGCCGGCGACGCGGACAACCCAGATCCAAGCAAGAGCAAGTACGCCCAGGGGCAGGGCACCGGAATGGTCGGCACGGGGCCGTTCAAGTTCGCCGAGTGGGTTCCCAACGATCACGTCGCGATCGTCAAGAACGCCGACTACTGGAACCCGGCCGGCATGGCCCACCTGGACAAGATCGTGTACAAGCCGTACGCGGATCAGACCGCCGAGCTGAATGCACTCCAGGCCGGTGACATCGACTTCGCCCAGACGGTTGCGCCCAACGACGTCAAGACGATCAAGACGGATCCGAAGCTGCAGGTCATCGACCGTGGCGAGTCGTGCAACATCGCCCTGCTTCAGATGAACCAGACCCATGCGCCGTTCGACAACAAGAACATCCGGACGGCGATCGCCTACGCGCTCAACAAGCAGTCCTACATCGACGCGTTCTATGCCGGCCTGGCTGTCCCGGCCGACAACTGGATGCCGCTCAACACGCAGTACGCCAAGCCGCTCGGGCTGCCGACCTACGACCCCGTCAAGGCCAAGGAGTTCATCGCCAAGTCCGGCCTGTCGGGCGATCAGCTCAAGCTCACCTTCTACTACCCATCCGACGTTGCTCGCCCGTACATGCCGGATCCCAAGGGTCTGGCCCAGGCGATCGCGACCGATCTCGAGGCCGTCGGCTTCAAGATCACGTTCAAGACCGAAGGCTGGCGGACGGGCTACCTCGCTGATGAGGCCGTCGGCAAGTTCCCGATGTGGCTGCTCGGCTGGACCTGCGACTGGGCCGGCCCGGACAACTTCCTCGTGACCGCCTTCTTCCACTTCGATGGGAACAAGCCCAACCCTGAGTTCGCCTACGGGCCGGCCGCGTTGAAGACCGCCTTCGACGCGGGTCTGTCCGCCACCAGCGACGCGTCGGCCCAGGCAGCTTGGGGCACGGCGCAGGACATCCTGGCAGCCGACCTGCCGACGGTGCCGCTGGTCAACTCCAAGCCGCCCGCCGCCGCCAAGGCCGATGTCAAGGGCTTTGTGGGGGCCGGCAACCTCGAGGAACTGTTCAATTCGGTCTGGCTCGACCGCTAACCGTTTCGCTACCTTGAACGCGGCCGACACGCCGCGCTAGAGCCGGCCCCCGGGGCGTTTCGCCCCGGGGGCCGTTCACAACACAGGAGCCAACGACCGGTCGATGGGCCGATACATCATCCGCCGCATCATCGCCGCCATCCCCGTCCTGTTCGGCCTGTCGATCGTCCTCTTCGCCTTCATCCACCTGCTTCCCGGCGATCCGGCCGCGGCCCTGCTTGGCCAGCACGCCACGCCGGAGCTGACGGCCAAGATCCGGACGCAGCTCGGGCTCGACAAGCCGCTCTATGAGCAGTACCTGCTCTACCTGGGCCAGGTCCTGCACGGCGACTTCGGCCGGAGCGTCATCAACAATCGGCCGGTCCTGAGCGAGTTCGCCATCCGTTTCCCGGGCACGGTGGAACTGACCTTGGGCGCACTCCTGTTCGCGGTCGGACTGGGGATCCCGCTGGGCCGCTTCGGCGCGCGACATGTCCAGCGTCTGGGCGACGGCATGGTCACGGTCGTGTCCCTGCTCGGTGTCTCCATTCCGATCTTCGTCCTGGGACTGACCCTGCAGTACATCTTCGCCGTGCAGCTCAAGGTGCTGCCCACGTCGGGCATCCTGGACCCGCGGATCGACATTCCGGCGGTAACCCACTTCATCCTGATCGACACGCTGCTGGTCGGCAACTGGGGCGCGTTCGTGGATGCCCTGCGGCACCTCATCCTGCCGGCCATCGCGCTCGGCTCGATTCCGCTGGCGATCATCACCCGGATCACGCGCGCCGCGGTGCTCGACGTGAGCAACGAGGATTACGTGCGCACGGCTCGGGCCAAGGGCCTGACCGAACGGCGCGTCGACGACCGTCACATCATGCGCAATGCCTGGCTGCCCGTCGTCACCGTCATCGGTCTGCAGATCGGCGGCCTGCTGGCGGGCGCGGTCATCACCGAGACAGTCTTTTCCTGGAACGGCGTGGGTCGCTGGACGGTCGAGGCGATCCAGGATCACGACTACTTCGTGGTCCAGTCCACGATCCTCATCTTCGCGCTCATCTTCCTGGTGGTGAACCTCATCGTGGACATCGGCTACGCCTTCCTCAACCCACGGATTCGGTACTGATCGATGCCCCGACCGCAGACACTGCCTGCTCGTCCGGTCGCCACCAGGGCCACTCGCGGCCTGTGGGGGGACGCCCTGCGTCGCCTGCTGCGCAACGGACCGGCCCTGGTCGGGCTGTTCTTCATCGCGGTCTTTGTGGCGGCGGCGGTGCTGGCCCCGGTCATCGCCCCGTTCGATCCGCTGGCGGGCAAGCTGGTGGATCGACTTCAGCCGCCCAACGCAGTCCACCTGCTCGGGACGGACCTGCAGGGTCGTGATGAACTCAGCCGGATTCTGTACGGGGCGCAGGTGAGCCTGGTCGTGGGGGTTGTCTCGGTGCTCATGGCCCTCGGGATGGGCGGTGTCGTGGGGGCGGCAGCGGGGGCGGCGGGCGGCCGGCTCGACAACGTGCTCATGCGCGTCGTCGACGTGCTGCTGGCCATCCCCGGTATCCTGCTGGCGATCGGGATCGTGGCCTGGCTGGATCGCGGCCTGCCCCAGATCATGCTTGCGGTGGCCGCCACCAACGCCCCGATCTTCGCACGCCTCCTGCGCGCCAGCCTGCTCGCCAACCGCGATGTCGACTACGTCACCGCGGCACGCTCGATCGGCGCTTCAAAGATGCGGATCCTGCTGCGCCACATGCTGCCCAACTCGCTCACCTCGCTCATCGTGGCCGCGACCCTGGCCCTGGCCACCGCGATCATCGACGTCGCCGGGCTCGGGTTCCTGGGCCTCGGACCGCCCGACCCGAGGACCGCCGAGTGGGGCACGATGCTGACCGACGCCACGCAGTTCCTGCGCCAGGCGCCCTATCTCATCTTCTTTCCGGGCGTCGCGATCGTGATCAGCGCGATCGGATTCAACCTGCTGGGGGATGGGCTGCGCGAGTCGCTCGATCCCCGGCTCAGGCGTTAGGCGAGGCCATGGCACTGTTGTCGGTCGAAGACCTCGTCGTTCATTTCCGGACCCATGAAGGCACGATCTATGCCGTCAACGGGGTCAGCTTCGCGCTGGACGAGGGGGAGCGCCTCGGGCTGGTCGGCGAGTCCGGCTGCGGCAAGAGCGTGACAAACCTGGCGATCATCGGGCTGCTGCCCAAGCCGGCCGGTCGGATCGAAGCCGGGCGGGTGGTGTTCGACGGCCAGGACCTGACGCGGCTGTCGGAGTCGGACCTTCGGGAGATCCGCGGGCGCGACGTGGCCATGATCTTCCAGGATCCCATGACCAGCCTCAACCCCGTGCTGACCATCGAGGAACAGATGGTCGAGACCATCCAGGCCCATCGCCGGGTGTCGCGCGCCGATGCCCGGACGCGAGCGGTGGAGCTGCTCACCATGGTCGGGATCCCGGACCCCGCCGAGCGCCTGCGCAGCTTCCCGCACCAGTTTTCGGGCGGCATGCGCCAGCGCGTCATGATCGCCATGGCGCTGGCGCTGAAACCCAAGTTGCTCATCGCGGACGAGCCGACGACGGCGCTGGACGTGACCATCCAGGCGCAGGTGCTGGAGCTGATCCGGGACCTGACGACTGGCGGCGGGACGACCCTCATCCTGATCACCCACGACCTGGGCGTGGTGGCCGGACTGACCCAGCGGATCAACGTCATGTACGCCGGGTACATCGTCGAGACGGCCACCACCACGGAGCTGTTCGGGCGGCCGTCGCACCCGTATACGGTCGGCCTGCTGCACTCCATCCCCCGGCTCGACGAAGGGGCACCGGAGGAGCTCATTCCGATCGAGGGCCGACCGCCCGACATGCGCCATGCGCCCGTCGGCTGTCCGTTCGCGCCGCGCTGCGCCTGGCGGATTGACGAGTGCTGGGTGGTCAACCCGCCCATTCGGCCGCTCGTGGCGGGCACGCCCGTCGTCGCCACCGGACCGGCCGCCACCCATCGGATCGCCTGCCACCATCCCCCGACGGCGGCGGAAGCGGTGGTCGGCCGGCCGCTCGTGCCGGGCTGGGTCCCCGCGCCGCCACCGGCTGGCCGACTGGACGAGCTCTCCGCGGCGTCCGGCGGCTCCCCGGTCGACGGGCCGGAGGCGAGGTCATGATGGCCGCCGACGGCGCCCCGACGCTCCTTCGGGTCGAAGGGCTGAAGGTCCACTTTCCGATCAGCGAAGGCCTCATCTTCGAGCGCCACGTGGGCGACGTGCGGGCGGTCGATGGCGTGTCGTTCACGCTGCAGCGCGGTGAAACGCTCGGACTGGTCGGCGAATCCGGCTGTGGCAAGAGCACGACCGGCCGGGCGATCATGCGCCTCTACCGTCCGACGGCCGGGTCGGTGACGTTCGACGGGGTCGATGTCGCGACGCTGTCGGGCGATCGACTGCGCGCCATGCGTCGTCGGATGCAGATGATTTTCCAGGATCCCTATTCGAGCCTGGATCCCAGGATGACGGCGGGCGGGATCATCGGCGAGCCGCTGGACATTCATGCCGTGGGCACGCGGACCGAACGCGGCGAACGCGTCCATGAGCTCATGGCGACCGTCGGGCTCAACCCGGCCTTCGGCGACCGCTACCCACACGAGTTTTCGGGCGGCCAGCGCCAGCGGATCGGGGTGGCCCGGGCCCTTGCCCTCAACCCGGACCTGATCATCGCCGACGAGCCGATCAGCGCCCTCGACGTGTCGATCCAGGCCCAGATCATCAACCTGCTCCAGCGGCTGC
>JANMQO010000325.1:0-12623 GCA_031370565.1 Chloroflexota bacterium
ACTGCTGACGCTCGACCTTCACCTGCCCGGCAAGTAGACCCGGCTCCGAACCCCGGTGGTGATCGGCTGCTGCCTCCGATCACCACGTCCAACACGCTCGTGGTCGCGGGCCCGACGCTCATCGTGGCGACCCTCTTCCGATTCCTCCGTTGGCGGGTTCAGCGGCTCGTCGATTCGAACCCGTGTCCGTCTCGCGGGCGACCCACTACCGCCGAGACAGGGGTCGCAAGCTCGGCCCGCCGGTGCCCAGGGGTCGCCCCGCCCGGGCGCTCACCGAGACCGAGCGCACGACGGTCCTCGCGACCGGACCGAACGAGCTGTGGGCTGGGACATCACCGAGGCCTGCGCCGACAGTCAGGAGATCCATTGCTACGAGGCTTCGCCGAGCCCTGCCGTCCCCAGCCCCGCCAGGCGCAACGGGAGTGTCGGCCACGGCCGAGCGTCGATGACAGGCTCGTACTCCGCCGTTTCAGCGATGCGACGATAGGTCCAGACAGGCCCGCTCGAGGCGATGGTCGTGAGCGCGTCCGCCAGGTAGTCGACGTCGTCGGCGGTCGTGCCAAGACCGAGGCTGACGCGCACGGCGCCAGGCACGCGGCGGCGATCTCCAGTCAGGATCTCAAGGCCGATCCGGTCGGCTTCAGCTCGATCAACGTGCATCAGGTGCAGCATCAGCGGGTGCGCGCAGAAGCAGCCGTGGCGGACACCGATCCCATACTCGGCACTCAGAATTGCGGCCAGAAGTCCATAGTCGACTCCCTCGAGATTGAACGTCATGAGGCCGACGCGCGGATGGCTCGCCTCCCATGCGGTGTACCAGCGCAGGCCTTGAATTCCCAGGACTCGATCCAGGAGCTGGCGGTGGAGCACCGATTCGTCGGCGGCAATCCGATCCATCCCGTACGCCATCAGCGTCTCCATGGCCACACCCATCGCGACGGCGCCGAGCACGTTTGGCGTCCCGGCTTCCTGGCGATCGGGGAGTGGGGCCCACAGGACGCTGTCCGACGTGACCAGCTGGACGGCGCCACCGCCCTGGAGAAACGGTGCTCTGTGTTCCAGCCAATCCGGTCGACCGACGAGGACGCCGGCACCGTATGGCGCGTACAGCTTGTGTCCGGATAGCGCCAGGTAGTCGACGTCCAGGCCGATCATGTCGAGCCGGGCGTGGGGCGCCAGCTGGGCGGCATCCACGAGGACGCGTGCCCCATATTCGTGGGCCAGGGTCGCGATCCGGGCGATGGGCCACAGCTCGCCCGTCACATTCGACGCCCCGGACACCGCGACGAGGGTGGCCGCGGCGGATGGGCCGCTCCGGAGCGCATCCTGCAAGGACGCCAGGAGTTCCTCCGGGTCGGGCGGAACCGGAAGGTGGGTGACCATGGACCTGCGCCACGGCAGCAGGTTGGCGTGGTGCTCGTTCAGGAACGTGATCACACGTGCGCCCTCAGGCAGCGCACTGGCCAGCAGATTCATCGAGTCGGTCGTGTTGCGGGTAAAGACGACCTCATGGTGCGCTGGCGCATTGACGAACTCGCGAACGACCTCACGGGCTCCTTCGTAGGCGGCCGTCGACACCTGCGACTTGAATCCCGCCCCCCGATGGACGCTGCTGTACCAGGGGGTCATGGCGACCATCGCATCGGCCACCGCCTGGAGCGGCGGAGCGCTGGCCGCATAGTCGAAGTTGCGATATGGCCGCAGCTCACCAGTCAGGAGCGGGACCAGCACCCCGTCGCCGACCAGCAGCAGGTCGCGTGTCCGCGCGCCGGGAGCGGTCACGAGCGGGTTTTGGCGGACGCGGCGTCCGGTTCGATCGAGAACGGGACAGCGACGATGTTCGTGGCGAGCAGGGACGGGCTTGACAGCAGCCCGTCGAGGACCATCAACTGCGACGCGCGCGTCTGCGCTTCCGCGACGGCCCGGGCCTCCGCCACGTTCCCGCTCATGATGGCGCGGACGAGGTCCTGGTGCTCGTGCACCATCTCCTCGCTCGTCGTCGTCAGCGCGAGGCCGAGATGGAACAGCCGCTCGAGCTGGTCGAGGACGGTTCGGAGCATGTCGGCCAGACGCTCGTTGCCGCCAGCTTCGGCCACGGTGGCGTGGAACTGCGTATTGGCCTGGAGGAATCGGGCGATGCTCGACCTGTCGTGGGGGTCGTAGGTGATCCTGCAGAGTTCGTTGAGCGCCTGCAGCTGCTTGCCGTCGCCGATCCGTGCCGCAGCCAGGCCAGCCGCCTCCGTTTCCAGGAGGGTTCGGACGGCGAGCAGGTCGCGGGCATCCTTGAGGGTTACGTCGGACACGCGATAGCCCGATCGGGCGATGATCTCGACGAGTCCCTCTCGTTCAAGCCGGGCCAGTGCCTCGCGAACCGGCGTCTTGCTCAATCCCAGGTCGCTTGCGAGTTGCGCTTCCGTGAATCGCCCTCCCGGCGGCAGATCCAGGTGGATGATTCGGCGCTTGATCGAGTCGAACGCCTGCTCGGTCAGCGTCGCGGGAGGCCTCGTGCCGACCCGCACGGGCCGTGGCCTGATGGTCCGGGTCCTCATCTGTCAGGTACCACCGATCTCCATGGCTCGTTCGGGAGGGCCGGCGTCGAGATCGGCGCTGGCCAGCCTCTCTGTGCAGGACGGCAGCGTCCCATCTCGGATATATCAAAACATGTAGCATGACGTACTGTCAACGACCAGATCGTGCGTCAGCCAAGCAGCAGTCGTGCCCGGCAGGCAACCAATTCGGAGCACGTTGAGGGGAGTCCCGGTGGACGGTTCAATGGTCAATCTCGTTGAGGCAACAATTGGCGAGGTTCATGAGGCCCTGACGAGCGGCGCCCTGACGGTACGGATGTTGGTCGAAGGCTACCTGGCGAGGATAGAGGCCTACGACCGCAATGGCCCGAAGTTGAACGCCATCATCACGATCAACGAAGGCGCTCTCCGTGAGGCGGACAGGTTGGACAGGGAGTTTGCTCTGAATGGCCGGTTGTCCGGCCCGCTTCACGGAGTACCTCTGTTGGTGAAGGATCAGGTTGAGACGGCCGGCGTCGTGACGACGTTCGGTTCGATCGCGATGGATGGCTACATCCCCGATGTGGATGCGACCGTCATCGCGCAACTCAAGAAGGCCGGAGCCATCATCCTGGCAAAGACATCGATGCCGGATTTTGCGACGTCATGGTTCTCGACCTCCTCGAAGTCCGGAACGACGAAGAACCCGTATGACCTCAGTCGGGATCCGGGTGGGTCGAGCAGTGGGACCGGGGCAGCTTTGGCCGCCAGTCTGGGGCTTGCCGGGATCGGGGCCGATACAGGGGGTTCGATCAGGGTCCCGGCGTCGTTCAACAGCCTCGTGGGGATTCGCGTGACCCCGGGTCTCATCAGTCGCCGGGGGATGTCCGCCCTCGTAGCCTTCCTGGACACGGCCGGCCCCATGGCCCGGACGGTCATGGACGCGGCACTCCTGCTCGACTCCATGGTCGGATTTGACCCCGACGATGCATACACGTGCGCGTACATCGCTGCGCACCCCCCAGCCCGGTACTCCAGCGTCTTGAACGCTCACGCCCTGCAAGGCGCCCGTATCGGCGTGCTTCGGCAGGCCTTCGGCGCTCAAGGCGATCCTGACTGCGCTTCGGTCAATTCGGTCATCGAGCGGGCCCTGGACGTGATGGCCGATGCGGGCGCAACGCTGGTCGATGTGGAGATCCCGACCCTCGATGCATTCCTGGTGTCAACGTCTCTCTACCTGACGCACAGCAGGCACGATCTCAATCATTTCCTGGCGGAGCGGCCCGGGATCCCGTACTCCACGGTCGAGGGCATCGTCAAGGACGGCAAGTACCACCCGGCTCTGGAGTGGCTCGAGGCGATGGCGGATGGTCCGGTCACGCCGTCCGACGACCCGGAGTACTTCCCGAAGTTGGCGGAGAGGGAGAAGCTCCAGCGCGCTGTTGTCAACGCCATGGCCAAGGCGTCCGTGGCGGTACTCGTGTACCCGACCGTCCAGGTGGTGGCACCGACGCGCTCAGAACTTGACGGAGGCCGGTGGACAGTCGAGGCGTTTCCGACCAACACCATGATCGCTCCCCAGGCTGGACTGCCCGCCGCCAGCGTGCCGGCGGGCGGCACTACGGCGGGATTGCCCGTCGGGCTGGAGATCCTCGGATCTCCATATGGCGAACCAACGGTGTTGAACATGGCGTACGCGTTTGAGCGCGTCGCCCAAGCTCGGATCGTTCCCGCGTCCACCCCTGAGCTGTGACCCAATTGGAGGCGATGCCGATCCCATCCATGGCTGCCGGCGGCATCGGATGTGCGAGCCTGACAATGCTCCGACTAGATCTGCGGTAGCCGCGGTACGGCCGCCAGAAGCCGTCGAGTGTACGCCTCGCTGGGAGCTCCCAACACGCTGGAAGTGGTTCCCTGCTCCACGACCTGGCCCGCCTGCAGGACGATGGTGCGCTGGCAGAGCGCCGCAACCACGCCGAGGTCGTGGGAGACCATGAGTACCGTCAAATTCCGGCTTGGTCCCAGATCGGCCAGCAAGTCGATCACCTGATTTCGGGTGATCACATCGAGGGCGCTGACAGGCTCATCGGCCAACAGGACGCGAGGTCGGCTGACGATGGCTCGGGCGATCGCGATGCGCTGACGCTGCCCGCCAGAGAACTCGTGCGGATAGCGTGATGCGGCCCGGGCGGGGAGTCCGACCGATTCGAGCGCTTCAGCGACGAGCGCGTCGGCCGCTCGCCCGTGGGCGATCTGGAGCGATCGCACCGGTTCGCCCACGATCCGACCCACGCGTTGTCGCGGGTCCAGCGAGGAGTACGGGTCCTGGAAGACGGTCTGCACGCTGCGGCGGAACGAGCGGACCTGCGAACGATTCCCCAGATCGAGCGGGGTCCCGTCGAACAGAACTTCGCCCGAAGTCGGTCTCACGAGGCCGAGGAGTACCTTGAGCAGGGTGCTCTTCCCGGAGCCAGACTCGCCAACCAGGCCCGTGTTCTGTCCCGATTCGATGTCGAACGAGACACCCTGCACAGCCTGCTGCCCCGTGCGACCAGCTCGATACGCATAGCTCACGTTGGCGAGCCCGAGGATCGGGGTCATTCTGGCCGCGCCTGAGCGAGTGCCGCTGCGAACGCGGCTTCGGTCCTTCGCGCGCCCGCGGCGAATTCTGCCGTGTACGGGTGCTGTGGTGACGCCAGGAGGTTTGGGATGCTGCCCTTCTCCACCGCCTCACCAGACCTCATCACGAGGGCCTGGTCGGTCATTCGCGAGACAACAGCCAAGTCGTGGCTGACGAAGATCATGGCCATGTCCCGGTCGCCGACCAGATGATCGAGGAGGGCGAGCACCTCAGCTTGCACGGTCACGTCGAGGGCCGTCGTGGGCTCATCCGCGATGAGGAGCTTGGGCCGGCAGGCGAGCGCCATGGCAATGGCAACTCGTTGCCGCTGCCCGCCGGAGATCTCATAGGAGCGCGAATTGGCGATGCGTTCAGGCTCCGGAAGGTGGACTTCGTCCAGCGCGTCCAGGACAGCTCTCTTCAGGGCCGACCCGCGGTGGCCCTGGTGACGCGCAATCGGTTCGGCCAGCTGGCGTCCCAATCGCATCAGCGGGTCCAGCGCGGTCAGTGGCTCCTGGAAGATGAATGAACAGAGCCGGCCGCGCATCGGGACCAGGCTCTTCTCCGGTGCGCCGACCACCTCGGTGCCACCGAGCATGACGCTTCCGGTCGCTTGCAGTCCCGCGGGAAGCAGTCCGATGACGGCAAACGCGGTGAGTGACTTCCCGGACCCGGACTCGCCGATCAGTCCGAGGCGCTCGCCAGGCGCGACCGTGAAAGAGACGTCCCGCACTCGGTAGACGCCGTCCGGTGACATGACCCTGAGCGATGACACTTCCAGCAGATTCATCGGGCTCAATTCTGGATCGGATCTGCGATATCCCGTAGCCCGTCAATCAGGAGGTTCACCCCGATCACGAGGGCTACGAGCGCAATGCCCGGGGCAACCGCGCCCAATGGTGCGGTCACGACCGTGCTCTGCGCCTCCTGGAGCAGGCGGCCCCATGATGAATTGGGCGGCGGCGCGCCCAGCCCGAGGTACGAGAGGCTCGCCTCCGCAAGCACGGCAACGCCGAACTGCGACGCCAGGTTGACGCTGACCGTCGGCCAGATGTTCGGCAGGACATGTTGGCGCACGATGCTGAGCCAGCTGGTTCCGGACGTACGCGCAGCAGTGATGTACTGCTGCGCCAGAACTCGCTTCGCGACGACACGGGTGAGCCGGGCCACGATCGCTGACATCGAAAGCCCGATCGCCACCGTGACGGTGGCGAGGGACGCCCCCTGCACTGCCACGATCAGCATGGCGAGCAGCAGAACGGGAAAGGCGATCAGGATGTCCATCGCCGCGGACATCGTGTCGTCCACCCAGCCGGCGGCAAACGCTGCCGAAAGGCCGACTGGCATGCCGATAGCGGCGCCCACCCCGACGGCCCCAATGCCAGCCACCAGGGCGATGCGCGCGCCGATCATGACTTGCGTGAACAGGTCGCGGCCCAGCCTATCCGTCCCGAGCCAATGGGCCAGCCCTGGGCCTTCGAGGCGGCCCCCCGTGGTGTCGCTTGGATCGAAAGGCAACCAGAAGATGGACAGGAGGGCGACCAGCGCGATTGCTCCGACCAGAACGAGTCCGACGATCAGGGCCAGCGAACGGCGGTTGCGAGCACGCCCGCCCGACGGAACTGCACCGTCCCGAGTGGTCTCGGCCGACGTTGCGGGCCGATTCGCGCCCGTCATGCGGCTCCTGCGCTGTGTCGTAGCCGTGGATCGACGAGGCGTTGCGCAATGTCCGCCACGAATCCGATCACCAGAACCGCCAGGGTGCTCACGAAGAGGATCCCCTGGATGTTCGGGTAGTCGTGCTGCGCAATCGCCTTGAGCAGCATGCTCCCGAGACCCGGGAGGGCGAAGACAGCTTCAATGACCACCGCGCCCAGGAAGGCCGTTGCCAGCTCGATGCCGAGGATGGAGATGACCGGGATTGCGCCGTTGCGCAGACCATGGCGAATCATCGCCGTCCCCATGGTGGACCCCATTGCCCGTGCGTTCCTCAGGTAGTCGCTGCCCAGCACGTCGAGGGTGGCGCTGCGGACGTAACGCGAGAGCGACCCGGTCATCACCAGGGCCACGGTCAGGACGGGTAGTGCGAGATGAGCGAGCGCTGCCCCTGGGTCGGCCCAGCCCTCTCGTGGGAACCCGCCGGCGGGGAAGATCCGGAACTTCAGCGAGAAGGTGGCAATGAGCAGGATCCCGACCCAGAAGGCGGGGACCGCGATGGCCAGCTGCGAGAAGGCGGACAGCGCGACCCCGTACCAACGATCGGACTTGTGCGCGGCGATGAATCCGACCGCAAGAGACAGCGCGAATGCCAGCCCGAATGCGAGGAGGGTGAGGGGAATCGTCACGGCCAGGCGAGAGACGATCTCCGGGGCAACTGGCAGCGTGCTGATGAAGGAATTCCCGAAGTCCAGGCTGACCATCCCCCGAAACCAGTTCACGAACTGCTCGAACAGCGGGAGATCCGCCCCGACCTGGGAGCGGGCCGCGGCTATCTGCTCGGGAGTCGCCTGAACGGACAGCAGCGCATTGGCCGGATCGCCCGGGAGCGCCCGCAGGAGGACGAAGATCGCGAGCATCGCGAGCAGCAACGACAGCACGAGGATGGCCATGCGGCGGAGGAGGTACCGGGTCATGTCTCGCAGGTACTGGTGCCCTTTCGCGGTTCAGGTTGAACGGACGAATCGCCGGGGCTCCCGGCGCTCACGTGCCGGGAGCCCCGATACCTCGCTACTTCTTCACGATGGCGTAGGCAGGGAACTGGGAGTTGAGACCGTTGATCGGGTAGCCGCTGACGTTCGAAGAGGCCACAACGATTTGCGGGTACAGGTACAGCCACGCGCTCGCGGCATCCTTGGCGATCTGCTCGTTGACGAGCTTGAGCTTGGCCGTCTGTTCATCGACGGTCGTCGCGCTCTCCGCTGCGGCAACCCAGGCCGTCACCAGCGGATTGTTGTAGCCCCAGTAGAAGGTGGGGTCTCCGTACCAGACCACGTCGCGGTCGTTGACGTGCTCCTGGAGAGTTGCGACGAAATCGTGCTTCTGGAAGACCTTCGTGTACCACTCGTCGGCGGTGATCGAGTTGATCTTGACGGTCACGCCGATCTTGGCCAGCTCGCTCTTGACGAACTCCGCCACCACCGGGTGCGGATCATACGTCGGCGTGTCGAGCGTGAACGCGAAGCCGTGCGGGTACCCGGCCTCGGTGAGCAGCTGCTTCGAGAGCGTGGGGTCGTATGGGTTCACGCCGGTGAGGTCCTCATACCAGGGATCCGTGGGGGGAACCATTGACCCAATCAGGGTGCCCTTGTCGCCCCAGATGGCGTTGAGCAGCTTGGCGCGGTCGATGGCCGAGTACACGGCCTTGCGGACCTGAACCTTGTCGAACGGTGCAACTCGGTCGTTGAAGACCAGCAGTTCCTTGGTGGTGGATGCCCCGTTGTTGACCACGTATTTGGGGTTGCCCTCGAATTGGCTCAGCGTGTCCGGGCTCTGCACATTCGTGACGATGTCGACAGCGTTCGTGAGCAGCGCGTTGCTCAGCGCCGTCGCATCCGTGAAGTAGTTGAAGACCACTTCCTTGTTCGCGGCGCGGGTTCCCCAATAGCCGCTCCAACGCTTCAGCGAAAGCGAGCTGCCGCGGGTCCACTTGTCCAGCACGTATGGACCGGTTCCATCCTCGCTGGTCGTGAGGACCGTCGCGTCCTTGTTCACGATCCAGACGTACGCGAGGTTGTAGATGAAAGAGATCGACCGGCTCGCCAACGTGACGACGACGGTGTCCGGGGTTGGTGTCGTGATGCCTGCGATCGCCTCGAAGCTGGACTTCCGGGCCGACTGCGACGCTGGCGAGACGACTCGCTCGATGCTTGCCTTGACATCAGCCGATGTCAGCGCCTTGCCGGAGTGAAACGTGACACCTCGTTTGAGCGTGAACGTGTACGCAAGGCCGTCGGCGCTGACCGTGTAGCTGTCAGCGAGCAGCGGCACGACCTTGCCAGCGTCCGTGAGTTGGTACAGACCCTGGTAGACGTTCCCGTCGAACGCTTCGGTGACTCCCTGCCCACCTCCCGCCGTGTTGTCGAGATTCTGCGGTTCGTACAGGGAGCCGATCTGGATGGTTGCATCCGACGTCCCGCTCGGCACCGGGGTTGCCGGTCCGGCGCTTCCGGTCGGCCCGGCGCTCGCGGTCGACGGACCAACTGGCGATGAGCAGCCACTGAGGACGACCGCCGTCGCGAGTGCGCTCGCAAGGAGCGCCGCCATTGGTTTCTTCATTGAGTCTCCTTCGCAGGTTTCCGTCGTGATTGTCGAGTGGTCCTGTGATCGATCCTGGCAACGCCACGTGGAGATCGTGTCAAGTATCGAGGACGAGCCTGGGTGAGGCGGCGGCGGACTCCTCGGTGACGATGGGCTCGTCCTCGGGCAGCGGCGCACTCCTTTCCTGTCGCTGACCGTCGATGAACCGGGCACCGGCTCGGACGAGGGGGACGAGACGCGGGGCGTTGATCCGGCGCCAGCGGATCGGGCGGATTTCGGTCACTTTCGAGCTGCGCCGGTCACTGGAGAATCAGGTCCACGCCCACAGGGCCTGGAGGCCAGAGAAGGACATGCTCACGCCGACGGCATCCAATGCGGGAACAGTCGCGACCGTCATCGGCGGGCCCAGCCTCCCTGCGCGGGACAGTAGCGTCCCGGCTTCGATATATCAGAACATGTAGCATGGCGTACTGTCAACGAGCAGATCGTGCGTCAGCTATGTCGTACGTGGGCTGTTCGCAGGTCGCCAAGCTGGGGGCACCCGACGTCACCCGGAGGAAGTCGTGACCGAGAAGACCGTCGAGATCCACCGCGACAGCGGGATGCGCCTGGTCGTTCGGACAGGATCCGGTCATGAAATCGTCGTTGACGACCGCGACGGTGACAGCGGCGCGAGACCGACCGAGCTGGTGGTCGCCGGCCTGGGGGCGTGCACGGCGATGGATGTCGTCGCAATTCTTCACAAGAAACGCCAGGACGTTGCCCGCTTCGATGTCCACGTGCGGGCCAGCCAGCGGGATGAGTACCCGCAGATCTTCACAAGCATCGAGATCGTCATCGAGGTCGAAGGTCCGGGAGTGAGCGTCGCGGCGGTCCGCCAGGCGATCGAATTGGCAGCCGCCAAGTACTGCTCGGTGAGTGCGATGCTCGCTGCGGGAGCGACTGAAATCCACCACCGTTACCGGGTGATCGGGACCGGGCCGGCACCGTTCGACGAAGCAGGCGAGGTCCGGGTGAGCGGCCCTTTTGCGCGACCGGAAGCCTTTGCTGGATGATCCCGGCCCAGCCGCGCCGACATCACCGCAGGAACTTCGCTGCGGCGTGGGCGAAACCAAAGCCACCCACGCGGGCCAGCCTGACGCAGGCCGTGTACGTGGAAGTGACGATGCAGGGCAAGGAGTTCTGAGCGTTCGACTCACGAACCCGTGGGGCGGCTGATGCGAACACGCTGCCGGCAGCGAGGCAGATCAACGCCGACACGGCCCTACCTCGCGAGGCTGGCGTGGCACCATCGCCCCGCTGAACGAGTCCTCGGAACATGCTTGGAACACCCGGCGCGGCCAGCCGTGTCCCGGCCACGTCCACAACCTGATCGAGGAGCGCCTCTTCAGCGCCGGCTTCCGGCTTCAGTGACATCCGGAGTGTCGCGACCGCGATCCAACCCGGCAGGCTCGCAGGCAGGAACGCGGCGAAGATGCTTCCGTACACGACGGCCGTCTCCGGGTTGCTCTGCCGTGCCGCCGGGACGAGCGCGAACGAGCGCCGAAGTCGACTCTGGTGTCGCCTCGCCGAGGTCGGTGCGTCGATCGGGTGGATGGCGCTCCGCCGGCAAGGGTCGACCGCTCATGGTTGACATGTCCAGTCGGTGCCTGAACGTGACCCGACCTTCCAGGGCTACTTCGTGAAGCAGGTCCAGGTCAACACGACGTCGATGGGCTGCTGCACCTTGTTGGCGCTACCGGCCGGCTGCATGCCGGTGGCCTTCACGCTGCCGGATCCATCTGACGTGAGTGTTGCCGTGCCGGCGGTCTTCGCCTCGGCCACGAACTGGTCGTGGCCGACCACGACCGCGAAGCCACCGAGGTTCCCCGCAAGATCCGCGACGTCGTACGTCCCCGGGCCCTTGTAGTGCTGGATGACCGTGTCCGTGTTGATGTCCGGCAGGACCAACGCGATCGGCAGGGTCAGCCGCGTGGCATCGTCCTTGTTGCCCTTGAGCCAGTCGGCGCAGCTCTTCGAGAAGACCCCGGACACGAAGTCGGTCTCGGTGGTGATGCCGCCGGTGATCTTGAGGTGACCGCAGAAGGTGGTTCCAGCCCCGACGCAGGCTGCCGCGCCGCTGGCGACGGGGAGCGATGCCGCTGCCTGGGTGCCGGCGGACGGACCCGAGCCGGATCCCGACGCGGCGGGTGAAGAAGAACCTGAGCACGCCCCGAGGACGACGGCGAGACACAGGGCGAGCGCCGGTGCCAGAGACCGCCGAGCGAACTGGCGCGCGAGGATTGGGGGCATTGGATCCTCCACTTGAGAGACTGCTGGCAGCGCGGCGCGACGGGAGCCGAAGCCGAGGTCACAGCCCCCGGTCCCCAGCGCGGGCGACCGATCGGACGGATCGTAGCCCGGCGCCCAGCGGGCTCGCATCAGGGGAAACCCTCGCTCCGACCATCCACCGCACGAAAAGCGTACGCGATCGGGGGCCTGCCTGTCGTCATCGAGGATTTTCCCGGATGCCCAGGCGCGTCGCGGGGCGGACCATCGCCACCATGCCGAACTCAAACCCGGGACTCGTGGCCGGTTGGTTCTCCTCGTCGAGCGCTACTGGCCCGGGGTCACCCGGACCAGGTTCCTGGACCACGTGGCCGTCCTCGAGGCCCTCAGGGCATCCAGGGTCCGGCCGGTGCCTTCTCCTCCATCACCAAGACCTCTACGGACTACACGAGTCTTCACCAGCAACCCGGCCGTCCGCGTGTTCGTGAACTGCGTGCCCTTCTGACATCGACCCTGAACATGCGAGGCCCGTGGCCGCTGCGGACGCATCTCGTTCGGTCCGTCAGTTGCGAAGACGAGCTGTGCACGGTGGTCAGCGTTGGTGTGGCGGGTGGTCAGACGGTCGGCACAGCCTGCAGCGCCGCCGATCGGCGCGGTGCCAGCGCTCGAGCCTGGCCCGCGAGGACCGCGTTCAGATGGTCCAGAAATGGCTGCGCCCAGAGCCGACTGAGGATCTCGCGCGCGGACTCGGCCGCAGCCCGGACCTCCGGCTGCTCGACGTCGAGCACGCTCGTCATCACGAGGCCGACGATCGCGAGCCGCCAATCGGCACCCAGATCGCGATAGCCCGCGAGGGTCTCGCGGAACTCGGCGATCGCTGCATCGCTGCGGTCTTCGAGCGCGGACACGCCTGCGTGGATCGTCTTCTCGTCCAGGCGGGCCAGCCGGCCGTGAACACCCGTCGCGATGTG
>JANMQO010000128.1:0-2631 GCA_031370565.1 Chloroflexota bacterium
CCACCGCCTCTGGAGTCGGCAGCCCGATCCGCCCGACATCGTTGGGGTCGCTCGTGAACGAGCCGATCGATTGCGGTTGGACGCTCATGCCCATGATCAGGGCCAGCGGGACGAGGACGAGCGCAAGCCCGATGATCCGCAGGCGCCATTGTCGCGACGGGAAGCTGGCGTCCGTCGCGCGCCACGCCCCGACAACGAACCAGGCCGGAAGCGAGAGCAGGATCGCGACCGCGAGCCAGTTGAGGGTGCCGCTCCAGCCGACGAGCGCGTAGCCCAGGATGAGCGCACCGCCGAGAGCCGTCGTGACGCGACGCGCCGTTCGAATGCGATAGCCGGCCCGGGCTGCCACGGCTGGTGTCACCTTGAGACCGGCCGCGTATGCGCCCACGCCGAGCGCGAGGAGGTTCGTGGCCGTGCCATCGAGGAGGCTTCCCCGGCTTCCGCCGAATAGGTGAAGTGGGCTGGCGACCAGCAGATAGGTGACGATGGACGCCGCAAACATGATCAGGAGACCGAAGAAGTACCCGTAGACGACGCCGCTGACGGCCGCCCACGTCCCGGCCCCAGCCGCCGCGAGGAGTCGGCGCGGGCTGCGCCGCGCGCTCGTCAGCTCGTCGGCAAGACGGCCAGGCGGACCCAGACGGTCGAGCGCCGCCCGTTCTGCCGATTCGGGCGTCATGCCCTCCGACTCGAACCGTGCGGTCGAGTCGGCGAGGTGGCCTGCGAGCTCGCGCAGGATGTCGAGCTTCTCCGCCTCGTCGAAGGGCAACCCGTCCGCGATCCGCTGAAGGAACTCTGCGCGGCCGTTTGCTTCGAGATCAGGCATCAGCCGGACCCCCGGCGACGAGGCGGACACTGCGCACAAACGACTCCCACTCGCTTGCCTCTGCGTCGAGCATCCGCTTGCCCGTCAGGGTGAGTCGGTAGTAGCGGCGGCGCGGCCCGATCCCGCTCTCCCGCCACGAGGCCTCGAGCGCCCCTGCTGCCTCAAGCCGGTGGAGCGCCGGATAGAGCCAGCCCTCGCCGGGATCGATGAAGGCCCCGCTCCGCTCGCGGATCCGTGCGGCGATCTCGTAGCCGTAGAACTCGCCCTCGCGCAGGACGGCGAGGATGAGGAGTGACGTCGTGCCCTTCAGCAGTTGGGAACGACCCATGCGTTCAGACTACCCCGTGTGACGATGTAGTCCTATCCTGTGCTCAGGATGCAGGGCTGTCAAGTGCCGTGGCACCCTTGGTCCAGGACACTCTTGGTACAGATGGGTCGCCGGCTCCCCGTAGCGCGGTTCGCCTGGCCTTCGGGTCCGCCGTGGGAAGTGCCGACGCAATCGCCGGGTCCGGAAGGCGACCTCGTTCGTCTGGGCTCAGGCCACGCTTCGACCAGCCTTGGCGACGATCGTGCCGGCGAACTTGTCGTGCCAACCCTGCTTCGTCGGGCTCTGGGCGGTGGTGACGATCAGGAAGATCACCCACGCCAAAAACGCGAGGAAAACGAGGATGCCGACCAGCGGTAGCGGGTTGAGCGTCTGGGCAAGCGAGAAGATCCCGCTGAGGGCGAGCCACCGGCGGACTGCCTGGTCCATCGTCAAGGTCGCGCCGTCGGTAGCGTTGCCGACCTGCATGCCGAGCAGGCGCATCCCGATCGTCGCGCGCATCGCCGTCCAGGTGTAGATGAAGTACCCGGCCGACAGGCCGATCCCGACCAGCGCAAAGATGAGCGTCGGGACGATGTTCGCATGAGATTCGATCCGGGCCCCGAAGATCGCGTTCGCGTCGGCAACCGTGGTGTACGACACCGGCGGGCCGACGATCGCATAGAGGATGAGGCCGACGATGGCGCCGACGACGGCGACCAGGAACGCGTCGATGAGGTAGGCGATGATGCGGTTTGGCACGTCCGCGTAGAACAGGCCGGCTGGGCCCGGGGTCGGCGCGGTGGACGTCAGTGCGCTCGTCCAGGCGGGCATGGCCGGTGGGGCCATCGGCGCAGGACCGGGCGGTGGGGCCATCGGCGCAGGGCCGGGCGTTTGGGCCACGGGCTGCTCAGGGGTCGGGGCGCTTTCTGGACCGGGACCGGACATGTACCACCCTCCATCGCGCCCCGCGATCGAGCCGCCGTTCGGCGGCAGCGCGCGGCGCCTCTTCCAGCGACAAGGATACTCACGCACGCAACAGGCCGACAGGGGTACATCGCAGCGCCCGGCGCGCCGGGCGCTGCCACCGGACGACGGGGACCGTCAGCGGAGCTGTTGCGCAACGTCGACCGCGAGATGGAACGGGTCCGTCGGTGCCTCGCGGCTGCTGCAGCCCCCTCGGCCGAGACGCTGGAGGCCGGTGGATTGAGCGGCGGCCTCGGCCTCGTCTGGATCGGTCGCCCACCTCGATCTCGCTCGTTACCTCGGCCTCAAGCCCTCTCGCGCGGACCCGGCGAGGCCTGTCGACTGGTTGCGGCGACCGCTGACGACGGGCTCGGACCAGACCAGGTCGAAACTTGGTAGGGCTCGGGTGCAGACTCGCCACGTACAATGGGAGACGTGCCTGAATTGACCGACCGGCTGGCGCCGGCTCCGCCTGAAGACGACGCGCCGCCCCTGCCCGAGGCGCCGCCGGACACGTTCGAGGCCGATTCGGCCG
>JANMQO010000133.1:0-2706 GCA_031370565.1 Chloroflexota bacterium
GAACGTGTCCACCTGCCAGCGCAGATCCTGGACCTCGCCCCAGGCGGCGCGCGCCAGCCCATCGCCCGCCAACCCAGCCGCGATCTCGCCCAGCTCCTCGACGAGCGCGGCCGGATCGTCGTAGCGACCGCTGAGCGGGGCGGCGGACCCGGTCAGCGCCGCGCGCGTTCGGCGCAGTCGCTCGGCGATCGCACCGAAGCGCTGGCGATACGGCTCGTCCGGGAAGCGCCGCCGGAGCTGGCGCATCGGTTCCGACAGGGCCTCGTCGTCGGCGGCCAGCCGGCGCACGAGCGGGCCCGACAGCCGAGCCGCCGGGATCGTTACGGCGATCGTCTGCATGAGCCGTCTGACCACCGCCTCGTAGCCCCGGATGACGTGGTCCGCGTGGACGCGCGGGACCTGGTTCGTCGTCTCGGCGGTGACCAGCGGGTTGCCGTCCCGGTCGCCGCCGATCCAGCTCCCCCAGCGCAGGAACGCCGGCACGAGCGGTGGGCGCGTCCCCGTCCGTCCCGCATCGCCGGCTGGCGCGTCGTCCAGTGCGAGCCTGCCGGCGCGCCCCAGCGCGCGTCGCCGTTCCGCCTCGGCAAGCGGATCGAGCGCCCCGTCGAGTGCCCGGTACAGGCGCGGCACGACCGTGAACAACGTCTCATCGAAGTAGGCCATCGCCGTGCGGACCTCGTCGAGCGGGGTCGGGCTGACGGCCCGCAGATCGGCCGTCCGCCACAGGAGTGTGATCTCCTCGCGCAGCCGGCGCCGCACATCGGCATCCTCGCCCCGGGTGAGGCGCGGATCGTCGAGCCGCTCGACGAGATGGTGGCAGCGGCGTAGGGCGACGAGGAGGGTGCGCCGGCGGGCCTCCGTCGGGTGGGCGGTCAGGACGGGCGCGATGGCCAGGCGCCCGATTCCTCCGACGATCTCCGCCAGGCTCCGTCCCGAGCCCCACATCCGGCGCACCGCCTCGGCCACGGAATCGTCGAGGATCCCGCCCCGGGCGGCTCGCTCACGCCGTCGCAGCGTCCGGACCCGATGGCGCTCCTCGGCCAGGTTGACCAGCTGGAAGTACAGCGCGAACGAGCGGATGAGGGTCGCCGCGCGTTTCAGGTCCAAGCCATCGAGATCGGCCGACAGGCGTGCACGCTCGGCCGGGTCGTCCGCCCGGCGCAGCGCGATCGTCCGGCGCCGGACCCGTTCGACAAGCTCCAGGAGATCGATCCCCTCCTGTTCCACGATGACCTGACCGAGCAGCGCACCCAGCAGCCGGACCTCGCGCGCCAGCGGATCGCGTGCACCCGCCGTCCCGATGCCGCGCGGTTCAGCGCGGACGGCGGGGTTGGCTCGGACGGGCATGGGCGTCGTCTCCGTGGGATGGCAGGCCGGCTGGAGGTGGGTAGTCGTGGGTGGACGTACGTGGACGTGGGCGCCGAGTCGAGCTTGCGGATCGAGCCCGGCGACGCACCAAGCCAGGGCCGACGCGCCGGCCACAAGTCGACGGCTCAGGAGAGTGTAGGCACCGCGGGCTCGGTCGGGGTCCGGACCGACCGGGCGACCATGGCGACCTGGACGGTCCGCGCCGCGATCACCGGCTCGGCCAGCCGGCCGGCGTTCGCGGTGACCGTCGTGGCGAGCGTGGCCGGCACGCCGAGTGGCTCGACCAGCCAGATGTCCTCCAGTCGCGGTCCACCGACCGCCAGGAGCCGTTCGGCCAGTCGCGAGCCCTCGGCCGAATGCGCCTCCAGCAGCCCGAGCAGCTCGGCGACCCGCGCCGGGCCATCCGCGCGATCGCGGACCACCGCCGAGAGCCGGGTCGCGGCCACGCTGGCCACCGCCAGTGACGCCGCCGAACGGCCGGCCGGGTCGAGCAGGTACGCCCGACCGCCGGTCATGCCAGCGCCGAAGTTCGCGCCGATCGGCCCGAGCACGACGACCGTGCCGCCGGTCATGTACTCGCAGCCATGGGCGCCCAACCCCTCGACGACCGCCTCAGCACCGCTGTTGCGCACGGCGAAGCGCATCCCGGCCCGCCCCACGACGTGCAGCCGACCGGCCGTCGCGCCGAACAGGCAGACGTTGCCAACGACGGTCCAGGCGGACGGATCGACTGCGGTTTGCGGGTCCGGTCGGACGACGATCCGGCCGCCGGACAGGCCCTTGCCCACGTAGTCGTTGGCCTGACCGGCGAGGGTCAGCTGGAGACCCTCGGCCAGGAACGCCCCGAAGCTCTGGCCGGCGTTGCCGCGCAGGTCCAACTGGAGCGGGCCGGCGATCGTGCCGCGGGCCAGGTCGCCGGACAGTGCGGCGCCGAACGAGCGGTCCGCCGTCGCGATCCGCATGGGACCGGACGGTGCCGGCCGCCCCGAGCGCAGGTCGGCGAGCAGGGTCTGCTCCACCATCGAGGCCGGTTCGCGCTCGACGAACGTCGCGGCCAGCGTCGGCTCGGCTCGGCGCGCCGGGCCCGCCGGCCAGGCTGGCGCGCCGATGAGCGGGCGCAGGTCGGTCGGATCCTGGGCGCTGAGCGGCGCCAGAAAGCGGGCCGCCTCGCCGACGATCTCGCCCACGCTGCGCGCGCCGATCGCGGCCAGTTCCCGGCGCAGGTCCTCCGCCACAGCCGTGGCGAACCGCTCGACCTGCTCAGGCGTCCCGCTGAACTTCGCGCGCAGGTCCGGTCGCTGCGTGGCGATCCCCGTGGGGCAAGTGTCCAGGTGGCAC
>JANMQO010000341.1:0-2361 GCA_031370565.1 Chloroflexota bacterium
GCTGGCGACAACGGCCTCCGACTCCTCGCCCGCGTTGGCCGAGTCGACCCGACGAGCCTCGACGACTACCGCGCCCACGGCGGCTACCTGGCGCTGGCCCGGGCGTTCGAGCTCGGCCCGGCCCGAGTCATCGAAGAGGTAACGGCCGCCAGGCTTGTCGGCCGTGGCGGTGCGGCGTTCCCGACCGGCCGCAAGTGGGCGGCAGTCGCGGCCCAGGCGGCCCAGCCCCACTACCTCGTCTGCAACGCCGACGAGTCGGAGCCCGGCACGTTCAAGGACCGGGTACTGCTCGAAGAGGATCCGTTTGCCCTCGTCGAGGCGATGACGATCGCCGGCTACGCCACCGGCGCCGAGCAGGGCTACCTCTACGTCCGCGGGGAGTACCCGCTCGCCGAGGCGCGCCTCACCAACGCAATCGCGGCGGCACGCGCGGTCGGCCTGCTCGGCTCGGACGTCCTCGGCTCGGGTGTTGCCTTCGACATCAAGCTCCGTCGCGGCGCGGGGGCCTACATCTGCGGCGAGGAGACGGCCCTGTTCGAGTCGATCGAGGGCAAGCGCGGCGAGCCGCGCAACAAGCCGCCCTTCCCGGTCGAGGTCGGGCTGTTCGGCCAGCCGACCGCCATCAACAACGTCGAGACGCTGGCCAACATCCCGGCGATCGTCCTCGACGGCGGGGCGGCCTTTGCAGCGATCGGCACGGAAGGCTCGACCGGCCCGAAGCTGTTCTGCCTGTCCGGCCACATCGCGCGCCCGGGCGTCTACGAGGCCCCGTTCGGGGTCAGCCTGGGCGAGCTGCTCGAACTCGGCGGTGGCGTGCCGGGCGGGCGGGCGATCCAGGCGATCCTGCTCGGCGGCGCGGCGGGCGTCTTCGTCGGACCCGAGGCGCTCCATACCCCACTGACGTTCGAAGGGACCCGCGCGATCGGCGCGACGCTCGGCTCGGGCGTCGTGATGGTCTTCGACGAGACCGCCGACATGCCCGGCACACTCCGCCGGATCGCCCAGTTCTTCCGTGACGAGTCGTGTGGCCAATGCGTCCCCTGCCGGGTGGGCTCGGTGCGCCAGGAGGAGATCCTCGCTCGCCTGGCAGCGGGTCGGCCGCATGGTTCGCGCGGCGACGAGCTGGCTCTCCTGCGCGACCTGGGCCAGGCGATGCGCGACGCCTCGATCTGCGGCCTCGGCCAGACCGCGAGCAGCGCCATCGAAAGCGCGCTGCGCCAGCCCGGGATGATGGCGCCGTGAGCGAGCAGCCGAACCCGCCGGCGGTGCCGGTGAACCCGATCCTGCTCCATCCGCCGGCCCGCCCGACACGCGTCCCCGAGCCGCCACCGGCAGTGGCGCCCGAGCCGATTGAGCTGACGATCGACGGTCGGCCAGTGTCCGTGTCGGCCGGCTCGACGATCCTCGACGCCTGCCGCGCCGAGGGGATCGAGACGCCCACCCTGTGCTACGCCGAGAACCTCACGCCAGTCAACGTCTGCCGGGTGTGCGTCGTCGAGGTGACGGGCTCGCGGGTCCTCGTCCCGTCCTGCTCGCGCAAGGTCGAGCCGCGGATGGAGGTCCAGACCGACTCCGAGCGAGTCCGTCATTCCCGCCGGCTGGTCATCGAGTTGCTCGGCTCATCGGTGGACGTGCACCTGGCCGGGCCGGCAACGCCCGACGGCACGCTGGCCTCCTGGGCGCGACGCTATGGCGCCGATCCGACCCGCTTCGGGCCGCCGGCCCCGCCCACACCTGCCGGTCAGCGGGACGCTCGTGAGGCAGGCCACCACCACCCGGCCAGCGGCGCGCCGACCGTGGAGACCGTGGCCCAGCCGGTCAAGATCGACAACGAGCTGTACGTCCGTGACTACAGCAAGTGCATCCTGTGCTACAAGTGCGTCGAGGCGTGCGGCACGGACGCCCAGCACACGTTCGCCATCGCCGTGGCCGGGCGCGGCTTCGATGCCCGGATCTCGACCGAATGGAACGTGGGCCTGCCCGACTCCGCCTGCGTCTACTGCGGCAACTGCATCGGCGCCTGCCCGACCGGCGCGCTCATGTTCCGCTCCGAGCACGAGATGCGCGCTGCCGGCACCTGGCACGAGTCCGAGCAGACCGTGACCGATACGATCTGCCCGTACTGCGGCGTGGGCTGCGTCCTCAGCCTGCATGTCCAGGACAACGAGATCGTCAAGGTCAGCTCGCCCCTGGACTCGTCCGTGACCGAGGGTCACCTGTGCGTCAAGGGACGCTTCGGCTTCCAGTTCGTCCAGCGCCGCGGCCCGGAGTAGCCCCGCCGACGCTCCCGGGCCGGGTGCCTCTCAGAGTGCGACCCGCTCCGCGCCCGTGTAGACATTGAAGCCGTCGCCGCGCAGGAAG
>JANMQO010000044.1:0-3445 GCA_031370565.1 Chloroflexota bacterium
CCGGCCAGCACAGGGGCGATCCGACCACCGGTCAGCAGGCTGGCCCCGGCGGCGACGAGGCCGGCCATGGTGAGCGCCGAGATGAGCCTGGCCCGATCCGGATCGAAGCCCATGTCGACGAGCGTCGCGTCGACGCCGGGCAGCACCTGGGCGATCCGCAGCAGGCCGAGCACTGCGACGCCGAACGCCATGGCCAGGGCGAGTCGAATCCACTGGGCGGTCGGCCGGGCCGGGTGGGCCGGGCGGGCAGCGGTGGCCGCAGTGGTCAGGAGCGTGGAGGTCTCATCCATGTGCAACGCAGACGATCGGGCATGGCGTTGTGTGAGACACCCCTGAGAGGCTGAAGAACGGATTGCGATTCGTTACATCTGGGGCTTCGGCGACGCAGCTGGGGCGTCGGCGTTTCGCGGCGCCTGCCCGGCCGGGCGCGAAACTGAGCGGGGGCACCCGGGGCGCTGCAGGCAGCCGGCACGAGCTTCAACCGTTCAGCGGCACGCCCAGCCGGGCCTGGCGCAGCGCGACCAATTCCAGCGCGGCGGCCAGGACAGACCGGACCTGTCCCCACGAGTGGCCCCGGCCGGCCGCGATGACCGCCAGCGGATAGCCGGCCCGTTCAAGCACGCCGGCAAAGGCAGCCGCCTGGCCGCCGAAGAACGGGTTGCCGGGTTGGGCCACGAGGACGACGAAGATCGAGCGGCGTACGACCGGGGCGATGGTCTCGGCAAGGCGCATCGGTGAGTCCGCGGCGATCAGCGCCGGCAGCCGGCCGAAGGGCCGCCAGGCGTTCGGCGTTTCGCTGCTCCGGATGCCGGCGCTGAAGTAGCCGCTGATCGAGACGGCCGAGCCGAACACATCCGGATGGCGCAGCGTCAGTGCCGCCGCACAGTAGCCCCCCTGCGAGAAGCCCAGCACGGTCCTGGCCGCGGGCGTCGGGATCGTCCGATAGCTCGCGTCGACCCAGTCGACCAGGGTCGTCGAGATGAACCGATCGAGCCACTCCCGACCGTCCGCCGAATTGGCGCACTCGGCATCCGGATAGGGGCCGCCGGTCGCGGGTACGAACACGACGATCGCCGGCGGGATCGTCCCACTCGTGATGAGCTGGTCGAGCGTCGGCGCGATCGAGGTCCCGATCTGCCACGACCGATAGGTGAACGGCGCCTCATAGATGACGGGGTACGTCCGCTCCCCGCTGGCGTAGCCGGGCGGCAGGTAGATCCCGACGTGGAGGACGGCGTAGGAGCCGCCGCGCCACGGCGCCGGAAACGCCTGCATGCGCACGCTGCCTGAGCCGACCGGTGGCGTGCCTGCCCAGCTCGGGTGTGCAGCGGTCGCGCCGGCGCTGACCGAGGCGCCCGGCAACGACCACGGGATGAGTGCACCGACGACGGGAAGCTGGCTCGGCGCTGGACCACCCGGACGGGCGAGACCGTCTGGGCCGGTGCCGACTGTCGGTGGTGCCGGCAATGGTCCCGCCGGCGCGCCGGTCGGCGCGGCCACCACGAGGGCGTGGAAAGTCGCGACCGACGTCCCTGCGACCGGGGAGACGGTCCCCAGCGAGTGAGCGACGCCCGGCTGCCCGGCGGGCCGACCGTCCACAACGAGCAGACCAGCCGTCGCGACGCTGCCGCCGAGCAGCAGGTTCAGCGCGAGGCCGACGACCGAACGCGGCTGTCGAGCCAGGCGCCGCGGCCACGGCACTGGTAGCGCATGCGTAGCTGTCGCGGCAAGGCCTGCCGCAGCGCACGGCTCGATGTCCTGTTCCACACCGCCCATTGGACTCCCGTTGCGGCGGTGGGGCAACCAAGGCGCGGTGAAGAACATGTATGCGCCACGCAACCGGGCGACGCAACCGGGCGACGCCGCGTGGCCGGTTACCATGCCCTCGATGCACATGATTTCGGCGCGCGAACGGCGCCTGGCGCTGCTGGCCATTGGCGCCGCAGTGGCAGTCTTTGTCGGGCTGCTCATTGCCGTGCCGGCCCTGTTCGTGACCTTCGACGAGGCCAAGTACATCGGCATCGGTCGGAGTGTGCTGGCCGGCCACGGACCGAGGATCGCGTTTGGATCGTATTTCCTGCCGCATTCCCCGTTGTGGGCGGCGGTCCTGGTGGCGCCCGAACGCTGGTTCGGGATCGACCCACTGAGCTGGGGCCACGCCCTCAACGCCGTGAGCGGAGCGGGCCTGTTGGTCCTGACCGGGATCCTGGGCTGGCGAATCCGCCCAGCCGTCGGCGCGCTGGCCGTCGTCGGCTATGTCGCGGTCACCTACTTGCACGACCTGACCAGGACTGCCCGGCTGGACGTCCCGGCGGCCGCCTTGATCCTGCTCTACCTGGTGGTCGGGCTGGAGGCCGTCCGGCGCGGCTCCGTGCGCTGGAGCGTCGCCGCCGGGATCTGCTTCGCGCTCGCCTTCCTGACCAAGGAAATCGCCCTGCCGTTTGCGCCGGTGCCCTTCCTGGCGGGCATCTTGCGCGGCCGGCCCTGGCCCAGTCTGGCCAAGGTGGCCGGCTGGACGCTCCTGCTCTCGGCCATCGGGACGTCCTGGTGGTTCGCCTTCGTGGCCGTCGTCGGGCACACCGTCTATCGGCTGGGCACGCCGGTCTGGACACTCCTCCCATTGACGATCGCGGTGGTCATCGCGGCGGGGCTGGGCATCGGCGCGGAACCCGTCCTGGCCCGCCGGGGTCGCAGCACCGGACCAGCGCTGCCGACACCCACGGATGAACCCCACCGGCAGCGAACGGTGCTCGCCTGGGGACTTGCCTTGTTGTGGTCCGCGGCCCTCACCGTCTTCTTCGCCCGGACGCTCGGCGGCCGAGCGACCGCGCTCATCGACCCACGCCAGATCGTGCACTACCTGCACGATTGGCTGCCGGGCCTCACGGCGGTGGTCGTCTTCGCCTGGATCGGCGTGTTCCTGTCGCTGGGCGCCTGGTGGGCGGCCCGTTCGCGGCCGTTCGCGGCCCTCGCCCACGCGGAGGCCTGGCTCGCCGTCGTGTGCACGGCGCCGCTCGTCCTGCTGGTCATCGGGGTGGGCGAGCCGCCGCGCAACTACCTGGCCCAGCTGGGCCTTCTGGCCATCCTGTCCGTGACGGGCTGGTTGTGGACCGCGGAGGCGGTCGCGCGCCGGTCGATCGGATGGCTGGCCACGCGTCGCCCCACGACCGCCCGCCGCCTCCTTGCGAGCCTGGAGCGAGCGGCCCTGCCGACCTTCCTGGCGCTGGCCGTGCTCGGCTCGGCCGGCGTGCTCACGGTCCACGCCCTGCGCTATCGGACCTCCGAATCCGGCGTCCTCCGGGCGCAGGCAATCGCGACTGCCACCAGCTGGGTGCGCGACCACGTGGCGCCCGGCTCAACCGTCGCCTTCGGCTCGTTCCTGAGCTACGAGATGGCCAACGAGCTGTCCGGCTATCGGCTGGTCCAGATCCGCCAGGAGATCGCC
>JANMQO010000050.1:0-5346 GCA_031370565.1 Chloroflexota bacterium
CGACAACCTCGCCAAAGTCATCGACCGTTTCACCGAGGTGGTGGGGCTCCAGCGCTACGCGATCTACGTGTTCGACTACGGCGCGCCCATCGGCTTCCGCCTTGCGCTGATGCACCCAGAGCGGATCAGCGCGATCGTCACCCAGAACGGCAATGCCTATCTCGAGGGCGTCTCGGAGGCATTCAACCCGATCCAGGCCTATTGGAACGCACCAACACAAGCCAATCGCGATGCGCTCCGCGGATTCCTTGCGCCGCAGACGACGCTCTTTCAGTACACGCAAGGCGTTCCCGATCCGACCGTCGTTTCGCCTGACGGTCGCACCCTCGACGACTTCTATCTCGCGCGTCCAGGCAATGCGGAGATCCAGCTCGACCTCTTCCTCGACTATCAATCGAACGTCGCGGCCTATCCCGCAATCCAAACCTACCTCCGGACAGACCGCCCGCCACTGCTGGCGGTCTGGGGCAAGAACGATCCGTTTTTCCTGCCCGCGGGGGCGGAAGCCTTCAAGCGCGACATCCCGAACGCCGATGTCCGCTTGTTCGACACCGGGCATTTCGCGCTCGAAACGCACGCCAAGGAAATCGGCGCGGCGATGCGTGAGTTCCTCGGCCGCACGCCTGGTTGAGCCCCGATGAACCTGACTAGCTTCGTTCGAAGGAGAAAGCCCATGACCAAGATCATCCTCATCACTGGCGCTTCTAGCGGTTTTGGCCGCGACACCGCCGAAACCCTCGCCGCCGCTGGCCACAAGGTATTCGCCGGCGTCCGCGATATCGCCGGCCGCAACCGTGCGGTCGTCGATGCGCTGCGCGCCAACGGCATCGAGGCCGTCGAACTCGACGTGAAGAACGACGCCAGCGTCAGCGCCGCAATCGCGGCATTGCTCACCAAGTCCGGCGGCAAGCTGGACGTGGTCATCAACAATGCCGGCGGAGTCGCGGCAGGCGTGTCGGAGGGCTTCATGCCCGAACAGCTCCGCGAACTGTTCGAGGTCAACGTGATCGGCGTCCAGCGCGTGCTACGCGCGACGCTGCCGACGCTGCGGGCCAAGGGCGATGGGCTCGTTATAAATATTGGTTCGATCTTGGGGCGCGTGACATTCCCGCTTTTTGGCCTGTATGGCGCATCGAAGTTCGCGCTCGAGGCGCTCACCGACAGCTATCGCTATGAGCTCTCGCAGCTTGGCGTCGATGTCGTGCTCGTGCAGCCGAGCCCCTACCCCACCAACATGTATGCGGCGGCCCAACTACCCGCCGACGCCCAGCGCGGCGCGACCTATGGTGAGATCGGCGCGATCCCCGGCAAGATGTTCGAGACCTTCATGGGAATGTTCGCAGCCGAGAACGCGCCCAACCTGCACGATGTCGGCGAAGCGATCGCGAAACTTGTCGCCACGCCCAAGGGCGGACGTCCCGACCGCGTCGTGGTCGGCCAGGCCTACGGGGCGGACGCGGTCAACGCCGCCGTTGCACCCGTACAACGCGAGGTCGTCGATGGGCTTGGGCTCGGCGCGCTCGCGACCATCAAGGATTGATGTTTGGACCGCCCTGGGAATCGTGGAGACCCAGGGCGGTTCATATCATCACGTCGGTGCATCAGATCCTCACGCACACGACCTATATCGGCCAGCACCGGTTCAACACGCGCGACCATAAGACCCGCGCGGCGAAACCGGCGGCGGAGCACGCGGGTATGGAAGTTCCGCCGCGTCGTGGGGATCGCAAACTGGATTGCTGCGGACACGTGCGACCGTCGCGAGCGTAGAATCGGCGGTGTTTGGCGTTCGCAGTTCTATGCCGAAGTGGCGCGCCCGACAGGAGTCAGACGTGCGCATGCCCATTCAGGATTCAGGCAGATCCTGATCGAGGGTGCTGACGCATGGCGCTCGGCCGCGCGGGAGAGCGCGTAGGGCGACGGAGAGGGATTCCGACGGCGATCTCCTGATCCAGAGTGCGCAAGATGCTGGATTGTCGCGACGAGGCCATCGCGTCGCGATCGGGGTCGAGCCAGTCGCAGTCGCCGGAACCTGTGTGACGCGAGTCCTATCTGAGCGAGGTCGGGGCGGACGGAGGTGGCGACGTCAGCCAAGGGTCAGCGCCCGGATCCTCACCAGACCCGAGGCGCTGGAGTCGGTCAAGGAAATGGGGCCAGCCGAGGGCATGGGCGGGAGCTTCGACGTCCGGTAGGTCGCGATGCAGGAGCTGGACCAGGGTGCCGCCCGCAACCGGGGTGAACGTTATCTCGACGGTGCTCGCACCCGGCGGCAGCACCGCTGACCCTTCATGACCCCAGCTGATGACCAGGCGCCGCGGCGGATCCACTTCGAGATACCGGCCCCGAACATTGATGCGAAAGACATCGAGCGAGAATTCCCCACCCGGTTTCGGGTCGAGGACCGCGTGACGACCCATCCAGCGTGTCAGTGCCTCGGGTTCGGTGAAGTAACGGAACACGTGCTCCGGATCCGCGGCGATCTGCACGGTCGCGACGTACGGGTCAGCCGTCACCGTCCGCCTCCACCGCTGCCTTGAGCCGCATCAGCGCCGATGGCCAAAGCTCGGCGAGGAACTCGTGGAGGGCCTCAAGCCCATCCGGCCGCATGATGTAGAGGCGCCGCGGGCCTTGTTTGGTGACGGTGACCAAGCCGGCGTCCCTGAGCACCTGGAGATGCTGGGAAATGGCCTGCTGGGTCACCTCGAAGTGGGCCGCGATCTCGCCGACCGAGTGCGGTTCCTCGCGGACGAGTCGCAGAACCTGTTGCCGGCGCGGCTCCGCCAGTGCCCGCAGGATCGCCTGACTGTTCATTCCGACCCACTTTAGCCTCGCCCACTGCATTCGACAAGTCTTGACTTGTGAAAGTCTTGACTTTAGTCTTGCGCTGGCCATATGGGCCGATTTTGGAGGCTGAGCCAGATGACGACGGCGAACGGAATCGACGAGCATGAGGCGATCTTCGAGCGCATGAGCGGCCGCCTGCTCGAAGACGGCGCGGTCCCTGTCGAGCGCGGCCGCATGCTCCGAGCCTCAGGCCTGAAGACCGCCGGTCGGTTCTTCGCCTTCACCACTGGCGGGGACCTTGTCGTCAAGCTTCCGGAGGGTCGCGTCAACGATCTCGTCAACCGTGACGCCAGCCGACCGTGCCAAATCGGGCCAGGCCGACCGATGCGGGAATGGGTTCGTGTCATGCCGCCCGACGACGAGGCGTGCGTCGCCTACCTCATCGAGGCGCGCGACTTCGTCGCGGGGCACGACGACCGTCATGCGAGACCCACCACCATTCTCACGAAAGGAGCATGACGTTCATGGATCAGGCCAAAGCGCGTGCGGTCGCCGACCTAGCAGACGGACGCGTCCTCGCCAGCGTTGAGATCGCCGCTCCTCCTGAGCGCACGTTCCGGGCGCTTGTCTCGGAGGAGATCGTCAGATGGTGGGTGCGACCGGGCGTTTTCGATACATCGGAATGGACCGGCGACATCCGCCCGGGTGGCAGTTGGCGATCGTCGGGAATCGGCGGCGGCCGCCCTTACGGCCTTGAGGGTGAATTCCTTGAGATCGACCCACCACGCAAGCTCGTGCATACGTGGCATCTGGTTGGGACGCCGGCCGCGCCCACGACCGTGACCTATCTCCTGGAACACGTCGACCGCGGCACGCGCGTCACGCTTCGACACGAGGGGTTCCTCTCGCCCGAGGCGTGCTCGGCTACGTGCATCGGCTGGGAGACAAGCTTCGAGCGACTGGCGGAACTCATGAGCATTGAGCCCGAGCCGGGTAGCGGATAGCGAACCTGCTACTGGATGACGCGGAAGAATCGACCCTTCGACATCCCGATCAAGTTTGCTGCCCCCGCCAGTGACAGGGTGAACTAGAACAAGTGTTCGTGGCGCGCCCGACAGGACTCGGACGTGCGGGTACCTGCGTGGCGCGCTCTCGCCGCACGCGACGCAGCGCCAGATGGAGGTGCTCGCCGCCACGTCGCTGCTGGCGGCTCCGTCCAGAACGCCGCCGACCTCGTGGGCGTCCGGCCGAGCACCGTGAAGCGTCACCTCGCCGACCTGCGGGCGCAATCGGGTCTGACGACCGAGCAGCTGATCTACACCGGACGGGCCGTGGGTTGGCTCGAGGTCCCAAGTCTGGAGCCGGTCTCTGGCCCACTCACGAGGGACGGAGTATGTGGGCGACCATGCCGACCTCGCAAAGTGGTTCGTGCGTCGTCAGCCCAGCTCGCGGTCGAGCGCTCGCCTGATTTCATCGTCGGTACTCCCGAGGCGGCGCGCCTGGACGATGAGCGATGACGCCAGATCGGCCAGTCGCCGTTGTCGCTCCACATCCGACAGCGTGGGTGGCGCGGCGCTCACCGCGGTGCCACCGCCTCGGCGGGTGACGACAAGCCCGTTCTCCTCGAGTGCGGCATAGGCCCGCATCACGGTGCCAACTGCCACGCCGAGGTCGCCGGCCAGTTGACGGACGGTCGGCAGCCGGGTCTGGGGAGCAAGAATGCCGGACTCGATCGCTGCTACCAGTTGGCGTCGGAGCTGCTCGTAGGGGGGAGTCGGATCCTCCGGCTCGAGTCGAAGCGCGACGGTCACGACTGCTTCCTCGACCCGTCGCCCGGGACCAGGACGATGACGGCGAACCGCAGGGCGAGCGCCAGCGCCACGGCTGCGGCGGCAGCCAGTGCCCACGAGCCCAGCCCGTAGGCGGTCGTGCACGCCTTCATGCCGACGGTGACTGCTGCTAGGTAGGACAGGCCAGCGAGGGTCGTCGCGACCGCCAGCCCGAAAGTAGCGACGATCCCTTCGACGGTTTGACGGCGCAGGGCGTCGTCGACGCGGACGAGCTCCGCATCGGCGCCGTTGCGCGGACGGCGGGTCGTGGCGACAACACCAGCCCAAGTCAGCGCAAGCCCGGCCAGGATGCCCACCGCCATACTAGCCGTGTAGTAGCCGCCGGGAAATGGGGTGGAGACATGGACCTCCCCCTCCTCGTGATAGCCCTGCGCGTCCCACGACTGCGTGGTGCACGATTGGGTGAAAGCCCGAGTGAGCCCCGAGTCGTCCGGTGTGGCGACAAACGCCGCCCAGCCACCGACGGCGGCCAGCACCAGGAGCAAACCTGCCGCGGTCATCGCCAATCGAGCTGGAAGGTAGTCGCCGAATTCGCGACGCTCCAACCCGGCGGTCCCCTCCGTGCGAGCTCGCGTGTAGGTCCGCTGCTGGCCGATCAGAATCGCCGATGTGACCGCCGCCCCGGCAGCGGCCGGCGCCACGAACACCCACTGGCCGTATCGGCCGAGCCCGGCGACGACGAGGAACACCACCACACCCACGACGATGCCGA
>JANMQO010000052.1:0-19591 GCA_031370565.1 Chloroflexota bacterium
CAGTTCCGAATCGTCTGATCAGTCACGTCAAGCAGGAGTGTCCCCCCGAGTGGTGGGATTTGAGCGCGGCTCCCCACGCCGGCCGAGCCGGACAGTCAGGGGCCACCGGTCTGATTCTCGGCGTGTTTCTAGCCGGGATCACGTAAGGAGACACCGATGGCCCTCTCCCAGTCTGCTCCGGCCGAGCTTGGGGCGTCCCGCCGGACCGAGATTGCCGCTTGGGCGAGTGCCGTGGGCCGTACGCCCAGACGCAGCCAGGAAGCGCGCGAATAGCCGCCGTCTGAAGCCATCGCCTATACTCGCCCTCGCGCCGACATAGCTCAGCGGTAGAGCAGCTGTTTCGTAAACAGCAGGTCCTCGGTTCAAATCCGAGTGTCGGCTCCACCCTTTCACGCACGAAACCGTCCACCGTGGTAGCGGGCTGCGCCGATTCTCGCCTGGTCTGACCCCTGCCCTGACCCCTACGAGACTCGGCTCGGCGGCCCACACACTTGCCCCACGGAGAAACGACGATGTTCCTCGGACTGAGAACCGTGATCTACCCCGCCGCCGACCTGGCCGCGTCCAAGACGTGGTTCACTCGGCTGCTCGGCGTCGAGCCCTACTTCGACGAACCGTTCTACGTTGGATACCACGTTGGCGGCTACGAGCTCGCGCTCGACCCAAACGCCGAATCGGGATCAGGACCGATCACCTATTGGGGCGTTGCGAACGCGGATGACGCCCTCGCCACGCTTGTGGCCGCGGGCGCAACGCTGATCGGAGCCGTCCAGGACGTGGGCGACGGCATTCGGGTCGCTCGTGTGTTGGAACCGGGCGGGTCGCTGCTCGGGATCATCGAGAATCCCGCCTTCACGGTCGTCAACGTCCCGAACGCCGACGGGCCCGGCCGCTGACGAGGCTCTGGTTCGAGGTGGCGAATCCGGGTCGTCGGCTCCCGCCGTTGCCCCCACGGACCTTTCACGGTTGCTAGCTGGTTGCGCCGACTCCGACCGTATCTGACGCCTGCGCTGACCCCTGCCGGCCTGTGCCTGGGCGGCTACGATTGGCACGCACGGGATTCGAGGTCGGTCCAACCTGCCGTGGAAGCCCGCAAGAGTCGCCAACGGACGGTGAGCGTCCACACTCGCAAGCAGCAGGTCCTCGGTGCAAATCCGAGTGTCGGCTCCAGTGATCTGAACATAGAAGCCGGCCTTCGGGCCGGCTTCTATGCTGTTCATCGCCATACCCCGATGACGTCGGCCGACGTCGTCGACCAACCCCGAGCAGCCAGCCGAAGACGTGCAGTCCAGGGGTCCATCACATGACCGAACGCGTGGCTCTCGTCACCGGGGCCTCCTCCGGGATCGGCGAAGCGACGGCCCGGAGGCTTCGCGGCCTGGGCTACACGGTCTACGCCGGTGCTCGGCGGGTCGAGCGGATGGGCGATCTGGCGGATCTCGGCATCCACGCGGTCGCGCTCGATGTCACCGACGACGCATCGATGGTCGGGCTGGTCGACCAGATCATCGGCGAAACCGGGCGGATCGATGTCCTCGTCAACAACGCAGGCTATGGCGCCTACGGTGCCCTCGAGGAGGTGCCGCTCGCCGAGGCTCGGCGCCAATTCGAGGTGAACCTGTTCGGGCTGGCCCGCCTGACCCAGCTCGTGCTCCCCCACATGCGGGCCCAGCGCGCCGGCCGCATCATCAACGTCTCGTCGGTCGGCGGCCGGATCTACGGGCCGTTGGGCGCCTGGTACCACGCGGCGAAATTCGCGGTCGAGGGCCTGAGTGACGCCCTCCGCCTGGAGCTCGCCCCCTTCGGAATCCACGTCGTCCTCATCGAACCGGGGGCGATCAAGACCGAATGGGGCACGATCGCCGCCGACGCGCTGCTCGAGACGTCGGGCTCGGGTCCGTATGCGGACCAGGCCGGCGCCGTCGCGGCGGTGGTCGCCGGCACGGCCCGGGATGGCGGGATCGGGTCGCCGCCGAGCGTCGTCGCCGAGGCAATCGGCAGGGCCGCACAGGCTCGGCGGCCGAAGACTCGCTATGTCGTGGGCCGAGGCGCGCGACCGCTCCTCCTCGCCCGGTGGATCCTCCCGGACCGCGCCTTCGATCGAGTGATCCGGATCCTGTTTCGGTTGAACGGCTGAGGCCCGCCCGGCAGCCGGCACCCGGCCGCGGACAGTGTGAGCCAGGGAGCACCGCCATCCCGCAGTGTCGGTGAGGCGACTCCTACCCGCGGATCGCGAGCGCGACGATCGCCGGAAGGGCGCCTAGCGACGGCGACGCCTCGAACCGGCATAGCCGCGGGGTGAGCCGATGCGCGGTCCGGTGCGAGACGTACCAGACCGGCTTGAGCAGGGGCCTGAACGGCGCCCGGATCACGGACTTCTGCGGGCGCGCGAACATGAGCGTGTTGTGGACCATGCCAACGCCGGACCCGATCGCGGTTGGGAAGTTCCCGGGAAAGGCACCCCATGGCAGCACGCCGAAACCGAAGCCAAGGGCAGCCCAGGCGTTCAGCGAGACCGTTCCGTACCGCAGGTCGGCCAGCGCCCGTTCAACCGCCGCCCCGGTTGCGGGCTCGCGTTGGGTGCGGGGGTCCACGATCAAGGTGGCGTTGAGCGTCCCCCACAGCGCGTCGTTGGCGAAGGCCACGGCCCGGTCGACGAACTCCGCCGTGGAGTCGGCCGGCAGGGCCGTCTCGGCGAAGACCGAACAGAAGGCTTCCGTCGTAAAGCAGATATCGTCGCGCTGCTCGGGATCGACCCCTTCGACGATCGCCCACGGGAGTCGCTCGTCGGTCCGCTGGCCCAGCTGCCTCATCTCTGGGTGGGCCGCAGCGAAGGCGTCGAACCGGGCGGCGGCGCCCGGGTAGTACGCGACCCGCGGGGCGGTGCGGCTCAGCCGGTCGCGCACGGCGGCCAGGAGTTGCTCCCGCTGCGACCAGCCGGCGTGCGTCACGATGACCCGGGCGGCATTGCAGTTGAATCCGCCGTTGTTCGTCAGCATCGTGGCGATGTTCTCGGCCTGGCTGGCCATGTCGGCGGTGCTCCAGCGGCCCGGCACGACGATCACGGGGCTGACGTTCCCGAGCTCGGCCGACACCGGTTTGTGGATCAGCCGCTCGTCACGCGCCTTGCGCTCCTGACCCCCGGCGCCAGGGCCGAACACGATCGCTTCATAGGTCCGGTCCGAGCCGGTCATATGGATGTCGTCCACCTCGGGATGCCGGCACAGTGCCGCGCCGACATCGGCGCCGCCCGCGACGAAGCGGACGACCCCGCGCTCGACGAGGGCGCGAAGTCCGACTTCCAGGATCGGACGGAGGTACTCGTTGACCGGGTGCGGCTTGAAGACGACGACGCTGTTCTCGACAAACAGCTTGCTCAAGATGTCCATCGGGCCGATCGAGGACACGTTGCCGGCACCGAGGACGAGGCTGACTCGTCCGGCGCTGTCGCCGCCGCCGCGGTACGCGAGCGCCTGCGTGTGCGAAAGCCCCTGTGTGCTGACGCCCGGCTCCATCCAGACCTCCGCGCTGATCCCCGGGTAGAACAACCAGTCATAGACGGAGATGGGGAAGACCCGGGCCGTGACCTGCCCATCACGACGGGTCCGTACGGAGCCTGCGATCCCGGGCACCCCGTGACGCTCGATGTCGCGCAGCGCGTCGCGCAGGAGGCGGACGTTGCGGACGAAGAAGTACGGCCCGACCAGGGCTTCCTCGCCCGACGAGGGGTCCTCCGGGTCGAGACCTTCTGCCGAGATGCAGGCGGCGGCCCACCGATCGGCCACAGCCACGACATCTCGCAGGACCCGTTCCAGGAGGCGGATCCGTTCAGCAGGTCCGGTCGCAACCCAGGCTGCCGCGTTCGCCCGAAGCGTGTTGAGCGCACCGTCCAGGGTGCGGTCTGCGGGTCCCACTGTTGGATGGACGTTCTGGTTCAACTGCAACAAGTTCTCAGGTCCGCATCGGCGCTGGAACTGGGCGAGACGGGCATCGAACGCGATCATAGGGGATCGAGTTTCGCGCTATCCAATTTCGGGTATTGACGCCGGGCTGTGCGGCGGGTACCGTTCTGTTCAGCCTGCACGGAACTGCACGCCCGACAGGCGCGACACCTCCGCCGACGAGAGATGACGATGGTCGACTCGTCGTGGCGGGGCTGACGACCGGGCCGGATCGCGAGGTTCGACCAGCGCACCACGGGAGTACAGACACATGGCGATCCACCAGATCACGCGTTCTGAGGCAGCCTACGGCGCTGCCCAGGAGGTCATTCCGGGCGGGGTGAATTCGGGCGTCCGCGGCCCCGTGGGTGGCTGGATCCCATGCCCGCCAGTGGTCGCTCGAGGCGAGGGCAGCCACCTCTGGGACGTCGATGGCAACCGCTACACGGACTATCTGCTGGCACTCGGCCCGATGATCCACGGCCATGCGCATCCGGTCATGACCGAGGCCGTGACCGCGGCCATCCGGAGCATCGGAACGATGTTCGCGCTGCCCTACGAATTGGAGGCCCAGGCGGCCCGGGCCATCGTGAATGCCGTACCGTCGGTGGAGCTGGTTCGATTCGGCAACTCCGGCACGGAGGTCGTCCTCCACGCCACGCGGATCGCCCGCGCCGCAACCGGCAAGAACGTGGTCGTTCGGTTCGAGGGCCAGTACCACGGGTGGGCGGACCAGCTGGAGTGGAGCCACCATCCCCCGCTCTCGGTCGCCGGATTGCGCCACGCGCCACGGGCGATCCCCGGCACCCCCGGTATCCCGCCCGAGATCGGCGCCAGCCTGGCCGTCCTGCCCTGGAATGACGAGGTCGCCGTCGAGCGGCTGGTCAGCCGGCGCGGCCACGAGATTGCCGCGATCCTGACCGAACCGATCATGGGCAACACCGGCGTCATCCCTCCGAAGCCCGGCTACCTTGAGTTCCTGCGCGAGATCACCCGGGCGAATGACATCATCCTCATCTTCGACGAGGTGATCACCGGCTTCCGCGTGGCACTCGGCGGGGCGCAGGCTTACTACGGCGTGACGCCCGACCTCACGACGATGGCCAAGGCCCTCGGCGGCGGTTTCCCGGCCGCTGCGTTCGGGGGACGGCGTGACCTCATGGAGCTCGTCGCGGACGGGGCCGTCCTCCACGCCGGCACGTACAACGCCAACACCGTGGCCGTCTCCGCCGCGATCGCCTCCCTGGACCTGCTGTCCGTGCCCGGCGTCCATGACGACCTGCACCGGCGAGGCAACCGTCTCATGGACGAGATGCGGGGGATCTTCGAGCGAGCCGGTGTGCCGGTCTCCGTCCAGGGCGTCGGGCCCATGTTCCAGTTCTGGTTCAGCCAGACGCCGATCGTGGACTACCGCGACGCGGCAGAGCACCTGAACTCGCCGAAGTACGCGGCTCTCGCCCGGGCCCTCATCGAACGGGGCGTCCTGGTCCATCCCTCCAATATCGAGCTCTGGTTCGTTTCGACCGTCCATAGCGATGCGGACATCGAGGAGACGCTGAGTGTGTTCGAGGACGCCGTCTCGGCCGTGGGTGCTGTCCTCCGCGCGTAGCCGCCGCCGGCGGACCTCACGGAGGGGATCAGTCATGCACAGGGCGGACCGGCGTCCCGGAACGCGCCCGCCCCTGATGCACCCGCCGGCGGAATCGCCGGCGAACCGGTAGGAGGAGATCCAATGATGCACGGACCCGCTCGCATCGCCTTCGGTCTCGCCGCGATCCTGGTCGTTTCGGCCTGCGGGTCGACCTCCCCGACCCCCACAGCCCCGCCCGCCGTCGGGGCCAGCGGTTCGGCGATCGCGACGCAGGCCGGGCCCACGCCGCAACCCACCCCGTCGCAGCAGCCCCTCCGCGTCGGCTGGCTTTCCGAGCCCGATTCGATGAACCCGCTGACGTTCACCACCACCGAGGCCCAGGAGGCTCTGCAGCTGGTCTACGACACACTGCTGAGCTACGACCTCGACCTCAAGCCCCAGCCCGGCCTCGCGACCGACTACGCCTATTCGGCCGACGGCCTGACCGAAACCCTCAAGCTGCGCAACGGCGTGCTGTGGCACGACGGCCAACCGTTCACCGCCGCGGACGTCAAGTACACGTACGACGTCATCCACGACAACCAGCTTGGTCAGTGGGCGCAATGGCTGATCCACCTCAAGTCGGTCGCGACACCGGATCCGTCGACGGTCGTCCTCACCTTCGACAAGCCCCAGGCCTTCAACCCGGCGCTGATCATCCCGATTCTGCCCAAGCATGTCTGGTCGGCGATGAACGCCAAGCAGATCGAGGCATTCAGCAACGACAAGCCCATCGGAACCGGCCCGTTCACGTTCACCGAATGGAAGAAGGGTGCCTCGCTCACCGTCACCCGGAACCCCGCGTTCTGGGGCGGCCCACCAAGCGAGGCGACGATCACCTGGGTCCTCTATGGCAACGGCGACGTGATGGCCCAGGCCCTCAAGAATGGCGAAATCGATATCGTCGCCCAGGTTCCGCCGACCATCTACGACGGCCTGGTCGGCGCCGACAGCATCAAGACAGTGGCACTGCCGTCATTCTCCTTCCACCACATCGGTTTCAACGTGTCGAGCGACCCCAAATCGCTGGGCAACCCCCTGCTCCGGGACAAGATCATCCGCCAGGCGCTCAGCTATGCCCTCGACCGCAACCAGGTGGTCCAGCTCGCCCTCGCCGGTCACGGCCAGCCGGGCGACACCATCGTGCCGGCCGGGCTCAGCGACTGGCGCCTGGCCATTCCAGCCGACCAGCAGCTGAGTGCCAATCCGGCCAAGGCCAACCAGCTGCTGGACCAGGCCGGATACACGGCCCGCGACAGCTCGGGAACTCGCAAGTCGCCAAGCGGCAAACCGCTGGAGTTCCGACTCATCGCGATTGCCACAACCGACGTCGACGTCCGGGCTGCCCAGCTCTTCCGCAACGCGGCCCAGGCCATCGGCATCAAGCTGGACCTCCAGACGCTCGACTCGAACACGCTGAGCAACATCGTCTACAACTCGGCCGCCCCGAATTGGGACATCTTCGTCTGGGGTTGGGACTCCGGCGTGCCCGACCCCGAGTACATGCTGGGCGTGCCGCTATGTAGTCAGATCGGTGGCAACAACGACGTCTACTACTGCAACAAGCAGTACGACGCGCTGTACGACCAGCAGGCCTCGACGATGGATCCCGTGGCGCGCAAGCAGCTCGTGGACCAGATGCAGCAGCTGTACTACGACGATGCGGCGTATATCGTCCTGTGGTATCAGGACAAGCTCCAGGCGTACCGGACCGACACGTGGCAAGGTTGGACGGAGGTGAAGGGTGGCATCATCTTCAACTTCACCCGGGACAACTACCTGAAGATCACGCCGGTCCACTAGGCTCGACTGCGAACAGCGACGGTACGATGCGGCGCCTGCGCTACCTGTTCACCAAGCTGGCCCAGGTGGCGGTCACCCTGTACGCCGTCGCCACCTTCAACTTCGTCCTGTTCCGGGTCCTGCCCGGAGATCCGGTTCGGCTCCTGGCCCGGGCTGGGCACCTGTCACCCGAGGCGATCGCCCGCCTCCACCAGGTGTTCGGGCTGGACCAACCAGTGCCGATCCAGTACCTGTACTACCTGCGCAATCTGGTCACGGGCGACCTCGGCATGTCCCTGACCTATCGCCGACCGGTCTTCGACATCCTGGCTGAGCGGATCATGAATACGGTCATCCTGCTGGCGGCCGCGAGCGTCATCGTCATCGTGGTGGGGATCATCGCCGGCGTCTTCGCCGCATCGCGACGAGGGACCAGGCTCGATGCCGGAACGGTCATCGGCTCACTCTTCTTCTGGAGCCTCCCGACGTTCTGGACCGGCCTGATCCTCATCATCATTCTCGGTGTCTACTTTCGAGCCTTCCCGATCTCCGGCATGGGAGCGCCCGGCTACATCGTGCAGTCGCCAGTCCAACATGCGCTGGATCTGGCACGGCACCTCGCCCTGCCCACCCTGACCCTGATTCTCGTGGACATCGGCCAGTTCGTCCTGATCACCCGCAGCTCGCTCATCGACGTCCTCACCGAGGACTTCATGCTCACGGCCCGGGCCAAGGGCCTGAGCGCCCGTCAGGTGCTCTGGCGCCACGGGGTCCGGAACGCGCTGCTGCCCGTGGCGACGGCCAGTGCGCTGTACGTCGGCCTGGTCATCGGTGGAGCGATCCAGGTCGAGACCGTGTTCTCGTGGCCGGGGATGGGGCGGCTCATCTACGACGCCGTGCTGCAACGCGACTACCCGATCCTTGAGGCGAGCTTCCTCATCTTCGCCGTCGTGGTCATCCTGACGAACCTGGCGAGTGACCTGCTCTACTACTTCCTCGATCCTCGCGTGCGGGACGCCTGATGCCCAGGGAACGCTGGGTGCGAACCTGGCACGACGCGAGCCGGGTCGCCGGGTTGGCGTGGTCGGATCCGCTGGGCCGCGCCGGTTTCCTCCTGCTCTCGGTGACCATTCTCGTCGCGATCGTCGGGCCGGTGGTGCTGCCGTTCGATCCGGCCAAGGTCGGGTCGACGGCGGCGAGCATCTTCGAGCACCCGAGCGCAGCCCATTGGCTGGGCACGGATGAACTGGGCCGTGATGTCTTCCGCGAGACGATCTCCGGGTCCCAGATCTCACTCCTGGTGGGACTCCTGGCGACGGCCATCTCCATGGTCGTGGGAACGACCGTCGGACTCATCGGCGGATACTTTCGGGGCGCCGGAAGCTCGGTCCTGATGCGCTTCACGGACTTCTTCCTCGTCCTCCCGACGCTACCGCTCATCATCGTGCTGGCCGCCCTGTTCGGACAGAGCCTGACGATCATCATTCTCGTCATCGGGCTCACCAGCTGGGCATCGACCGCCCGAATCGTCCGCGCTCAGGTCCTGAGTCTGCGCGAGCGGACCTTCGTGGAGCGTGTCCGGGGACTGGGCGCGAGTGACCTGCGGATCATCGGCGTCCACATCCTGCCCAATGTCCTGCCGCTCGTCTTCGCCAACACCGTGCTTGTCATCGCAGGTTCGATCCTGTCCGAGGCGACCCTCGCCTTTCTGGGGTTGGGCGATCCGGTCCACGTCTCGTGGGGCACGATGCTCCACTTTGCCTTCGAAGCCGGTGCCGCCGGGCGGGGCGCATGGTGGTACCTGCTTCCGCCCGGAATCGGCATCGTCGTCGTCGTGCTTGGTTTCACCCTCATCGGCCACACGCTCGATCGCATCGTCAACCCGCGCCTGAGGTCCCGCTGATGAGCCTCCTTGAGCTGCGCGATCTACGGGTCACCTACGCAACCGGCGACGGCGATGTCAAGGCCGTCGACGGGCTCAGCCTGAGCCTCGAGCCAGGTGAGGCGCTCGGGTTGGCCGGCGAGTCGGGCTGCGGGAAGACCACCTCCGGGTTGGCGATCCCGCGACTCCTGCCGCCGAGCGCGACGGTCAGCGGTCAGATCATCTTCGACGGCGAAGACCTCCTGCGGCTCAGCGAGAAGGAGATGGAACATCGACGTTGGCGCAAGATCTCGGTCGTCTTCCAGGGTGCGATGAATGCGCTCGATCCCGTCCAGTCAGTGGGGTCGCAGATCCTCGAGCCAATCCGCCAGCATGAGCGGGAGACGAGCCTCACCGACGCCAGGGCCCGGGTCCTCGAGCTGCTCGATCTGGTCGGGCTCGCTCGCAGTCGGGCCGGCCAGTACCCGCATGAATACAGCGGAGGGATGCGGCAGCGGGCGATGATCGCGATGGCGCTCGCCTGCCGTCCCAGCCTGGTCATTGCCGACGAGCCGGTGACGGCGCTGGACGTGATGGTTCAGGCGCAGGTCCTCGACCTCCTGCGCACCCTGCGTCGAGAGCTGGGTCTGGCGATGATCCTCATTTCGCACGACCTGTCGGTCATCGCGGAAACCTGTGACCGGGTCGCGATCATGTACGCCGGACGGCTCGCGGAGCAGGGCAGCGCGGAGGACGTCTATCGCGCGCCGGCGCACCCGTACACGCAGGCGCTGCTGCGCGCCTTCCCCAACATCCACACCAGTCGCGAGTTCGTGGCCGGTATCCCGGGCCATCCGCCTGACCTCATCGAACCCCCGGTCGGCTGCCGGTTCGCCGACCGCTGCCCGCGCGCCATCGAGCGCTGTCATGCGGAAGAGCCTGTCCTTCGATCCATGACGCCGGGCCACACCGTCGCCTGCCACCTTGCCACGCCCGATGCGTTGGACCATGCCTGACCTGCCGCTCGAACCAGTGCTCCAGATCAAGGACCTGCAGGTCCACTTCCCGGTGCGCGGCGGGTTCGGCGGGTTGGGCAGACCCGGGCGGGTCGTCCGGGCGGTTGACGGGGTCACCCTGGACATCTACCCCGGCGAGGTCCTCGCCCTCGTCGGGGAATCGGGTTGCGGCAAGACGACGATCGCCCGGACGGTCATGCGCCTGGAACAGGCGACCGGCGGCCAGGTTGTGTATCGCGGCCAGGACCTCACGCGCCTGCGGGGGCGCGCGCTGCGCCGCCTGCGCCAGAAGATCCAGCTCGTCTTCCAGGACCCATACGAATCGCTTGATCCGCGGCAGACCGTCTACGACATCGTCGCCGAGCCGCTGATCATCCACGGCCTTGCGTCGGACGAAGCCGACCGCCGACAGATCGTCCATGCCGCGCTGGCGGCCGCCGGCCTCTACCCGCCGGAGCAGATCGCGCGCCGCTATCCGCATCACCTCTCGGGGGGCCAACGGCAGCGTGTCGCCATAGCCGCAACGCTCGTGCTGCGGCCGGATTTCATCGTGGCGGACGAGCCGGTCTCGATGCTCGACGTGTCAGTGCGGGCGGAGATCCTCAAGCTCATGCTCGAGCTCCGGATGTCCCACGGGCTGACCTACCTGTTCATCACCCACGACCTTTCGCTCGCCTGGGTGATCGCCGACCGGATCGCCGTCGTCTACCTCGGCCGGATCGTCGAAATCGGTCCCACCGACGCGGTGATCAGTGCGCCTCGCCATCCGTACACGAAGGCGCTCGTGTCGGTCGTGCCGGTGCCCGAACCGGGCGAGCGCTCCGGGCAGATCATCCTCAGCGGCGAGGCGCCATCGCCGATGGCGATCCCATCCGGCTGCCGTTTCCAGAGCCGCTGCTGGCTGCGTCGCGATCTCGGCAACCCATCTCGCTGCGAGACGGACGACCCGCACCTTGCTGGACCCGGTGACCACACCGCGGCCTGCCATTTCGTCTGAGGAGGCCGAATGCCCACGACCGATGCTGCCGTTGAATCTCTGCTTTCAGACTTGGTGAGGATCGAATCGGTCACCCCGTGGCTGATCGCCGACGGAAGCGGCGAGGCCGAACTGGCCCGCTACATCGTGGCCTGGTTCGGCGATCTGGACAACGTGGAAACGTCCCTCGAGGAGGTCGAGCCCGATCGCCCCAACGTCATCGTCCGCCTACGCGGCGCCGGTACCGGCCCGAACCTCTATCTCAACGCGCATGCGGACACGGTGGGCTACGCGAACTGGCAGGATCGAGCCCTTGTGCCGAGCCGCGATGGCGATCGACTCATCGGCCTGGGTGCCGCTGACGACAAGAGTTCCTGTGCGATGGGCATGCTGGCGCTCCGCGCCCTGGCCGAACGCCGCACCACGCTGCGGGGCGACCTGGTCCTCGCCTGCACCGTCGACGAGGAAGGAGCCTCCATCGGCACCGAACACCTCATCGCCCATCACCAGATCGATGCAGCCCTGATCCTCGAGCCCGAAGGCATCGACAAGGTCCTCATCGAACACCAGGGCTTCGGCTGGATCGACGTCGTCGTCCACGGTCGGCCGGCCCATGGCTCCGACCCGGCCCAGGGGATCGACGCGATCGTCCACATGGCCGAGGTGGTCCGACGTCTGCACGCCCTGGACGAGGCTGGATTCGGCCACGGCGAGGGCGGTCTCAATGGGCGCACCGTGTTCCACACCGGCACGATCTCGGGCGGCACCGATTACGCCACGTACCCGAGCCGATGTGTCCTGGGCATCGAGATCGGGACGCAGCCGGGTGAGCACCTGTCCGACCGGGTCCGTGAGATCGAGACCATCTTCGACGACGTCCGGAAGCATTTCCCGGACTTCCGTGGCGAGGTCGTCGTGCGGGTCGATCGGGATCCCTTCCAGGCGGCCGGCCACGAGCGCTTGCTGGAGGTACTGGCAGCGGCCACCGAGCAGGTGATCGGCCGTCCGCTGGAGTCGATCGGGCTCAATGCATGGGGGGACTCGGGGCTCACCCAGGCAGCGGGGATCCCCACCCTGTCCTTCGGCGCCTTGGGTGGCAACTTCCATACACCCGATGAGTGGGTGTCGCTCGGTGAGATCGTGCAGGGCGTCGAGATCCTGGAGCGCGCCATCGCGGCCTATCTCGGGTAGGCTGCGACGCGGCGCTGGCCGGTTGCTCGACTGAACCGGACCGGAAAGGACGGACATGGATCATGCGGTGACGGTCCTCGAGCTGTTGCGACAGCGCGAGCGGCTATCACGGGCCGAACTCGCCGAGCTCAGCGGACTCTCTCCGGCGACGATCAGCCGGGCGGTCGCCCACCTTCGGCGGTCCGGCCTGGTACGCGAGCGGGTCATGGAACGCGCCCCGCTGGGCCGTCCGCCGATGGTCGTGGAGCTCGAGGCTTCGGCCGCCTATTTGCTGGCCATCGACGCGGGCGGTTCACGGATCCGGGCCAGCCTCGCCGACCTGGAGGGCAACCTCAGTGCGGCTGAGCACGGGGAGGTGGACCGGCCCGATGATCTCGCCAGCGTCATCGGGGAGATCACCCGGATCGCCCTGCGTGCCGTCGCACACGCTGGTGGCCGCCCCATCCTGGCGGCTGCGGCCGGCATCTCCGGGATCGTGGACGCCGGTAAAGGCCGGGTCCTCCTGTCGCCGGATCTGCCCGGGCTCGACGGAGCTCCGGCTGCCGAACTGTTGAGCGCCGAGCTCCACCTGCCGGTCGCAATCGACAACGATGACATCCTCGCGGCCGTCGGGGAGGCATCTGTCGGGGCGGCTCGAGGCTCGACCGACGTCGTGTTCCTGTCGTTGGGCTATGGCCTGGGAGCCGGCGTCATCGTGGGCGGTCGGCCCCTGCGTGGAGCGACCTCAGCCGCCGGTGCCATCGCGTACTTCGCCCCTGGGCGACTCGAGGAGCGGGCATCGGGTCGAGCCATCGCCAGCCGTTACGCGCAGCGCGCCCACGTGGCGGCAACCGACGTGAGTGCCCGCGAGGTCTTCGAGCTCGCGGCCGCCGGGGACGCCATCGCCAAGGCGGTGGTCGCCGAGGCCACGAGCGCCCTCGGGGATCTGGTCGTCAACGTCGCTGCGCTGCTCGATCCACAGGTCATCGTCGTGGGCGGCGGGCTCGCCAGGAGTGGTGCGGCACTGTTCGAGCCGCTCGCCGAGCGCCTCCGCTCGAGTGTTCCGTTCCCGCCGCGGCTGGTGCCATCCCAGCTGGAGGAGCGCGCCGTGGCCCAGGGCGCCGCGCTTCTCGCCCTGTCGTTGGGCCGGCAGCGAATGGCGACCAGCCCGGGGGCGCCGGCCGTTCGTCCCGAGCCTGCTCGGGTCGGCATGCTTGAGTTGATCTGAGCGCCTGTCCGATGACCGGACGAACGAGCTGGATGTGTCCGGAGATCGAGGCCATCCCGGCGCTCCTCGAGGAGGCCCGATCCAACCAGGCCGAGATCCATGCGTTGGCCGCGCGGATCTCGGCTCATCCGCCGGCAGCGATCGTGATCGCCGGCCGGGGCACCTCCGACCATGCCGCGATCTACGCCCGCTACCTGCTGGAGCTCGCGATCGGGGTGCCGGTCTCCCTCGCGGCGCCATCGCTCGTGACGCTGTACGGAGCGCGCCCGACTTGGCGTGACGTTCTCGTGCTGGCGATCAGCCAGTCGGGTGCCAGCCCGGACCTCCTGGCCGTAATCGAGACGGCGCGTCAGGGCGGGGCGCTCACCTGCGGGATCGTCAACGACGCAAGCTCTGAACTCGCTGGCCTGGTCGATGTCCTGCTTCCGATCGGCGCCGGTGAGGAGCGCAGCGTCGCGGCGACGAAGAGCTACGTCCTCGCCCTCGATACGATCGCCCGGCTCGCGGCCGCGACCGCCGCCGCAGCCTGGGCCGGGGCGCTGCCCAAGGTGCCGGAGACCGCCCGGAATGTCCTCGATGCCTCGTCGGCGTGGCTGGCCGGCCAGGGCGCTCCTCTCGTCAACGCGCTCGCGAACGCCGACCGCACCCTCGTCGTCTCGCGCGGGATGAACATGGCGACGGCGCTCGAGGTCGCCCTCAAGCTCAAGGAGACAGCCCAGATCTTCGCCGACGGGTACTCCGCGGCGGACCTGATGCATGGGCCAGTTTCGCTCGGCGGGCCCGATGTCCCGGTCGTCGCGTTCAGGCCGGACGGACCGACGGTGCCGAGCATCGAGGCCGCCCGCAGCGCCCTGGAGATGGCCGGCAGTCCGACCTGGACGATGGGCACGTCGACCGTCTGGACGGGGGCCGCCGCGCTCGCGTTGCCGTGCGACCTTCCGGAGCCACTGACACCGCTCGCCCTCGTCTTGCCCGGGTACCTGTTGGCCGAGGAAGTCGCACGACGACGTGGCCTCGACCCGGACCGGCCGCGAGGACTCTCGAAGGTGACGAGGACGAGCTGAGCCAGCTGGTCACACCGTCGTTCGGTTTCAGGCCGGCAGGCTTGGATTCCCGGACTGAGCGCTGTGGTGATGTACGGCGGGATCTCGGTCGCATCGGACACCAACGCCCCTCGAGCGGTCAGGTTGACCAGCGGAGTCTCGCGCCGGACTGCCCGTGACGCCAGTCACGACCGTCTCGATCCGAGTGTGACGGATGTCAGGCGTCAGGCCGCGCCGAGCCGGACGACCGGACGGTCCAGGCGGATCGCCTGAAGCCCCAGGACGACCCAGCCCAGGGTGAATGCGGTGAACCCGGCCATGAAGATCGGCTGGTCGGGCCCGACCTTGCCCATTCCGCCGACGAACGAGACGAGCGATATCGCCGCGGTGATCCCCAGGATCACCGCCCCCGAGCGCGGCAGGGCGGCGGTCCGATACGTCGCGATCGCGAACAGCAGCGAGCCCGCGATTGTCGCGAGCACGCCGACAACGAACAGGCTCCAGCCGTAGACGCCGGCGACAGACTGGTCGCCCAGCACGGCCATGATGACCAGGCCGAACGTCGCCAGGATGCCGCCCAGGGCCGGCAGGGCAAAGGCCGCCCAGACGAGCGCCGGATGACGACGGGCCTGGAACGCACTCAGGCCGGTCAGGCCGAGGAGGAGGGCGACCGTGCCGAGCAGGCTGAGCGTCGCGCCGGGCTCGCTTGCCCTTGGGTCGAGCGTCGACCAGACGAAGCCGGCGAACCAGAGGGCGCCGCCGAGCACGGCGGAGATGCCCCCGAGACGGAGAGACATGGCAAACCCCTTTCGATGTTCGGAGCTGGAACCCAGCTCCCGGAAATGAAGGTGGGCATCGAGCGCCCCCAGCAGCACATCGGCCACGTCGAACGGGCTCAGTGGCCGCTCTCCGAGGAGCGCCTCGAACTCGTCGCCGTAGCGCGTCCGCCAGCGGGCGGGATACAAACGGAGGAAGAGCGCGATCATCGGGCGGCCCGGCCTGCTCATGGAGCGGTCTCCGCGAGGCGGCGCAGGCCGAGCTCGGCAAACGCCGACAGCTCGCGCAGCTGTTCGGCGACCGTGCTCACCCCGAGCGCAGTCAGGCGATATGGCCGTCTCCGGTCGACGGGCGTGAGGGCCTCGATGAGCCCGCGTCCCTCGAGCCTGGCCAGCGCGGCGTACAGGGTCCCGGGACCCATCGGCCGACTGGTCCCCTGCTCGACGTCGGCCATGATGGCGTAGCCGTGCTTGGGACCGTCGCTCAGGCTGACCAGGATGAGCAGGGCTGGCTCGGCGAACCGCCCGAGCTCCGGAAGGGGTGCGACCATCGAAGCGGACCTTTCTTACGCTGCACGATATATCGTATGGCGATATATATACCCGCGAGGCAACGCTGTCAAGCCCGGAATCGCCGCACCGCTGATCGGCACGAGCACGAGATCAACGCAGGGAGTAGCGACCCGTGGCGCGGTCCATGAGGGCTCGGTCATGGGTGGCGGCGATGATCGTCCTCGGCCCGGCGAGGTCGGCCAGCAACTCGCCGATGTGATCGGCGTTGGCACGATCGAGGGTGGCGGTGGGCTCATCGAGGAGGATCAGGTCCGGTTCTGGGGCCAGGGCTCGCGCGATCGAGACCCGCGTGCGCTCTCCGGCCGACAGGCTGGCTGGCCGCCTGTCGGCGAGGGCCCCCAGGCCGACCTGCTCCAGCGCGCTCCGGGCGCGATCGTCCGCCTCGGCAGGACTGTGGCCGTGGATCGCGAGGGCCAGCGCCACGTTCTCCAGGGCGGACAGGAACGGGGTCAGTCCCCGGCCCTGGTCTACCACGCCGACCCGTCCGGCCCGGAACCGGGCTCGAGCCTCGCGATCCAGGCCGGCCAGCGCGATACCGAGGGTCTGGACGGTTCCGCTGGTCGGATCGTCCAGACCGGCGATCAGGCGCAGGATGGTCGATTTGCCGGCGCCAGACGGCCCGGTCACCACCTGGAACCTGCCCATGGCGAAGTCGAAGGAGACGCCCACCAATGCCCGAACGGCTGTCGAGCCGCCCCCGTACGTCCGGCTGACATCGTTGAGGCGGACCGCCGGGATCGGATCAAGTTGCGTCGTGATCCGAGTCTCGCCGACCGGCCCGGGACGGACTCCAGCCACGATCCCGTGCGGAACTTCCGGGAGTTCGTCCAGCCCCTGTTTCGGCCCCTGTTCCGGCACCTGGTGAGTCCCGACGGTCGTCCCGTTGCGGATCGGCGGAGCAAGCCAGCCAAGGTTGTCTTCCAGCCGCGCGAGTGTCGGGCCCAGTCGCTGTGCAACCGCCCGGCCATCCCGAAGGTGGACGGTTCGGTCGGCGACCTGCTCGACCGCCTCGTCGTGGGTGACGACGACCGCCGTGGAGCCGGTTTCCCGGACCAGCTCGCGGAGCAGTACCAGGAGCCGGCCTGCCGTCTCTCCATCGAGTTCACCCGTCGGCTCGTCGGCCAGGATGAGGCGCGGCCGGGTGGCCAGTGCCGCCGCCATGGCGACCCGCTGCTGCTCGCCGCCGGACAGTTCGCCCGGGAGCGCTTCGCCGCGGCCGCCGAGGCCCACTCGATCGAGAAGCTCGGCGGCCCGGCGCTCGCGCTCGACCCGGTGTACGCCACGGAGCGTTAGGGGCAGTGCGACGCTGCGCAGGATCGACAAGTAGGGCGAGAGCGACAGGCGGTAGTGCTGCTCGACGATCGCGGTCGTTGAGCGCCGATGGTGCCGAAGACTGGCACTGGACGCGGTGGCCAGCGACAGGCCGAGAACGTCGAGGCGGCCGGCCGAGGGACGCTCGATGCCGGCCAGCAAGCGCAGCAGGGTCGTCTTCCCGGACCCACTCGGGCCGACGATCGCGGCCAACTCGCCGATGTTGACCGTCAGGTCCAGACCGCGCAGCGCCGCCACGGGGCCGGCGCGGTCCGGGTACAGCGAGATGAGGCCGCGAGCTTCGACGGCGGGCGTCGGTTCCGAATCGCCAGCGGGCGTCCATTCGGCGGCGGTCATCGCGCCGCCCGGCGGTCGGGCGGCGGTCATCGCGTCGACCTGCGGTCGCGCCGCGATAGGATCGCCACGAGCAGGCTCGCGCCGACGAGCGGCAGGAGCGCGACGAGCATGAGCATCGGCCAGGGCAGCACGATCCGGAGTGCCGGAACGGAGATCGTCGCCCCCGCGGCGAGGGCCAGCGCGGACGTGGTGACTACCGTGAGCACGACGCCCGCGACCAGCCCGGCCACGACCCCGCCGCCGGCAAGCAGCACCGTGCGTGCCTGGGCGAGCGTGCGCAGGGCAGACGGCGGCACTCCCTGCGCTTCGAGATCGGCAAGTTCGCCCGTCTCGTCGCGCAGGTCCGCGACCGCGCCGAGTCCGAGGCCCAGGCTGGCCAACGCGAGGCCCGTCAGCGCCGCCGCCAGCAGCGCCGCCACGAGTGCGCCAGCAAACGGATCCGCCGTTCGGGCCGCCGCGACGGCGAAACGCGAGCGCACGATCGCCGCACGGAACGGTGGCTGGGCCAGGGCGGTGGCGACCCGGGCGGCCGTGACCACGTCGGCCGTCCGGATCCACATCTCGTCCGGGTGACCGGTCCCCGGCAGCACCCCGTTGATCGCCAGGACGAGCGGCGCAAACGCCGCGACGACGAACCGCTCCTGGGCGCCGAGCACCGTCGGCACCCGCGTTGCCGTGCCAACCACCCTGATCCGGATGACGGATCGGCCGAGCGGCAGCTCCAGCGTCCCGTCAGGATCCGCTGCGGCGGCCAGGTCCGGGCTGACGATCGCCGGCAGGGCCAGGTTGTCGGTCGGCAACGGAGAGCGGATCAGTTGCTCGACGATCCCGCCTACCTCGGCCGCCACCGGCGCGCCGTCGGCGACGAGTCCGCCCAGGCTGTGGAACTGCAGCGTCGAGCGGCCCAGGCTGCCCGGATGGGCCGGACCGGCGACCAGCGATGTGTCGGAGACACGCAGCGCGACGAGCGTCCCGCCGCGCGCCGTCGGGGGGAGTCGCGCCTGGATCTGCGTGTGACCCGGCAGGAAGGAGCCCAGGAACAGCTGGGCGAAATCGCCGTCCGGCGTGGCCACCGTGGCATGCAGCTTGACCGGGTCACCAGCCAGGTCCAGCCCAAAGGTGAGGTTCGGGGCGTCCGCTGGCAGGGGATGCCCCGGCAGTCGGAAGTCGCCGCTGATCACCAGCCGTCGCCCGATCTCCGCTGCGCTGAGCGTTGAAAAATCCGAGCGCCAGCCGGCCAGTTGTCCCATCGAGGCGGGATCCAGGCCGAGCAACGTCACATCCCCGATGCCCGCCACGCTGGCCGTGCGGTGGAGCACCGGCCAGGCCCGGACTCCAGGTCCCAGCGATGCGTAGCGGTTCACGGGCACCACGGTCCCGGACAGGGTCAGGCTGGTACCAGCCTCCGTCACGCGGAGGTCCGCGCCGGACTCGAAGGCGGACTGGTCGGCGATGCCGGTCCGGATCGTATCGCCGTAAGCCAGCGCGAAGACGAGCGCACCGACGCTGAGCGCGAGCAGCGCCAAGGTGGCCGCCGGTCGGGCGGACTCACGGGCGAGTGAGAGCAGGGCGAGGCGGATCGGCAGTCGGACCCGACCGGCGCGTCGGGCGAGCAGCCGGAACCCGATCGGCACGCCGACGAGGAACAAGCCGGCGATGCCGAAGGCGACCGCCGCCGGCAGCAGAACGAGGACCGGTCCGCTCAGCGAGCCGCGCAGCAGCTGGTCCGTCAGCCCCTCCCCGCTGAGCAGCTGCCAGCCGAGTAGGGCCCCGATCGCGACCAGTCCGGGCAGCAATCCGCTCACGAAGCCACGGGTCGGCGTGACCAGGATCCCGAGCAGGACGCCCAGCGCGGCCCCCACGCCGATCCCGCCGACCCTTGCCAGGGTGCCCGGATCGAGCAGCGCCGCGCCCAGCAGCGGGCCGA
>JANMQO010000063.1:0-3390 GCA_031370565.1 Chloroflexota bacterium
AGCCGGGCTGCTGGCCGGAGGCGACCCTCCCTGTCGTGGCGTCAACTCCGCCCCCGACCGACACGGCGGGGACAGTGCCGGCTCAGGCTGACCGTGGGTGACTCCTCCTGTGCGTCCCCGCCGGCCTCGTCGGGGCGACCCTCGTCCTTGTCCGGCTGAACAGAGGACCGTCGCGCGAGCCGCCACCTGCGCCAGGCCCCAGGGGAAGGTGACCGCGCGACCGCGCTGGCTGGTCACGATCCCGGCATCGTGTCGGGGTCTGCCAAGGCACTGCTAGGCCGCGGGAGCTCGGTGTGCGGGTGTATTCGGGCCCGATCTGGAGCACGGCCGTCGTGATCATCGGGAGTCCCCTCGAGCACTGCCTTCAGAACGCCAAGGTTCTCAGCGACCGCGGTGCGGATCCGGCCACCCAAGAGGCCGCCAACGAAGCCGAGCGGGACAGAGGGCTCGAGTTCGGCGGTATTCGTCAGCCGAGTCCCCAGACCGATGGCGGCAAGCTCATAGCTGAGGCGGACGACGAACGGGCCGAGGCGTCCGGTCACATCGATCCGCCGGTGCGGCTCGAGCCCAGTGATCTGGAGTGTCTCGACGCCCGGCCGCGGGACCGAGCGCGTCTGTCGATAGCGGGTGCCGACGCCGACCGGCCCGGGCGTGACCTTCTCAGTGGTGGCTATTGCCCAGTTCCACTCCGGCGTGTGCTCGAGGTCGGCGAGGTACGCATACACCGCCGATGGCTCCAAAGCGATGTCGATCGTGTTGGCAAAGCGGATCATCGCTCACCTCCCTGCGCCGTTCGCCCGGCGCAGTCGCTCGGCCGCGCCGGGATCGTGCGCAGGCAGGATCGCCAGGTCGGGGTAGCGCTCCTTGAGTTGGCGGACCATGGCCGACGCCTTGCGCAGACCGGCCTTCTCGCCGACCCCAGGGATCAGACCCGCCTCGAGCAGCTCCGCCTCATAGGTGAGATCGCCGACCATGAGCAATGGCGCCTTGTCCGGGCGACGAACGAGCAGCGCTGTGGAGCCCGGCGTGTGCCCGGGTGTCGGCAGCAGGACGAGCGAGCCGTCGCCCATGACGTCGTAGGCCGCCGTGAACGGGGCGAACGCCGGGTCATCGGTCGGGGTGAACCCGATTCGGCGATAGCGGACGCCGGGCAGGTCGATGTGCTTGCGCAGGAAGCCGCGCAGCTCCGGCCGCGGCTGCTCCATCGCCTGCCACTCGGCGTCGGCGACGATGAACTCGGCCTCGGGCAGATATGGGATGCCGCCGATGTGATCCTCGTGGAGGTGGGACAGGATCGCGAGGCGAACGTCGGATGCGCCGTGCCCGGCCGCCGCGAGCTTCGCGGTCAGGGTGTCCTGCGGGCCGATCTGGAAGCGCGCCAAGCGCTCGTACAGGAACCCGGTGACGCCTCCCGGGAAATAGTCGGGGTCGATGACCGATGCGCGGTCCTGCCCGGTGTCGAACAAGACGAGGCCATCGTCGTGCTCGATGACATAGGCGTTCACCGGCCGAGGCGGCGTCCAGCGTCGGGAGCCGAGGATCCACGCGTACATCGGGATCCGGCTGCCGAATGGTTGCTGGGGATGGATCTGGGTCGTCCCGGTGCTGACGACCGAGACGGACCTGATGGGTCCTGTGGTGGTGGGGCCCGATCGGCCGCTCGTCGGCCTCGCCGGGGTCATGCTGGGTGTCATGTCTTCTCCTGTCGCGGAGGGTCCTGGGTGGACCGTCGCGCAGACACCATGGCGCACAACGCAGACGCGGTCAGCAACTTGGGGGCGGCGGCCGGGTGACGAAAGTCACAGCTCGCCCGTGATGGCCACCTCGTGCAGCCGGTCGGGATCAAGGAGCACGACGCCACGCCTGGTGTTTTCGACGAGACCCGCGCCACGCAGGTCGCGCAGCGTTCGGGCCACGACCTCGCGCGCGGTGCCGACGGCGTCCGCCAGGGCCTGCTGGCTGACCGGCGCGAGGAGGACCGCATCGCGTTGACGCTCGGTAGCGAGGTCGAGCAGGTGGCGGGCGAGGCGTTGGCGGACGGAGCCGAAGACGTTCCCGCTGAAGGCATCGAGGACGGCGTAGAGGAGACGCGTCACCTCCTCGGCGAGCGGCCACGCGACCCGCGCATCGGCCATGGCGAGCGAGCGTATCGTCGTGCCGTGCAGGAGGAGCAGACTGCTGTCGGTCACGGCTTGTGCGCTGACGGCGACCGGTCCGCCAACAGCCATCGGGACCCCGACTGTGTCCCCCTCCCGTGCATACCGCACCGTGACCTCGCGGCCCTCCACCGACGTGAGATAGATCCGGACGAGCCCGGCCACGACCAGTCCCGTTCGTGGTGGGCCCTCGTCGCGGTACAGGATGCTCCCGGCCGGGACATCCAGCTGGATGGCGTCGGCCAACAAGCGCGCCAAGGTCTCCGACGGCAGAGTGCCAAAGAGGCTCCGCGCGACCGCCGCCTCGACCTGCTGATCGACGTTTGGGTACCCCATGGCGCCACCGTAGCACCAGGCTCACGATCGCGGCTCGCCGGTGCGGGGATGCCGGGCGGTCCAGCAAACGCTCCGCCGCGATCCCGGCATCGTGTTGCGTTTTCCGGCCACCTGAGTGATGGATGGTGTCCACCCCTCACCAGGAGACCCATCGATGCCGCCTCTCTCGCTGCCCGCCCTCCAATCCGGCACGCCCACCGCCTGGGAAGAGGCGATCTACGCGTTCCTCGTCGAGAAGCGCGCTCGGTCGGGTTCGACCCGGACGGTCGAGAGCTATGCCCGGATGCTCTGGCCGTTCTTTCGGGTGACGACCCCGGATCGGGTCCGCTCTGCCTACGTCCTGGCCTACGCCCATGGGATCGGGCGCTCCGGGCGGACCCCCTCATCGACGACGGTCGGTGCCCGGATCGCCTGCCTCAGCTCCTTCTACCGCTTCACCATCGGGACCAGTACGTCCCGCGCGGCCTGCCTGCATTGCGCGGGCGGGACGCGCATGCGTGGGGAGGCGCACCTCCAGCGCGGCACGGAGCGCCGCTACTACCGCTGCCCGACGCTCGGCTGCCGCGCCCGACGCTGCCCGGCCGACCAGATCGAGGAGGCCGTGCTGGCCACGATCGCCGGCGCGGTGCTGCCTGGCGCGCTCATCGACGCGGCGCGCACCGAATTGCGCCGCCGTCTCCAGACCCCGGAGGTCGCGGCCGCTGGCCGCCAGCGCACGCGGCTCCTCACCCGCCTCGAGCAGCTCCGAAAGCAACACGGCTGGGGTGACTTGAGCGACGCGGAGTACCTGGCCGCACGGGACGCGACGCGCAGCGCCCTCGCGGCGTTGCCTGACGACGACCGGATCCGCTCGTTCGATGTCTACCGGGCTCGCCTTCTTGCGCTTCCCGACGCTCGG
>JANMQO010000098.1:0-4365 GCA_031370565.1 Chloroflexota bacterium
TCGCCTCGGATCCGGCGACGAGGCTCGACGACCGGCAACATCCGGCCGAAGTTGGCGACAAATACCTGGGCGGCCTCCGTCGTCCGGCGGACGCCGTCGATGGTGATCACGTGCGGAGCGTTGTGGATGCCCCCCGTCTGACCGATCGCATTGGCGAGGTAGGCGAGCTTGCCCCATCGAAGCTTTTGTCCGGTGCCCGTTGCGTCCATGACCTTGGCGTCGAAGCCTATCCCACAGGCCACCGCAAAGTCGTGATCCACGCCGTCAATGGTCACGCGTCCGAGGTCGATCTGCCGCGGATGGCCGGTCAACAGCATTCGAGCTGCGGCGGCCGGACGACGCGGGATCTTGAGGTTGCCGGCCAGGAGATTACCGGTTCCGGTCGGAATGATCCCCAAGGCCACGTTGCTCCCAGCCAGGGCCGTGGCGACCTGGATCACGGCGCCATCGCCGCCGACGGCCACGACCACGTCGCACCGGCCCTGCACGGCATGGCGGGTCAGGCGACGCAAGTCCCGTTTGCGCTTCACCACCCGACTGTCGACCTTCCAGCCGCCGGCCTGAAGGAGTTGCTGGACCTCCGCGACCACCTGCGGAATCTTGCGGCCCTTGCGACGCCTGCCCACCACGAGCGCCCGCGTCATCGGGCTCTCATCATTGGTTGCGTGATCATGCCTGCTCACTGGATGCCAGTGCCCCCAACCATCACGATCCGTCCGCGGGCCCAGTCGCACCCGGCAGCAGTGCCTCGTGCTCCACTTGGAGGCGGAGTCTATAGAGCGTTTCCCAATCGTCGTAGGGAACGACCAGCGTGCTGAGCAGCTCGTCGATCGGCCGAAAGTCTGCCGCCGACACGTGGTCTGCACGGGAGATCTTGGTGAGTCGATCCTCGATTTGCTGCGATTCGGTGGCGGACGTGAAGTAGACGTCGGCAAAAGTCAGACGTCGCGCGATGGCCGCCCGTGCGCGAGCCACGAGCTCCTTGGGTCCGAGCAGTGCGATGTCCGACGGATAGATGAGGATCCCCAGCCCGTCAAGGTTGAACTCGACGAGCTCATCCGGGATGAGCTCGTTGACGCCGTTGCCACCGACGACCGCGAGCAACCGGGGCGGGATCTCGAGCGACCGAGGGGCGCGCTTCCGCACTACCTTGAGATCCGCCTCGTGGAGCGCCGACTCGATGTCCGAAACGACGGCACCATATCGGCCTGCCTTGATGATGACCGCCAGGCGATCGCTGTTCCAGCCCTTCTGCAGGCTTCGCACCTGGCGCACGAGACTCAGGGCTGCCAGGAAGATGATCGTCACGGCCAGGACCGCCGCGCAGGCGTAGCCGCGCAGGATCTGCCAGGCGAGCGCTGAACCGTGGGCCCGTGATCCGGGAGCCACGATGAAGACCGTGGCCAGCCCGATCGCAAGCGGCAGAAGGATCGCGATCGCGAGCATGACCCAGCCGAGCCATTCGAGCGGCACGAATGCCGGTCGCGGGATGAGGGCCAGCACGAACGCTCCAACGGTCGGCACGAGCACGCCAACCAGGGCGATGGCCCAGGCCAACGCACCGAGCGCGATGAACGACAGCAGCGACTGCTTCGCCTGGGAAACGCGCCCGAACAGGAGCACCGTGGCCCAGCCCACCGTCATGGTGGCCACGTTGCCCATCAAACGACCGAAACCGGTGATGAGCGCTGTGAAGATTGTCACGGCACTTCCGCCCGGGTGAGGTCACGCGCAGCTTCCGGGACCGGAGTTGCCCGGGTGACCGGGCCGTCGTAGGCCGACTTCTGGAGCGTGAACACGGCCGATCGGCCCTCGAATGTGAGCATCGCCAGGTGGTTGCCGAAGAATGGGCCGGCAGTCGTCTGCCAGTCGATCTCCGGAGGGGGGACTCGGCCAAATCGGGTGAACCCCTTGGTGAGACGCTCCGCGAATCGGTTCCAGGAAACCTTGAACACCAAGCGCATTGGCAGTGGGATGCTGTTATGGAAGGGCGAGCAGGTCAGCTGGAACACGCGCGACTGAAGAGGAACGGGGAACGTCGCCTCGCTCACATACGTGTGATGGACATCGCCGGACAGGACGCAGATCGTGGCCGGCGGCCTGCTACCGTCGTCGCCCCGACCGACGCGGGCACACAGACGAGCCAGCCGCTCGAATGACACGTGGAAGGCGGCCCAGTGCTCGAGGTCGACTGCGCGTCGGACGCGCTCACCGAGGCGGGCGAGGAGCCGACCGCGAGCTCCCGCGCAGAGGGCCTCGTTGGCGGCCTCGATGTCGTGCAGTGCTCGGGGCAGGAGCCAGGGTACGGAGGTCCCGATGAGCAGATGGTCGCACGAGCCGTCATCGACCTGCGCCTCGATCCAGGCGAACTCCTGCTCGCCGACCATCAGCCGCTGGTTCTCCGTCAGGATCCGGCCACAGCGAGAGTCGATGACCAGGAGCCGGACGCCACCGAAGTCCCGTCGGTAGGACCACATCGCGCCCTTGGCGCCGTCGGCCTCCCGGTCCGCGGCCTGCGCGAAGAGCCGGAGTGCGCGCTCCCCGTCGTCGAGCTCGCGGACCGTGCGATACATCTCGTTCGCGGCCAGTCCAGCCGGAGACAGGTTGCCCAGATGCTGATACACCCAGTAGGACATGAGCGCCCCGGTGATCCGCTCCTCCCACCAGTCGGTTGCCTGCATCTCGGCGCGCCAGGCAGCCGAAGTATTCCAGTCGTCGAGGACGTCGTGATCATCGAAGATCATCGAGCTCGGCATCGTGGACAGCAGCCAGCGGACGTCCGGGTCGCCCCATGACTCCGCATAGAGCCGCGTGTACTCCTCGAAGTCCGCCACCTCCAGGCGGGGCGGTCGCGACACGTCCCGACGCGACCGGATGAACGCCTGCGTTTCCACGGAGGTCTCGTCGGCGTAGACTTGATCGCCCAGCATGAGCAGCGCCTGTGGCCACTCGTCGGGGGATTGCCCGGCCATCCGCCGGGCATAGGCACCGAGCACGTCGTGACCGGAGCCGGTTGGATCCTTGACGGGCGTCGCTGCCGGAGATCGACACGAGCCGAACAGCAGACGCAGCGGCCGATCCGCCTCCACCGTCCGGATCAAGCTGGGCGGATAGCGGGATCCCGCCAGCGGCCAGCAGGGCAGCCCATCGAGGTAGACGGCATACGGATCGGCCGAGCCCGGCTCCAGCGCCGTTACGACGACGATCGCATAGCAGTGGCCGGCCACCGTGAACGTGCGCTCGGTCGCCGAGATGGCGCCGACCCGCACTTCGACCTGGCAAGGCGCGTCCGTCTCGACCCAGATCGTCGCGTCGCGGGCACCGACATGCCGCAGGAGAGGCCCGAGCAGGAGATTTACCATGGCGTGGTTTGTACCACAGCCAAGGGGAGAAAACGAATTCGTCGTATGGCCGCTCGACGACGGTACGCCTCAGCTGCCGGACGCCGGGGATGGCCCCTCGCGCGCCTCGTCGCCGGGGCGCGGCGCCGGTCCCCGGTCGCCGTCCTCGCTCGTCGCCGTGCGCCGGTCGGCCAGACGCGCGGGCTCGAGGCGACGGGTGACGACTGCCACCACCTCCGCGCCCACGATGAGGATGAGCCCGCTCAGGTACAGCCAGAACAGGAGCACGATGACGCCCGCGAGCGTGCCGTACGTTGCCCCATACCGCGCGACGTTCGTGACGTAGATCGCCAGCCCAAAGGTCGCCGCCACCCACCCGAGCGCGAATACCACCGCCCCCAGCAGAGCAGCTCGCCAGGACGGCCGCATGTTCGGCCCGACTCGGTACAGGATCGAGACGCCGAGCGTGACAACGATGAGGACGAGCGGCCAGCGGACGAGCGAAATGGTGCTCCAGGTCGCCGCGTCGATGCCAAGCCGGACGAGGAGCTGCTGGGTCAGGAGCGAGCTCGCGACGATCGCCAGGAAGGCCACCAGCAGGGCCAGCGCCCCCGCGACGGTCAGGCCGATCCCCAGGCCGAACCGGCGGATGATCGGCCGCGTTTCCTTCACACCGTACGCTCGGTTCATCGCCTTGATGACGGTCATCGTGCCGCTCGTCGCAGCCGCCAGCGCAAGGAGCGCGCCCAGCGAGGCAATCCCCGGGTGCTGCGCAGCGATCACCCGCTGGAGCTCTGGCCTGATCGTGGCAACCAACGGCGCGGGCAGGTTGTCACCGAGCGTGGCAATGATCTGATCGGTTGGGTTGGCGATGCCGATCCAGGCCGCCACCAGCGCCCCGAGCGCGGCGAGGAAGAGGCCCAGCGGAAAGATCGCGAACAGGAGGCGATAGGCCAGCTCGGCCGCCATCCCGGACGCGTCGTCATCCGAGAATCGTTTGAACAGTTCCCGGCCGAAGCCGATC
>JANMQO010000113.1:0-6452 GCA_031370565.1 Chloroflexota bacterium
GCGTAGCCCCGGCCCATCGAGCGCTTGATGACCACGATGGACTTGGCGTGGTCGACATCGAGGATGGGCATGCCTGACACGGGGCTGCCCGGCCGCCGGGCCGCCGGGTTGGTCACGTCGTTGGCGCCGACCACGAGGGCCACGTCGCAGCGGTCGAACTCGGGGTTGATCTCGTCCATCTCGCGCAGCTGCGGATAGGGCACGTTCGCCTCGGCGAGGAGGACGTTCATATGCCCCGGCATCCTGCCGGCGACGGGGTGGATGGCATAGGCCACATCGACCCCGCGCGACTCGAGCAACTCGGCCAGCTCGCGGACCTGGTGCTGTGCCTGGGCGACCGCCAGACCGTAGCCCGGTACCACGATGACGTGCTGGGCATAGGCCAGCTGGATTGCCACGTCGTCCGCGGAGACCTCCCGGACCGAGCCGCCCAAGCCTGTCACGGCGCCGACGGTGCCCTCACCGCCACCGAACCCACCGACCATGATGTTCAGGACCGAGCGGTTCATCGCGTCGGCCATGAGCTTGGTCAGGATGGCCCCCGAGGCGCCCACCAGGGCACCCGAGATGATCAGGACCGGGTTCTGGATGACGAAGCCGGCCATGGCCGCCGCCGTCCCGGTGAACGAGTTGAGCAGGCTGATGACCACCGGCATGTCCGCCCCGCCGATGGGCAGGACCATGGTGATGCCGAACACGAGCCCGGCCGCGACCACCACGGCCAGCACGGCCAGCGTGACGCCACCCGACAGGCTGAGGGCGCCGGTGGCGCCCAGGATGAGTACGAGCGTGCCGAGGACCGCGATGATCGCGATCGCCGCCGTGATGAGCTGGCCACCAGGCACCTGGATCGGCTTGCCGGGGATGAGGCCCTGGAGCTTGCCGCCAGCGATGAGCGAGCCGGTAAAGGTGACCGAGCCGATGACGGCGCCCAGGACGACGAAGATCGTCGTGTCGACGCCGGCCGTGGACCCGTTCGTCAGCCGGATGAAGTCGTCGATCGCGACCAGGGCCGCCGCGCCGCCGCCGACCGCGTTGAACAGCGAGACGAGCTGGGGCATGGCCGTCATCTTCACCGAGCGAGCCGTGTATAGACCCGCGCCGCCGCCGATGGCGAAGCCGATGACGATGATCGCCCAGGCGATCCCGCTCAGGCCGCCCTCACGGGTGACCAGGCCGATGAGCGTGGCCACGACCGCTACGGTCATGCCGCCGGCACTCAGCCGGTTGCCGTTCCGGGCGGTCGCCGGCGAGTTCATCTGGTGCAGGCCCAGGACGAAGCAGGCGGCTCCGGCCAACCAGGCGAGGTAGACGATCGTGGTGAGCCACTGGTGAGACATCGGCGCGCTCCTCGACTAGGCGCCGGGGGCGCTCGCGGCGCCCTCGGACCCGGCCCTGGCGGCCGTCGGCTTCTTCCTGAACATCTGGAGCATCCGGTCCGTCACGACGAAGCCGCCGACGACGTTCATCGCCCCGAACACCATGGCCACGAAGGCCAGCGCGTAGCTGACCGGGTTGTCCGCCTCGGCGGCGATGAACATGGCCCCGACCAGAACGATCCCGTGGATCGAGTTGGCCCCGGACATGAGCGGGGTGTGCAAGGTCGCGGGGACCTTGCTGATGACCTCGAACCCGACGAGGATGGCCAGGATGAAGATCGCCACTGAGGTGAGCAGCTGATCGCTCATGCGGGGGCACCTCCGGCGGCCGGGGCCGCGGGTTCGAGCAGTTTCCTGGTTGCCGCCTGGACGACTTCGCCGCCGTGGGTGATGACCGTGGCGGCCGTGATCTCCTCGGTGAAGTCGTAGGTCAGCGCGCCGTCCCGGACGAAGTGCAGGAGCAGCGCCGAGATGTTCCGCGCGTAGAACTGCGAGGAGCCCGCCGGCATCGTGGCCGGCAGGTTGTCCGGGGCGATGATCGTGACCCCATTGTCGGTGAGGATCGTTTCGCCCGGCACGGACAGCGCGCAGTTGCCGCCCAGCGCCGAGGCCGCCATGTCGACGATGACCGAGCCCGACTTCATGGCCCGCACGGCGTCCGCGGTGACCAGCAAGGGCGGTCGACGGCCGGGCACCTGGGCCGTGGTGATGACCACGTCCATGGTGGCGATGTGGCCGTTGAGCTCGGCCTGCTGGGCGGCCTGCTCGTCGGGCGTGAGCGCTCGAGCGTAGCCGCCCTCGCCGGTGGCGTCGGCCACGGACTGCAGGACGATGAACTGCGCTCCGAGCGAGGCCGCCTGTTCCTTCGTCTCGGACCGGACGTCGTAGGCCTTGACCACCGCGCCGAGCCGACGGGCCGTCCCGATCGCCTGGAGACCAGCCACGCCGATTCCGAGGATGAGCACGTTGGCCGGCCTGGCCGTGCCCGCCGCGGTCGTCAGGAGGGGGAAGTAGCGCCCATACGCATTGGCCGCGATGAGCACCGCCTTGTAGCCGCCGACATTGGCCTGGGAGCTCAGGGCGTCCATCGACTGGGCCCGCGACAGGGTCCGTGGCAGGGCATCCAGGCTGATCGCGGTCACGCCCCTGGCGGCCAGGCTGACCGACACCATGGGATCGATCAGGGGTGCCAGGAAGCCGATGACCGCCTGTCCGCTGCGCAGCAGGGACACCTCTGCGGCGGTCGGTTTCTGGACCCGCAGGATGACGTCGGCCATGGCGTACAGGTCGGCCGTGGACACGATCGTCGCACCAGCGTCCGCGTAGGCCTGGTCGGGCAGGGCGGCACCGCTGCCGGCCCCCGTTTCAACGAGGATCTCGAGCCCGGCTGCACTGAGCTTGCCGAGCGCTTCGGGTACCAGGGCCACGCGCCGTTCACCGGGCGCAGTCTCTCTGGCGACGCCGACCTTCATGGGCACCACCTGTGGGGTATTGGGTCAGGAATATCGCGTGAAGGATACAAGTGCACGTGCGCCGGCGTGCGGAAGGCCGGGTCACGGCCCGGTGGCGGACCGGTGGCGGACCGGTGGCGGTTCTGTCGCGAACCGAGGTTCGGGCTCAGCCCCGTTCGACCCGCGGCGGCACCTTGAGCTCCAGGACGAGCGGGAACCGTTCGCGCAGGCCGACGATCGCCGAGAGCAGCTCCGGTCCCTCCTCTGGATCGGGGGTGTGGTCCAGGCGCAGGTAGACCGGGTCGTGCACGCCCCAGCGCAGTGTCGGCACGCCGAAGATCTCGAAGTCGCGCTGACTCGCAGCCCAATCGGCGGCGATCCGGGCCCGCGCTGCCAACTGGCGATCGGCGCCGGTCGAGGACGAGCCGGCCAGTGTCTCCGCCAGGGCCGTGGAGTCCGCGCCGATCGCCGTCGCAAGGTCGACCAGGACGGTCGGATCCGACACGTCACGCCGGTCCGTCCAGCGCGCCTCGAACACGGCCAGTCGAAATCGCCGGGCGGTCTCCGGCGCCTCGCTCGCCTCGACGCTGGCCGTCGCCAGGAACGCGGCCAGCGCGCGCCACCGGGCGCGGCCCTCGTGGTGCTCGTAGTCGAGCGGCTGCTCCCACAGGCGCCAGGTGGTGGCCGTCGGATCGCGATTGATCTGCTCCTGGGCGAACTGACGCGCGATCACCCGGACCGTGGCCGGACCCAGTGCGTCGAGCCAGCGGATGGCCCGGTTCGAGTACGCACACTGGTAGTCGTAGAAGAGTTCCAGCTCCATCGTCGCAACCTCAGCGACCCGCCCGGAGGTTCACGATGAGGATCGATCCCTCCTCGTCGCCGACGACCGTGGCGTCATGGGGCAGCGTCCCGTCCCAGCGAACGTAGTCGCCCGGCTCGGCCTCCACGACGTGCTCGCCCTGGGTCAGGCGCCAGCGCCCGCGCAGGACGATGTGGTGCTCGTCACCGACATGGGTGTGTGCGCCGGTCCGCTCACCGGGGCCCAGGATGGCCTCGACGATCTGGACGTCGCGAGCGAGGCCACCATCGACCCGCTCCATCCGGGACCGGCCGGGACCCAGGCTGACGGAGCGCTCTCGCGCCCGGACCACCTGGGGCGCCGGCACTTCGTCGATGAGAAACCAGGCGATCGGAACCTCGAGCGCGTCGCCGATCGACGCGAGACAGCCCAGCGACGGCGACGCCTTGTCGTTCTCGATCTGGGACAGGTACCCGACGTTCAGCCCGCTCTTCTCGGCGACCCCGGCCAGGGTCAGCCCACGCTCGGTCCGCCAATGTCGGATCTGGCGTCCCACCGCCGGTCTCCGGCGTTCGTCGACCGGCGGAGTTGTCTCTGCACAAACAGGTCTTGACATCAGCAAACATCCTCGCTAGATTGTGTTCACAACAAAGTCTGCTTGATAGAGGCCAACTCTACAAGCCAATCTGGAGGCTCTCACATGGACATCTCTATCATCGGCGCTGGCAGCGTGGGACGCTCGCTCGCCACCGCGTTCAACCGGGCGGGTCACACCGTCACGATCACCTCGCGGGATCCGCAGGACGCCGCGGCCGTCGCCGCCGAGACCGGCGCCAAGCTGGCCGCCTCGAACACTGAAGCCGCCGCCGCCGCCGAGATCATCGTGCTGTCCGTCCCGTTCGCCTCGAGTGGCGAGTCGGTGGCCCGAGAGATTGCCGCCACCGCCGTGGGCAAGATCGTCATCGACGTGACGAACCCGGTCAAGGCCACCTATGACGGTCTGGTCACCGAAGGCGGGCCATCGGCGGCCGAGCTGTTCGCGGGCTGGCTGCCGGGCGCGCACGTGGTCAAGGCATTCAATACCCTGTTCGCCGCGCACCAGGCCGATCCGATCGAGGACGGCATCCAGCTCGACGGCTTCGTGGCTGGCGACGATGCGGAGGCGAAGGCGGTCGTGCTGACGCTCCTTCGCTCGATCGGTCTCCGTCCGATCGACGCCGGCCCACTCGTCCGAGCCCGGGAGCTCGAGGCGCTGGCCTGGTTGAACATCGCGCTGCAGGGCAGCCTGGGCAATGGCTGGCACACCTCCTGGAAGCTCGTCGGCGTGCCGGCCGGCGTGCTGGAGCCGGCCGCGTAGGCCAGCGCGGTCCTTGCGGGGCGCTGAGCGATGACGGACGATAGCGCCATGAGTATTCCCGTTGCCCGCCTGAACCACGCCGTCCTGTGGGTCCGCGACACGGCCCGGTCGGTGGACTTCTACCAGCGCGTGTTCGGCTTCGAGGTCGTCGGCACGGAGATGGGCGGGCAGGCCGTCTTCCTGCGCGCCGCCGGCGGCGACAACCACCACGACCTGGGCCTGTTCGCGGTGGGTGCCGCCGCGCCGAGTCCGCCCCGTGGTTCGGTGGGGCTCTACCACCTGGCCTGGGAGGTACCCACCATCGACGATCTGGCCGCTGCCGCCAAGGTCCTCGGCGACGAGGGCGCCCTCGGCGGGGCGAGCGACCACGGCGTCTCGAAGTCGCTCTACGGTCACGATCCCGACGGCATCGAGTTCGAGATCATGTGGCGCGTCCCGCGCGAGGCCTGGGGCGAGTACGAGCACCGCGGTGCGATCCTGCCCCTGGACCTTGACCGGGAGGTCGCCCGCTGGGGTCGTTCCCCGGCGACCTGAACCGCGGGCGTACGATGGGGACATGCCCCTGAACCCGTTCCCGGCACTGGCCCGTGACGACGCGGTCCTCGTCCTCGACGGCGGTCTGGCGACCGAGCTCGAGCGGCGCGGCAACGACCTGTCCGACCTGCTCTGGTCCGCGCGCCTGCTCATTGAAGCGCCGGGCGAGATCGTGGCCACCCACCTGGCCTACTTCCGGGCCGGCGCCCGGGTTGCCACCACGGCCAGCTACCAGGCTACCTTTGAACGGTTCGCCGAGCGCGGTATCGGACGAGCCGAGGCTGCCGACATCCTGCGCCGGAGCATCGCCCTGGCGGCCGAGGCCCGGGCACTGTATCGGGCGGAGGTCGTCGCGGCCGGGGGCGAGCCGGAGCCGTTGTGGATCGCGGCGTCGGTCGGCCCGTATGGAGCGATGCTGGCCGACGGGTCCGAGTACCACGGTGACTACGGGCTGACCGTCGGTGAGCTGCGCGACTTCCACCGACCACGTCTGGCCATCCTGGCCGAGGGCCAAGCCGACGTGCTTGCCCTAGAGACGATCCCCTCGCTCGACGAGGCCCAGGCCCTGGTCGAGCTCCTGGAGGAGGCGCCGGGACCGCCGGCCTGGCTCAGCTTCACCTGCGGCAACGGCTCACGGACGCGACGCGGCGAGCCGATCGAAGCGGCCTTCGCGCTCGCCGACGCATCTCCCCGGGTGGTGGCGGTCGGCGTCAACTGCACGGCGCCCCGGCACGTGGAGGAACTCGTTGTGAGGGCGCGCGCGACGACCGGCAAGCCGATCGTCGTGTATCCGAACGGCGGCGCTGGTTGGGATGGTGCCAACCGCCGGTGGTTGGAACAGCCCGGCCTCGCGGTGAACGCCGAGAGCGCCGCCAGCTGGGTCGCCGCGGGTGCTCGCCTGGTCGGCGGCTGCTGCCGGGTCGGGCCGG
>JANMQO010000118.1:0-24935 GCA_031370565.1 Chloroflexota bacterium
GGTGCGAAGGGGGTCGAAGATGGGCGCGACGACGCCGGGCGGCGGACCGAACGCGGACAGCTGCCTTCGCTGCGGCAACCAGATCGAGTCGCTGGGGATCGAGCAGTTCCGCGTCGGCGGAACCAGCGGCGGCTGGAAGCTCCTGCTCGGCGAGTTGGCCGAACTGGGCGAGGGGATGCTCGAGCTCGAGGTGCTGGCCTGTCGGGCCTGCGGCCATGTCGAGTTCCGGATGCCACGGCGCTCGTAGTCCAGGATCCCAAGCCAGGACTGCCCCGTGTCACCCGGACCGATCGCGGAGCGCCTGCCCCGGGCCGTGCGCTCGTTGTTGCAGCTGGGACTCTCGCTCGCCGTGATCCTGGGCGTCGTGCTGGCCGTCGACCGCTTCGATCGGCTACACGAGAACGTCGTCCCCCGCCAGGTCGACCCAGCGTGGAGCACGGCGACCCAGGTGCCAGCGGCGCTGGGGGACAGCTGGGTCGGCGACGCCGTCTCGGACGGCACGTCGATCTACCTGGCGACGCGGGAGTCGGTCGTCGGGTTCTGGGGGACGATCCATGTCCGTCGCTCGCTGGACGGCGGGATCTCCTGGCTGCCCTCCGTGCTCGTATCGGACGCGTCGCCGGTGTCGGCGCGGCCCGGGCTCGGGATTGCGGCGGATGGGACGCTCTACGTCGGCTATGCGGTGCAGGGCCCCAGGCCAGCCACGCAGTCGCTGGTTGTCCGCGTCTCGTATGACCATGGTCAGTCATGGACCACGCCCGCCAGGGTGTCGCTGCCGGCCGTGGGACTCATCGGGGTGCCGGTCTTCCTGATGGCCGGCGCACTGCAACTCGTCGCCTACACGGACGGCCAGCTGGGCGTCGTATACACGCAACGGATCGCGTCCGATGGAACGCCGATCGGCAGGCCATCGATGCTCGGTACGACGAGCCACGAGCTCTACAGCGACGCCGTCTTCTACGATGGGCTGCTGGCCCTGACTGCCCTGGGAACTCGTGGGGTCGCGGTCTGGAGCGGGGGCAATGGGCGTCTGAGGAGCGCGATCTCCGATGATGCCGGTCAGTCCTGGCAGCCGGTCGGCACGCTGGATCAGGCCTTGGTCGATCGACCGCGTCTGGCAACCGACGGGGTGACAGTGCTGCTCGCAGCGACCGACTCTGGCATTGGGTCTCGTCCCACGCGCCGGCCGTTCGTTCGTATCTGGCGCTCGGTTGACGGCGGTCGCACCTATCAGCGTGGGCCGGACGTGACCGACGTGGCCGATGTGGGTTGGCTCGATCTCGGCTGGGGCAACGGACGCTGGCGGCTCCTCTATGGCGCCTGCCCAGGGTTCCTTGGCTGCGCGACTCCAGCCCGCGTCTGGTATACGACGAGCCCTGATGGTGATCGCTGGTCCGATGCGACGGTCGTGAGCATGGCCGGTAACGTGCGGCCCCTGGGGGTTCTGTCCGGCCGGTTCGGCGTAACCGCGATCTGGGGGGAGGTCGTGGCCACCCACCAGTGGCGCTTCTGGGCGGCGCGGCGGGACTATTGAGACGGACCGTGGTGTCCCCGTCGCGAGTCGAGCGCGGAACCGCAGCCTATGAGCGGCACGTACGCGATCAGCCGCTCCGTCGCGTCCCTGCGTAGCCGAGCTGGCGTACGCCCTCCGGCTGGTCCGGGCCGCCGACGCTCCGGGCTTCGTCGGGCAGCGGCCAGACCCGCTGCGCCACCAGGTTGACCACGGCCCCCTCGCGCTGGAGCTGCCCCTCGACGAGGAGGAGCGCGTGGCGGCGCACGACGGTCCGCAACCGCGCCCAGGTGTTGGGCCAGAGCGTAACGTTGGCCATCCCCGTCTCGTCTTCGAGGGCCAGGAAGACGGTGCCCCTGGCGGTCATCGGGTGCTGGCGGGTCACGACGAGGCCGCCGATCCTGATCCGACCCGGCGGATGCTCGGACAGCCGGGAGATGGGCCATGCCCCCAGCCGCTCGAGCGCCGGGCGGAACAGCTCGACCACCTGGCGGCGGGCGTCGAGCGAAAGGATCGCGTAGCTGTCGGCGAGGCGTTCCAGCTCGGACGGCGGGGGCAGCTCGGGCGCTTCGGTCGGCGGCAGGCGCAGGTCGAGCTGGGTGGCAGTCGCGGCGGGGGTGTCGGCCTGCCGAGCCCGCCCGGTCGAGCCGGCCACCTCGCGGAGTTGCCAGAGGAGTTCCCGCCGCGGCCGACCCAGCGAGTCGAGCCCTCCCACACGGATCAGGCGCTCGATCACCTCCGCCGACAACCAGGTGCGGGCCACGACGTCCGCCAGCGAGCGGTACGGACCGCGCTCCCGCTCGGCGTCGAGCCGCGCCCCCAACTCCTCGCCGATGCCGCGCACGAGGTGCAACCCGAGGCGAACACCGTAGCCCTGCGCCGACTCGGCCGCCCACTGGCCGCGCAGTGCCGGGTCGGGCACGACGCACGCGGCCGAGCGCACGATCGGTGGGCGTTGCGCGATTCCACAACCATCCGGCAACGGCTCGCCGGGCAACCCCAGCCACTCGGTCGTCGTGCGGTAGGCGCTGCGCTGGAGGTCGACCGGCAGGACGGCCACGCCGTGGCGCTTCGCGTCGTTGACGAGCACCTCGACGGGATAGAAGCCCATCGGCTGGTTGTTGACGAGCCCGATGAGGAACTGGGCGGGGTAGTAGAGCTTGAGAAAGGCCGACTCGTAGGCGGTCCGCGCGAACGCCGCGGCGTGGCTCTTGTTGAAACCGAAGCTGGCGAAGGCGGCGACCTGCCGGTAGAGCTCCTCGGCGTCGGCTCCGGCCAGGCCGCTCCGGCCGAGGCAACCCGCCACGAACCGGTCGTGCAGTTTCGCCATCTCGCGGTCCGAGCGCCACGTGCCCATCGCGCGGCGAAACCCGTCCGACTCGGCTGGACTGAAGCCGGCGACCGCGATGGCGATCTCCATGACCTGCTCCTGGTAGAGGATCACGCCGAGCGTCTCGCGCAGGATCGGCTCCAGGCTGGAATGGAGGTAGCGCACCGGCTCGATTCCCTGGCGACGGCGCAGGTATGGGTGGACGGCGTTGCCCTGGATTGGTCCCGGACGGATGATCGCGACCTCCACGACGAGGTCGTCGAGAGTGGCCGGACGCGACTTGGGGAGGGTCTGCATCTGGGCGCGGCTCTCGATCTGGAAGACGCCGACCGTATCCGCGGCCACGATCATGGCGAAGACCTCCGGCAGGTCCTCGGGCAGGCGATCGAGGTCCACGCACACGCCACAGTCCGCCGTGATGGCCCGCAGGGCGTCGTCGATCGCCGAGAGCATGCGTAGCCCGAGCAGGTCGAGCTTGATGAGCTTGAGTGTTTCGACGTCGCGCTTGTCGTACTGCACGACGACCCGGCCCGGCATCGTCGCGCGTTCGAGGGGCGCAATGTCGACGAGTGGTGCCGCGGTGACCAGCATCCCGCCAACGTGGATCGAGAGATGGCGCGGGAAGCCGTCGATCCGGGCGCACAGCTCCAGCCATCGCTCCCAGGGCGAGAGGCCGGCTGTCGAACCGGCCCGTGGCGCCGTCCGGGGCTCCGCCAGTGGCACCGCCCGTGGCTGGGGGTGGAGCCGGGCGACGCTGGCGGGTGTGTCACCGGGACCGCCCTCGTCGTCAGCTGGAGTGCGCCGCAACGTGCTGCGCGGCGCAAGCGCATCGGTCAGCGCCCCGGCCCGCGCCGCTGGACCCCCGGTTCGCTGGCTGCCGCCACTCCGGTGGTCGAGCCTGGCGTTCGCCCGGACCTCGCCTTGTGGCGCCCGGAAGAACTCGGCGAAGCCGCCGTCGGCCTCCAGGTCGCGGCGCACCAGTACCGCGTCGTAGGTCTCGAGCGCCTTGGCCACGCGGTCCACCAGGGGACGCGGGAAGCCCAGGGCGTTGCCCACCTCGCGCACCGCCGAGCGCGCCCGGTACGTCACGACGTTGCAGACCATGCCCGTGTGCTCCGCGCCGTAGCGCTCGTAGACGTAGCGGATCACCTCCTCGCGGCGGGACGAGGCGATGTCGATGTCGATGTCGGGATAGGCGGTCCGGCCCTCGTTGAGGAACCGCTCGAACAGGAGGTTGTGCCGGATCGGGTCGACACGGGTGATCCCCAGGACATAGGCCACGATCGAGTCGCCGGCGCTGCCTCTGCCCTGGGCGGGGATCCCGCGCGCCTTGGCGAACCGCATGAGATCGGCACAGACGAGGAAGAACTCGGCCAGGCCGGTCCGCTCGATGACGTCGAGCTCGTGCGCGAGCTGGCTGCGCACGCGCGGCGTGACGGGGTGGTATCTCACCCGCACGCCCTCCTCGCAGCGTTCCGCCAGGTAGCCGAGCGGCGTCTCGCCCTGGGGCAATGCAAAGCCGGGGAACCGGTACTGCTCGAACCCCAGGTCGACCGAGCAGCGCGAGCCGAGTTCGCCGGCGGTTCGCAGGCCTTCGGCCCACGCCCGGCGCACTGCCGGATCGGTCTCGGGCTCGGCCGGCGGGAGGGCCGCCAGCTCGGCCGCCGACTTCAGGTGGTACTCGGCGTTCGGCCGGCGCAGGTGGGCGCTCTCATCGAGCGTGCGGCCGTGGCGGATGGCGACGAGCACGTCCGCCAGTTCATGATCGTCCCGCCGGGCGTAGTGGACGTCGTTCGTGACGACGACCGGCAGGCCCAGCTCGGCAGCGAGCCTGGCCGTCTCGGCAACGAGCCAGTCGTCGTCCGCCAGCAGGTGGTGCTGGAGTTCCAGGAAGACGCCGGCGCCGAGGCCCGGGACCGGCGCGTAGGTCGCCGCATGGTGTCGGGCGGCGGCGGCCGCGCCCGCGCGATCGCCGGCCAGCAGCCGCCGCGCGATCTCCGAATGGCGGCAGCCCGACAGCGCGACGAGCCCGTCGGCGTGGCGCTCCAGGAGCGCGTGCGTGTAGCGCGGCACGCCCTTCGTGCCGGCCAGGTGTGCCGCGCTCACCAGCCGGCACAGGCTGCGATAGCCTGTCGCATCCCTGGCGAGCAGGACGAGATGCGGACCGCGCGCCGCGTCGCCGATACCGCGGAGATCCTCGCGCACTGGCTCGCGGTGGCCGGGCAGGCGCAGACGGTCCGCGTGTGGCCGGGCCGGACGTCCGTCGAGCGCCGCCGGCGCCGCCTCCGCCGAAACAGCGTCGTGCCGCGCCGGGCGTCGGCGCGGCACGACGAGCCGGTGGGGGTCCGCGACCGCCGCATCGAGCAGCTCGACCTCCAGGCCGACGATCGGGCGGAGCCCCATCGCCTCGGCTGCCGCGACGAACCGGACGGCACCGTAGAGGCCCCCGTGGTCGGTGACGGCGAGGGTAGACAGGCCGAGTTCGAGCGCCCGGGCTACCAGGTCCTCGGCTGACGAGGCGCCATCGAGGAACGAGAAGTGGGAGTGGCAGTGCAGCTCGGCGTAGGTCGGGGCAGGCACCGGCTGGGATTGGCTCATTCTGGATCGGCTCAGTCGTAGAGCCGTTCGAGATGCCAGGTGCCGTCGACGCCATCGCGGTAGAGGAGTGCGAGCAGCCGCGCTCCGGCCACCTTGTAGTAGTCGCGCACGATCGGCCGGCGCCACCAGGCCTCCTCGATCCGCCAGCGGTTGCAGACCTCGACCGGCTCGCGCCGCCCGTTCCAGGCGAAGGCGACCAGGCGTCCGGCGTCGTCGAGCTCGACCGTGACGAGCGGTGGCTCGCCCAGCAGGCGGGTCATCGGCCGCTCCCGGCGGCCGGCATCCAGGCCACCCGCTCCTCGGGCAGCCGGGCATCGGGGTCGCGCAGGCTCGCCCGCAGGATGCGTCCCTCGCCGAAACGGATGGCGAGATCGGCGAGCTGCCAGTCGAGCCGCGCCTCGCCGGCCGCCTGCGGCACGAAGAGCCCGAGCTGGCGCCCTTCGGCCGGACGCACGCCGGCGAGTTCGAGCGCCATACCGGTGACCGGCCCAGATGGTGGCGCCACTTCCAGTCGGGCGAGCAACAGGCGCTCAATCGGCTCGGCGCGGGCGGTCGGACCGGGGAGCACCTGGTCGACAAGGTGCGTCGACTCGCCGGCCCATCCTCCGTCGAGTGTCAGCTCCAGGCGCGCCATGGTGGCCCCTGCGCCCCGCCCGGCGAGCTGGGCGGCGAGGACCTCGGCGAGGCGGCGGAGAACGAAGCGCAGTGGCTCCAGCAACTCGACCGGTGGGTCGAGCTCCGTGCTGGCGCGCAGCAGCTCCGGCGGCCGGCGTGGGACGAGGGGCCGGGCGTCGCGACCGTTCGCGAGGTCGTGGAGGCTGCCGCCGTCGGCACCAAAGCGCGCCACCACGGCCGATCGCGGGAGCCGGGCCAGCTCGCCGATGCACTGCAGTCCGAAGAGCCGGAGGCGATCCCGTGCCTCCGGTGAGGCGGGCAGGAGCGCGATCGGCAGTGGCGCCAGGAAGGCCGCCTCGGCCGCGGGGCCACCCGGCGGGACGGCCTGCCAGGCGACGTCGGTGCCGGGCAGGTGCTCGCGGGCCATGACTGCCGCGACCCGGGCGGCGAACCGGGAGCCGGCGATCCCCGCCCGCGGCGGTCCGGGCAGGAGCGGCGCCAGCGCGGCCACGACCCGACCGAGCAAGGTCGGCTCGTCGCCCCACAGCAGGTCCAGGCCCTCGATCCCCGCGAGGACGCTGCCGAACGCCGGGTCTGTCGGCTCGGTCGCGCCCTCGACGAACGGGGCAAAGTCGCTCAGCGCGTCGAGGGCGGCCTCGACCGCCGCCTGGTAGCGGTCGATATGCGGGCTGCGAAACGTGGCCTCGGGGACGAGCCTATGGGCGGCCCCCAGCGCCATCCCGGGGCGGACCCCCTGGCGTTGCGCGGCGGGACTGCAGTCGAGGACCGTCCCGGTCTCCCAGGGCCGGCCACCCAGCACGACCAGCTCCCCGGTGAGCGGCTGGATCGTCTGTTCGAGGCGGAGCGGCAGGTGGGGCCAGGTGAGCAAGAGCAGTCGCATGGGTGGGAAATCTCGGGTCAGGGTGGCTGCGGTTGGCACGCTCGATCCGGCGGCTGGCGATCGGACGGAGCCCGATCCCCGGCGTCCCCGGCGTCCCCGTCGGCCTGATCGGCACCGGCGTCCCCGGCGCCCCCGGCGGCCCAGGCGTCCCGGATGGCCTGATCGGCACCGGTGGCAGCGTCGGCGGCCCCGTCGTCCCCGGCGGACCGGTATCGAGGACACGGGCCACGCTGCGCTCCCGGTCTCCCTCGTCGACGTAGCGGATCTCCAGCTCGACCCGTCGCCCCGGCGGACCGAAGCGGTTGCGGGCGACGGTGACGAGCGTGTGCTGCCCGACCACGTCTCGGTCGAGGTAGATCCAGGCACGGCGCTCCAGCTCCAACCCCACCCCGGCCGTCTCGGCCAATGCACCATGGAGCGCTGGGGCGAGATCGGGAGGTTCCAGGGAGACGAGTCGGGTGCCGACCTGTCGCGCGCGGGCGGTCAGGCGGCGCAGAAGTGCTTCGCGTGCCGGCGGCAGGCGGCCGGGCAGGTCGACCACGAGCAGGTCCACTGCCCGTCCGCTCAGGAGCGCGCCAGCGAGTCGCAGGCCCTCGGTCGCGTCGGTCGCCCGGAGGACGAGGATCCAGGCCAGGTCGACACCCCGAGCGACGGCTTCCAGCGGATCGAAGGAGCGCCCCAAGTCCAGGTAGGCGGCGATCGCGCCGCGCCGCTGGGCCTCCGCGACGATCCGCAGGGCGAGCGTCGTCTTGCCGCTCGACCCACCGCCACGGAGCGTCACACTCGCCCCGCGAACCAGGCCGCCTGGTCCCAGGATCGCATCGAGGGCGGCGAAGCCGGTCGAGTCCACCCCAACATCCGGCAGGAGTTCCCGCACAGGCGCGAGGGCCGGCGCGAGGGCGCCCTCGACGGGGATCGACATCGCGACCGGGCGGCCGCTGCCGAGGCGGACCGCGGCATGGCCCCAGCGATGCTCGAGGCGGGCGATGGCGTCGGCCAGGGGCTCTGTTGGGGGCTCGGTCAGGGTCCTCATCGCCCGACCAATGATAGAACATCTGTTCTATCTATCAAGCCCCTGTCTCTACGCCTCGGGCCTCGGGCCTCGTGCCGCTGGCGTGGCCGTTCCGCTGGCCGCTGGTGCGCGAGGCGGCCGTTGGGTGTTCAGCGCGGGCGTTGCTCTCGACCCGGGCGCGAGACGATGGCGAAGCTCAGGATCAGCGCAGGCGTCAGGGCGGCCAGGGTGACCAGACGCGGCGCGCCGGACAGATAGAGCCCGGCACCGAGGCCGATCGAGAAGGCTGCCAGCAGCCGCAGCGTGGGATCGGGCATCGTCTGCAGGGTGCTCGCGGTGCCCAGAGCGCTCGCTCGGGTGCGGTCGAGTACCTCCGGGAGCTGTTCGGCCAGTTGCCCGGCGCCACTGCGTGCCGTCTCCACGAGCGTAGGCAGGTACCCGATGGCACCCGCCACGGCGGTGCCTGCTTGTCTGGTTGCCGTGCGCGCCTCCTTCCCCAGTCCCTGTCCGCGCTGCCGTCTGCTCATCGTCATCACCTCAGTTCCTCGGCGTCGTGCCGACGGTCACGGCGCAACGTCCGCAGACCGCTGCTGCCGGCGCCGGAACCACGGGTAGATGAGCACGAAGGAAAGGAACGCAAGCAGGGCGAACCCTGCAACGACCAGGTCAACCGGACCCAACGGGGTACCGTCGACCGGTCCCGCGGTGTTCGTCGGCGGGATGGTCGGCACTGGCGTGGTCGGCACCGGTCGTGCCGTGGCGGTCGGGGCGACCGACGCACTCGGGCTCGGGCTCGGCGACGCGCTCGGACTCGCTGACGCGCTCGGGCTCGGCGACGCACTGGGCCCGGCGACCACGTTGTTGACGATGCTCGCCGTGCAGGCCACCAGGCTTCCACCGCCGTTGCCCGAGCCGTTGCACTGGTTGATCGTGACCAGCAGCGCCGACGTGGTCGTGCCGGTCGCGAGGCAGTTCAGCCCGACGAGGGTCCCGCCGTTCGCGGAGCCGTTGCATTGGGTGATCGCCGCGCCGGTCGTGTTTGCGGGATAGGGGTTGCAGCCGGTCGTGATGCCGTCCCCGGAGCCGACGCACTGGTTGACCGTCGCCGCTGTGGGGCTCGGTGTGACACCGGCGAAGTTGTTGGTGACCAAGGCGCTGCAGCGCACCGTGCTGCCGCCGCCGTTGCCGGAAGAGTTGCACTGGGTGACCGCCGTGACCGGCTGCGCCAGGGTCGTGGTCGTGTTGGTGCAGCTGGCAGTCGGTGCGCCGGCCGCGCCGTGGCACTCCCTGATCGTGACCGTCGCGGTCCCCGTGGTGGCGGTGATCTGATTGACGACCGTGACTTCGCAGATCAACCCGAGCCCACCGGTGTTGTCGAGACCGTTGCTGCATTGGGTGTTTGGCGCGACCGTCGCCGCTCCGGCCACCAGTGGCGTCGAAGCAATGGCACTCAGCGCGAGCATGACGGCTGTAGTTACTGCAAGCCACCGTGGGCCAAAGGCCCTGCTGGGATGTCGAGTCATGTCCCGGTCCATTGCTCTAGTCCTTCCGAGGCTTCGCAGACCACTCCGCCAATCTGACGACCGCTTCTGCAAGACCATTGCCAAGAAAGATATCGTATGGATGATGTCAACGGCGTATTCGGCCTGTGTTGATGGGCAGCGTCGCGGCCCAGCTGACGGTTGCTGGCCGTGCGAACCGCAGGGAGTGGGCTAAACTTCTACTATCTTAGTTAGATATTGCGTGCTGCCATTCTTCCGGAGGCGATCCGCGATGCCCCAACGACCCTCCCTCCAGATGCACGAGCCGACGCCCATCGTGGGCGCGCCGGAAGCTGAGGCGGACGCCGAGCCCTGCTGCGAATCGTGCGCGCGAGTCCAGGACTCGGCCGCGGTGATGCTTCCGACAACGGCCGAGCCGCCCCCCGACCCGCCCGCCGAGCGTGACCTGACAGGCGTCGAACCGGCACTGGCCGGCCCCACGGCCCAGCCTGCGACGCCCCGAGCCGCGCTCCCGATCGTCGATCATTCCGGTCGCCCGGTCGGGATCGCCAGGGGCGATGATCGCCGCATCGCGTTCGGTGGACTCGTGGTGAGCGGACTCTTCCTGGTCGCCGCGCTCATCAGCATGGCACTGCCTCCCGAGGTCCGCCACGGGGCATGGCTGCCGCTTCATCTCGTGCTCGCCGGCTCAGCCAGCGTGGCGATCTCCTCGGTCATGCCGTTCTTCGCCTCGGCGCTGTCGGCCGCGCCGCCCACAGGGCCCCGCACCCGGCTCGCCGTCATCGCTGCCGTGGGGACAGGCGCGCTCGGCGTCGCTGTCGGCGTCGCGGCCGGCTGGGCTCCGCTGGCCACCGCCGGCGGCATGACCTTCATCGCCGGCCTGGTCGGCCTCGCCTGGGCGACGTTCGCGCCGCTCCGCCATGCGCTGGGCCCGCGGCGTGGCCTCGTCGCCCTGGCCTACGGCAGCGCGATCGCCGACGTCGTCATCGGGGCCTCGCTCGCGACCCTCCTCGTCGCCGGCTGGCCGCCCGTCAGTGAGGCGTGGGGCGCGCTCAAGCCGGCTCACGCCTGGCTGAACCTGTTCGGGTTCGTCTCGCTCGTCATCGCCGGCTCGCTGCTCCATCTCTACCCGACCGTCGCCGGGAGCCGGATGGCAAACCACATCTCGGCGAAGATCGCGATCCGCGCGCTCGTCGCCGGCGCACCGCTGGTGGCCATCGGGTATGCGCTTGGGATCGGCCCGCTGGCGATCCTCGGTGGCGGGGCCACGTTCGTCGGGGCGCTCGCCCTCCTCGCCTACCTCGCGCGGTCGTGGCGGGCACGGGCCGGTTGGACGACCGACCCCGGTTGGCACCGCTACACGACGGGTGCCCTGTCGAGCGCCGCGGCCTGGTTCGCCGTGGCCGCCGGGATCGCGCTGGTGCGGCTCATCCAATACGGAGCCGATCCGCTCGGTTGGTCTGTCGCGGCCGTCATGGGGCCGTTGGTGGCCGGCTGGGTCGTCCTCGTGATCGTCGGTGCGGCAACCCACCTCATCCCGGCGATCGGGCCCGGTGACCAGGCCCGCCACGCGCGCCAGCGGGCGATCCTCGGGCGGGTGCCGGTGATCCGACTCGGGCTGCTCGACGCCGGTGTCGCCCTGCTGGCGGTCGGTCTTCCGTTCGGCTCGCCGCCGGCGACGCTGGCGGGCATTCTCGTCGGGGGCCTGGGCCTGGCCCTGTCCCTCGGGCTACTCGGCAGGGCGGTCCTCGTCGTTGCCGGCGAACCAGGCCGCGGGACCGGCCCCTTCCCCAGAACCGGTCCAGCCTCCTCCGGCGCCCGGCCCGACGACGCTCGCGACGCTCGCGAGGCTCGTGGCTGACAGCGTTCCGAGCAACGCGTCCTGCGCGGCGACGAAGACCTCGTGGACATCGCACGGCCCGGAGCGCCCGCACGGCCCGCCCCGGAGCACGCACGACTGGCGCCGGCTGTCCCCCTCGACCGCCTCGATGACGTCGAGGAGGCTGATCTCCACGGCGGGGCGCTGGAGGAGGTAGCCGCCGTTTCGTCCCGACTCCGCCCGCACCAGGCCGGCCCGGCTGAGGTCGCCCATGGCCTGGGGCAGGAACCGGACCGGGATCTCCATCTCCTCGGCGATCCGGCGGGTGCTCAGCGGCCTGTTGTCATTCGTGCGGGTGAGGGCGAGCATCGCCCGGATCGCGTAGTCCGCACGTTTGGTCAGCTCCGGTCTCATGGCGGGCCCCGCCTTGCCCTGGATCCTGGGGTGGCCAGGTCAGTTGTTCGGGTTGCCATCACCCGCCTTGAGTAGACCGAGGGCGCCGCGTCCCACGAAGTTGAAGGCGTGCGTCACGATCGGATAGAGGCCGTCCTCGGGCACGGTCAGCTCGATGATCGCGCCCTGGGCCGGCGACAGGTCGACCGCCTGCGAGCCGTAGTGGCCGGGGTTGCCCGAGAGCAGCTGGAAGCCTTCCTTGATGACCGTATTGAAGATCGTTCCGACGATGTGGAAGGAGCTGTCGATGTTTGGACCGGCATCCAGGATGAAGATTCGGACCGTGCCGCGGGTCTTGACCTGGATCGGCGTGTCCTTGTACTGGTTGGCAACCCCGTTGAACACCACGAAGTCCGGTGCCGGGTTGCCGACCGATGCCTTGGCCAGGCTGACCGGCTGGCCCTGGGGGCCGAGATACCACTCGCTCTGGACGAGCGCGATCTCCTTGTCGACCGGCTTGAACCCGCCCTTCGGCTCAACGATGACCATCCCGTACATGCCGTTGGCGATGTGCTGCAGCGCCGGCGCCGTGCCGCAGTGGTACATCCACACGCCGGCATAGTCGGCGTGCCATTCGTAGAGCTTCTCCTCGCCCGGATTGATCGAGGTCATCGGCCCGTTCCAGGCGACCTGGCTGGCGTGAAAATCGATGCTGTGGGGCAGCTTGTTGGTGGCCGGATTCTTGAGGTGAATTCGGACGGTGTCGCCCAGGTGGACTCGAATGACCGGGCCCGGGACGGTCCCGTTGAAGGTCCAGACGGCCTGCACGAAGCCATCAGCGACGGTCATGAGCTTCTCCTGGACGACCAGGTCGATGTCGTGGACGGTGCCGTCGAGCACCTTCGGTGCGGTGGCGTCATAGAGCGTGTACTTGGGCGCGTTCGGATCGGGGGCGACGTCGGTGGCTGGCGCCGGACCGCCGTGGCTGTCGGCGCCAGCCACCGCCGGCTGGGCGCTGGCGGCAGCACCACCGCCCGCAGCTCCACCGCCGGTCGCAGCTTGTCCGCTGACCGTGACTGCGCCCTTCATGCCGGCATCTGCGTGGCCAGGGATCGAGCAGATGAACGTGATACCGGCAGCGGGCACATTGACGGTGCCGGTCACCGTCTCGCCGGCCTTGGCCGGGATCGTGGTGCCGTCGGCGAAGGTCATGTCGTGGAGGATGGAGCCGGTGTTCTTGAAGGTGACCGTGTAGGCACCCGGCTGGCTGACGCTGATCTGGGCCGGTTTGAAGCCGAGGTCGAACGCGTCGACTTCGAAGCTGCCGGCCTGGGCGACCGGACCCGAGCTGGCCAGGGCGGCAGACGGCGCCGCGCCGCCAGGTGCCGCACTCGCTGGGGCGGCGGCGTTCGGGGAGGCGGGCGCGTACGTCCACGTGGGGACCGTGCCGGCCGAGCAACCGGCCAGGGCGATGACCGCACCGGCAGTCAGGGTCAGGAGCAGGGGATGGCGGCGGTCGCGGCGTGGCATTGGATCTCCCTGGGGTGGCTCGCGAGGAGGTTCATTCGCAAACAGATACTTGATTAGTGCTAGATTGCGGCGCCCCGTGGCGCGCGCACATGGGCCGTTCGGCCCATTCTGCGCCGGGCCGGTTGGCCCGACGAGCGTGCCGCCACGCCCAGGACCTCGTCCGGCCGCGGCGGCTACGGTGCGGCGCCCGGGCTGGTCCTGCCGTACCCGGTCAGCTCGACGTACGCCTCGCCGTCCAGTGGCCTGCCGTTGCGCGTCGCCCGGACCGTCTGCGAGCCCTCCCAATAGACGACCCCCGTGGTCGCCCGGGTATCGAGCTCCTGGTCCGCGACGCTGGGCGTCAGCTGGATCTCCAGCCCTTCGCCAGGCAGCTCGACCATCCAGCCAGACGGATAGTCCACGCCGGTGTGCGGCGAACGCCAGGAGCCCAGCGCCCGGACCGTGAAGTCAGCCGGATCTAGCGTCCGCACGCGGCCGTCCGGTCCGACCAAGGTGCCGTAGGCAAGCGCCGTTGAGCCGTTGGCCTCCCGGACGAGCGACAGCATGAGGTCCGTGCCGTCGGCCAGGTTGATCGCGAACCAGTCCCAGCCGCCGCCCAGCGCGATGAAGTCGCCCCACTGGTGGTCGAACCAGGCGCTGCCACTCACCCGCAGCCGTTGGCCATTGAGGTCGAGCGTGCCCGCCGCGGTCAGCCTCGTCCGCGAGGCGTAGTACGAGCCACCCGCCACTCCGAAATCGATCCAGCCCGCTCGACCGTGGAGAACCGGCGGTCGCGTGCTGCTCAGCCCGAGGTCGAGTCCGAGACCACCCGGCGTGCCTGCGGCGATCGCCTCCAGGGGCCCCAGGCTGGCGGTCAATCGATCGGTTCCGCCACCGCCGGTCATCCGCCACGCGGGAGGCCCCGGCAGGCCGGGGGCCACCGGCACCGGGGCCGTCGCTGGGCCACCCTCGGTCAGGGCAAGGTCGAAGCCGGTCGGACCGTCCGGTCCACGCGGCGATTGGTCGACCTGGGGCCCGATCTCGCTACGCTGGGCGTAGTGGAACGCGCCAGCCCGCTCATCCGTCACCGCCAGATGCGACGCCCAGGCCACGGGAAAGCCGCCCCGCTCGGCCCGGAACACGACGAACTCGAAGCCGTAGCGTCGACCCGTCTCGTCCACCAGGTGGCCCGTGTAGTACCACCATTCGGTCAGGCGATGGTGCGGGCCGTCGTCGCGCGGGAAGACGACCTGCTGCGGGTCCGCGGGCGTGATCGGGCTGGGCGTCGCGCCGTGGGCTGGGGCAGCGACGCCCACGGGGTTGGCCAGGATGGGACCCGCACAGCCGGCCAACGTGCCGGCGAGCAGCGCCAGTGACCCTCCCAGCGCGACCAGCCGGATCAACCGGACCCACGTCCCCCACGCCCGGCCGAGTCGGACCAGCATCGCCCGGGCCCGGGCGAGTCGGACCGGCGCGATCTGCTGTCTTCTCATCGCAGCGCGGCCTCCGTGTCCGCCTCGGACGCGGGCAGGCGGCCGGCCATCCAGCGTCCCAGGCGAGCCGGCAGCCACCAGTTGCGGTCGCCCAACAGGCGCATCGTGGCCGGCACCAGCAGCGCCCGAACGATCGTCGCATCGAGGGCCACCGAGATGGCCACGCCCAGCCCGATCGCCTTGATCAGGACCACGTCCGCGAACGCGAACGAGCCCGCCACCACGACCACGACCAGTGCGGCCGACGACACGATCCGGCCACTGCGCTCCAGGCCGCGGGCGACGGCCTCCCGGTTGACGCCGGTCCGGTCCCATACCTCCTTCATGCGCGAGAGAAGGAACACCTCGTAGTCCATCGACAGGCCGAACAGCACACAGAACAGGATGACCGGCTGGGTCGTCTCGACGTAGCCCAGCGGCGCGAACCCGAGCAGCCGCGACAGGTTGCCGTCCTGGAAGATCCAGACCAGTGCCCCGAAGGCGGCCAGGATGGACAGGCTGTTCATGATCAGCGCCTTGAGCGGCAGGATCACCGATCGGAGGAGTACGAGCAGGACCAGGTAGGTCGAGACGAAGATGAACAGGGCTGTCCGCGGAAAGCCCGCCGCCACCCCGTCGACCACGTCGACGACATCGGCCGCGCCACCGCCGACCAGGACACGCATGCCGGCCGGGGCGGTCAGCGATCCGGTCCCGGAGCGCAGGTCGGCGACCAGGGCCCGGGCTCCGTTCGTGTTGGGGCCCGCAGCGGTGGTCAGCGTGAACGCCGTCAGGTCGCCCCGGGTCGTCGCGGCCAGCTTGGCGGCCACGAAGCGGTCCGGTGGTCCCGTCGGTGTGCTGTAGAGCAACTGGTACTGGGCCAGGGTCAGCCGCGGGTCGACGTTCACCACGCCATCGACGGAGGCGATCCGCGGATCACCGGCCAGGCGCCGGGAATAGTCGTACAGCGCGCTGATCGTCTGGGGGGAGCTGACCGGCCCCACGGTCCGGATGGCCAGGTACATGGGCGCGAAGCGGCCCGGACCGAACGCCCTGTCCAGCGAATCGAAGGCGATCCGTGACGGGACTCCCGGCGGCAGGATCGACGCGTCCGGGGCGTTGAAGCGGACGTGCAGGAAGGGCAGGCCCAGGAGCAGCAGGGCGGCCAGCGTCGGCAGGAAGACCGCGACCGGGCGGTCCATGACCCGTCGGGCGAGTCGGGCCCAGGGTCCATCTGCATCGGCCCCGGTATTCACCCGGCGGACCCGGAGCGAATCGAGCCTGGGACCGAGTACGCCCAGCACCGCCGGGAGCAGGGTCAGCGCGGCCAGGCTGGCCATCCCGACGACGACTGCCCCGGCGATCCCGACCGAGCGCAGGATCGGGAACTCGAACAGAATCAGGCCGGACAGCCCGAGCAGCACAGTCAGGCCGCTGAAGAAGACGGCTCGGCCGGCCGTGGCGACCGTCACCCGGACCGCGTCCGCCACCGCCGCATCCCGGTCCGCGGCGAGACCCGCGGCGGCACCTGCGCCGGTCCCGCCGACCGCGCCCGCGCCGCCGCTCGAGCCGCCGCCCCCGCCCGAGTCGCCCGAGCCGACCGCCAGACGCCTGGCCAACTCCTCGCGGAACCGGCTGGTCATGAGCAGGGAGTAGTCGACGCCCAGGCCCAGGCCGAGGAGGGTGGCCAGGTTGAGCACGAAGATGCTCATCTGGGTCAGGTTGGCCAGTGCCCAGATGATCGCCAGCGAGATGACGACTGCGGTACCACCCACGACCAGCGGCACGCCGGCTGCCACCACCGACCCGAACACCAGCAGCAGGGCCAGCGCGGCCAGGGGCAACGAGAGGACCTCGCTGCGCCGAAGGTCCGCCTCGGAGACGGTCTGGATATCCCCGTAGAACGCGGGTCCACCGGCCAGGCCGATCCGGACCGGGCCACTGGGCAGCGCAGCCAGCCGCTCGCGGATGGCGGGCAGGGCGTCCGGCGACACGTCGGCCGGGAGGTCCAGCAGGACGACATCGTAGGCGACCGAGCGGTCGGCCGAGACCTGGGCCGGGGCCAGCAGGTGGGACAGGATGCCGCTGACGTGCGGGGTGGGTCGAACTGCGGCGGCAGCCGCGCTGGCCGCGGCTTCGAACCCGGCCGAGCCGGCCAGCTCGCTGGAGCTCGTGTAGACGAGCACGAGTGCCGATGGTGGCACGCCGAGCTCGTGCTCGAGAAGGGTGCGTGCTCGGGCGGACTCGAGCGTGTCCAGGGTGAACCCGCCGGCTCGGAGTGCCCCTGCTGCCCGCGGGGCCAGGGGCAGGGCCGCCAGCAGGAGCACGACCCAGATTCCGATGACCCAGTGCCGTCGACGGTGCACCACACGACCGAGTCGTTCGAACGCACTCGGCGGGGCGGCCCGGCTGGGGCCCGGGTCGGTCGGCGTCGCCTGACGGAGCAGCGGCATCGATCCATGCTAGCGGTCCGTGACCTCAAGGCCTGCTGAGCCAGCGTCGTCGAACCGGCCACGGCGCGCCACCCGGTGGCCAGCTTCACGCAGGGGCCACGGGCCGCCGTCAGCGCGGACACGGTCGGGTCGTCGCTCATGAATTCGACGTAGGACGCGGCGCCGTCGACAGGCATACGATGGCAGCGAACTCATCGAGGCTGTCCGCGTGAACGTGTCTTCGTCCGGGACTCATGGCAACGGACCGCCGGGCGGTCCGCGATTCGATGCCGGGACCCAGCGCCTGATGGCGCGTCTGGCCGAGGATATCGGCCTGCGTCACCTGTTCCACCATGCGGCGATCTTCCTGTACGACCCCACCGTCGACCAGCTTCGGCTGGTCGGTCAGCGCTGGGGGGCGGGCGAAGACACCGGTGCGGTCGTGGCCGGCGAATGGCTGATCGGGCTCGACGGCGTGTGTGGTCGGGTGTTCCGAACCGGCGAACCGGCCCTGCTCCCGGATGTCCGACTCGACCCTGACTACAAGACCTTCCCGGGCGGTCGGACTCGAAGCGAACTGGCGGTGCCGATCCGGATCGAGGGCCAACCGGTCGGGGTGGTCAACGTCGAGAGCCCGCGCGTCGGTGAGTACACCGTCCACGACCTCGAGGCGCTTGAGGCATGGGCCGCGACGATTGGCCCGCTGCTGGCCGCACCCGTCGCAGCGAGTCCTGACTGACCGTCATCCAGATGTCACTGAACCGGCGCTATCGTCCGGACCAATGAACCGATCCACTGCTCCTGATCAGGCACCTGTCCTCAGCCGCGATCGCGCCGCGCGGACCGACGTTCGTCCTGCCCTTGGCGCCGGCCTCCTGGCCGGGTCGGTCAGCGCGTTCGTGCTGCTTGTCGGTTCGAGCCTGTCCGGGGCAGTCGGCTTCCTCGAGCTGATCCACAACGGGTTCACCCGCTTCATCCCGCTGCCCTTGTTCGAAATCGCCGTCTCCAACCTGGGACCGCTGGCCAAGAGCCTCCTGTTCGTGGGCATCGTGGTGGTGCTCATCCTGATCGGTGGCGTGCTGGGCGGTCTGCTGGCCCGGTTCGGCGTCGTCCGACGGGCCTCGACCAGCGCGGACGGACTGCTCGTCGGCGCCCTCGCCTGGCTGGTTGCCGAAGTGGTTGTGCTGCCCGTCTTCGGTGCCGGCCTGTTCGGTTCCGCGGCGGGTCTGACCGCCACGCAACTGCACGTCCCCCTGGCGATCGCGATGCTCGCCTATGGGCTCGTTCTGGTCGGGATCCTCCGCGGGACGCCAGCACCGAGCCCCGCGCTGGTTGTGGACATGGGTCCCGGCGATGCCCGGCTCCTGCCCCGCCGGACCTTCCTCGGTCGGAGCCTGGTCGTCCTCGGCCTGGGTGCCTTCGCGGGTTCGGCCGTCGGAGTCGCCAGCCGACTGGCGCACGCGCTCACGGTCGGTCAGTCCAGCTCGGCTCGGCCGTCAGCGCCCGGTGGCTTCGGCCCGACGCCACAGGTGACGCCGGTCAGCGATTTCTACGTGATCGGCAAGGACCTCAGTCCCACGATCGTCGACGGGGCAGGCTGGCGGTTGACGGTGAGCGGCCTGGTCGACCGACCGCACGCCTACGGACTCGACGAGCTCAAGGCCATGCCCGCGGTCGAGGACTACCGCACGCTCCAGTGCATCAGCAACGAGGTGGTCCGCTTCGGTGCGCTCATCTCGACGCAGCGCTGGAAGGGCACCCGAGCCCGTGACGTGCTGACTGCCGCCGGTGTCCAGGCGGGCGCGACCCACGTCCTGTGGCGATCCATCGATGGCTACACCGAGTCGATCCCGCTTGATGTGGCGATGGATGAGCGGACCTGGCTGGCGTACGAGATGGGCCCGCCCGGCACTGCCCTCACGCCCGACCACGGATTCCCGCTGCGCGTCCTGATCGCCGGCCGGTACGGCATGAAGCAACCCAAGTACCTGACGGAGATCATTTTGGCGGACCACGACGAGCCCGGCTACTGGGTGCAGCGTTCCTGGGACCGAACCGCAGCGGTGCGGACCTACAGCCGGATCGACGAGCCCGTCCAGGCGGGCACGGTGCCGTCGGATCGCATGTTCCCGGTGTACGGCATCGCCACCGCCGGGGACCGCGGCATTGCCCAGGTGGAGGTCAGCACGGACGGCGGCGCGACGTGGCGGCTGGCGGAACTCGAAGCGGCGCTCGGACCGTTGACCTGGGTACGCTGGCGGATCGATGTCGATCCACGGGTGGCGGGGTCACTCGAGTTGGTGGCACGCGCCACAGATCGGCTGGGGAACGTGCAGGACGCCACCGTCCGGCCTTCGCTGCCGTCGGGCGCGACGGGTCTCCACCGGGTCCAGGTTGTCGGCGTGCCCAACCTCCCGGCGGCCTGACCGTAGTACGGACCGCCGCCGGCTGGACCGCCGGCCGGACCGCGGGCTGGGGTTCGGCCCGTGACTCGCACGCGGCTCGCTTGCGTACCAGTCGGTCTGCTAGCATTCGGGCCGTCACGCTCGATCCGGGGATGATCCCCTCGATCAATGCTTCGTGGAGGCCCGTCGGTTGCAGCTGTTCCTGGCGCCGTTCAGCAAGCTCCCCGAATCGCTCGTCAGCTTCGTGGTGGCGATCGCGATCGGCGCGCTCATGGTCGTGGTGTTCATGCGCGCGGCATCGACTGCCGAGGGTCGACCGTCCTCGATGACCCGCCTGTTCAAGGCCCCGAACACGAAGATCTTGTTCGCGCTTCTGTTCGTCGGCTGGGCGGTGGTCTTCGGGATCGGCCTGCAGCTCGTGCCCCACGAAGGGGCCAACTCCCCGTACGGCGGCCTGGCACTGATCGCCATGTTCAGTGGCTTCTTCATCATGATGGGCTTCCTGTGGGCGGTCATCGGGGAGTAGTCCCCAGGCCTCGACCGCGGCCCACCCGGTAGGCGGCGCTGGATCAGGCGGACGGCAACAGCGACTCGACCGGCAGCAGCGACTCGACGACGTCGCGCGCGTGGTAGGACAGCTGATCGGGCGTGATGTACCGGCGCACGCTGGCAATGTCGTCGCCGGCCGTCAGCATCGGGAGCTCCTCGTAGCCGTCGGCACGGCGCTGGCCCATCCCGATGTTCGAAACGAGCGCATTGCACAGGCACTTGCGACCGATGGTGTCCTCCACCCGGCCGCCCTTGCGAACGTAGTCGTTCACCGGCTCGCTGGGGCACCGGTAGTCGAGGGTCCCGTCGGCCCGCACATAGGCCCGCCGAAGGTAGCCAAGGTCACACAGCCGCGGCCGCTCGTCATACGCGGCCTCCTCGGAGAGCGTACCGTCCAGTTCAGCCACCTTGAACGGGAAGCCGGTCGGCGAAGCCACGGGATCCGTGAACACGTCACCATCGCCAAGCACGAGGTTCGCGAGGAACCGTCGTCGCAGCTCCGGATCCAGCCCCGATTCCTCGCAGAACGCGAACGCGGTCCCCACCTGCACACCATGCGCCCCGGCGGCCACGGCCTCGGCGAACCGCTCACGGCTGCCATAGGCGCCGGCAAGCCAGAACGGCACGCCGAGCGCTTTCATCTTGTCCAGGTCCACCACGTCCCGTTCACCGTAGATCGGTTCGCCGCGTTCCGACAGCTGCAGCAGCCCGCGTGGCGGCGCATTGTGACCCCCGGCGATCGGGCCCTCGACGACGAAGCCATCGATTCCGCCCGGCGACTTGCGCAGGAGCGCCTTGGCCAGCGTCGCCGCCGAGACGATCGGCAGGAACTTCGGGCGCCGCAGGTTGGCCGCGCCCGCACCCAGTCCGATCGCCCGAGGATCGAACGTGAGCTCGAACTTCCGATCCCCTGCACCGAGGACGTCGAGGCTGATGGACACCGCGAGGTGTTGAGTGAGCCGATCGAGGACGTCCGGAATCTCCGCCGGGATGCCGGCTCCCATGAGGACGACATCGACATCGGCGAGCATCGCCCCGTACAGGCTGGGGAGTGTCGGGAGCTGGATCTTCTCGAGGTAGTTGATGCCCACCACCCCGTCGTGGCCCTCTTTCGCCAGGAACACCTCGACGAAGTTGGCCAGGACCAGCAGGCCCTGGCGGTCGGGTCGCAGCGGGGCCCGGAGCAGCGGGGCGAGCTTGTAGCGCCGGCCCCGGACGAGCTCGCCGGCCTCGTCTCCCTCATCTCCCTCGTCTCCGTCTCCGTCGTCGTCCGCGCGGTTCGCGCTGCCCTCGGCGGGCGCGGTCGTTCCGGTCGCGGGCCCACCGTCACGGAAGTAGCGATCCAGCACGGACCGGGCGATCTCCTGCGACGGAAAGGCAGCGATCGCTCGTCGCGCGTGCCCGCCCGGATCGCCGTCCCACAGCTTGCGCACGAGGATGGAGTCCAGGGCCGTCCCGGAGACGACCCCAAGCTGCCCCAGCGAGGACACCTCCCGAGCCAGGGTCCAGCTGGAGACGCCCGCTCCCATCCCACCCTGGATCAGCCGTGGCAGCACGGGCGTTCCTCCGATCCTGAAGCCCGGCGGGCTACATCGGCACGACTGTAGCACCGCCGCTGATCGCGGCCCCTTCACGCTTTCGCACGACCTGTGGACCGCCCCACCCACCCGCGCTATGATGCCCGGACTTGCAGACTGCATAGACTTTATGCGTCGCAGCCCGGAGGTCAGCCACGTGGACGCCCAGGAGATCAAGAGCGCCGTCGCCCACCAGGCTGCGACCCGTGCCGCCGCCGAGGCGCCGTTCGTCAATCGACGCGATCCCGCCCGTGCCCTCGGCCCGGACGGTCGACCGGCCGTCAGCAGGCGGGCGCCTCGATGGTCGGACGTCCCGGACGAGCAGTGGAACGACTGGCGCTGGCAGCTCAGCCACCGTGTCAATGATCTGACCGAGATCGCCGAGATCCTCGAGCTCACCGACGAGGAGCGCGACGGTCTCTCGGCGGAGGGCAAGTTCCGGGTCGACATCACGCCGTACTTCATCAGCCTGATCGATCCGAAGGACCCCAACGACCCGATCCGGCGCCAGGTCATCCCGCTCGGCCGGGAGCAGCAGGCGTTCACCGCGATGATGGAGGACTCGCTCGCCGAGGATCGCCACTCGCCGGTTCCGGGACTCGTCCACCGCTATCCGGACCGGGTGCTCATGCTGGTCACCACCCAGTGCGCCAGCTACTGCCGGTACTGCACCCGGAGCCGGATCGTCGGCGACCCCAGCCAGAACTTCAACCGCAAGGATCACGAGGCCCAGCTGGACTACCTGCGCCGCACCCCGCAGGTCCGCGACGTCCTCATCTCCGGCGGCGACGGGCTGACCCTGGCCCCCAAGCTGCTCGAATCGATCATCCGCGGGCTGCGCGAGATCCCCCATATCGAGATCATCCGGATCGGCAGCCGGGTGCCCGTCTTCCTGCCCCAGCGAGTCGACGATGCGCTGTGCGAGATGCTCGCCCAGTACCACCCGATCTGGATGAACCTGCACTTCAACCATCCCAACGAGATCACCCCCGAGGTGAGCCGGGCGGTGGACCGACTGACCCGGGCGGGCATCCCGGTCGGCAACCAGTCCGTCCTCCTGGCGGGGGTGAACGACTGCGTCAACATCCAGCGTGCCCTCGTGCACCAGCTGGTGGAGAACCGGATCAGGCCGTACTACCTGTACCAGTGCGATCTGGTCGAAGGTTCGGGCCATTTCCGGACCCCGGTGGGCAAGGGCATCGAGATCATGGAGGGCCTGCGCGGCCACACCTCGGGCTATGCGGTGCCGACCTATGTCGTCGACGCGCCGGGCGGCGGGGGCAAGATCCCGGTCATGCCCAACTACCTGATCAGCTACTCGGACCACAAGGTGGTGCTGCGCAACTACGAGGGCTACATCACCACGTACGAAGAGCCGCCGACCTACCAGCGCCACGACTCCGGCGCCTGCGCCTACTGTCAGCATGGGCAGTCGGAGCCCGGTCAGTCTGGTGTGCTCGGCCTGCTCGAGGGCGAGCGCATGTGGATCGAGCCAAAGGGCTTCAGCGAGACGCACGCTCGGGGCAACCTGGAGGCCCATCGCCTGCAGGATCCGGGCAAGTGGGTGCCCTTCGGCGTCGGTGCCATCGAGGGCACGTCGGGAGCACCGCTACCGGTCCTCGAGGCGAGCACCGTCGGCGCGGTCCTCGTGGCGGGCGCGGGCGAAGTGGGCACTGGTGGAGCGGCGGCGACCGAGGCGCGTGCCGTCGGCGCGGCGGCGATGGGCGTCAGCGCGGCCCCGCCGACGCCCCGCTACGGACCCGGCGAAGAACCACGGCCGCGCGACGGCGAGCCGACCGGGTCTGCCCACGGCGAGCTGCTGTAGCGACCTCCGGCTGAGCGTTCTCGCTCCGAGCGTAGGCGTGGGCGCTCGCCTGTCGCGATGGTCGCCCTGCACCCGACGCCCGGCGCCCGGCGCCCCGGCACCCTGTACCGAGCGCATGACTCAGTGGGCGCGGAGCACCTCGATGGCCTTGAGCAGCTGCAGGTCACCCGAGGTGGCGAGGCCGGCGGCGCCCAGCGTGGACAGGCGGCTGGGCGTCACGATCTTGCCGATCGGGTTCGAGTCGACGGTCACATCGGGGACGATTCCGTGCTTCCAGATCTGGCGTCCGTCCCGGGTCAGCCATTCGATCGTCCCGACGAGCAGGGCGGAACCGTCCCGCAATGGGAACTCGCTCAGCACGGTGCCCGTCCCGAAGGTGGTCTTGCCGATGACCTGGCCACGCTTGGCGTCCTGGATCGCGCCAGCCACGATTTCAGCCGCGCTGGCCGTACCGTTGTCGACGAGGACCGCCATGGGAATGCTCGTGGCGACGCCGCCGTCCTTGACCGGGACACTGCTCGTCTTGCCGGTCCGGTCGCGCTGCTGGTAGACGCTGCCACCCGGCAGGAATTGGCTGGCAATGGTGACCGCCTCGTCGACGTAGCCGCCCGGGTTGCCGCGCAGGTCGAACACGATCGCGGTGGCGCCAGCCTTGCGGGCGGCCCCCAGCGCATCGACAAGCTGCTTGGCCGCGCCGGTCGAGAACTCCTCGAGTCGGACGTCCGCGATCGTCGTGCCGGGCACGAGTGCCCAGCTGACCGCCGGGACGATCACCTTCTCGCGCACGATGCTGACCACGATCGGGCTGGTGTCACCGGCATGGAGGATGGTCAACCGGACGGTCGTGCCGGCGCTGCCGCGGATCCGCTTGACGATCGCGTCGATGTTCTGACCGTCCGTACTCGTGCCGTCGACCGCCAGGACATGGTCGCCGCCGCGCAGGCCGGTCCGCTCGGCCGGCCCACCCGGGATGACCGACTGGATGACCGCCGCGCCGCTCTCGGTGGACATGATCGCGCCGACCCCGACGATGGAGCCGCTCAGGGAGGTGTGTTGATCCGCGAGGTCAGCAGGCGTCAGGAAGCGGGTGTGATCCGTGTCGCCGACAGCCCGCAGCAGGCCATCGATGGAGCCGTAGGTGAGCGCCTGGGGATCGAGCGCCGAGGGATCGACGTAGTGGTCCTGGAGCACCTGCCACGCTTCGAGATAGGTCGCGAACTGGGGTGGCAGCGAGGCGGGGACGGCGACCTGGCCGACGGAGCCGTTTGAGCCGTTCGAGCCGCTGACATCCGTGCGGCCGACGCGAACACCGGCGCCGAACACGAGCGCGAGGACGATGAGCGCCAGCGCGACTCGGCCGACAGCCGGCAGGCGGCCGCGCCTGGTTTCGTTCACAGGCGGCGCCCAGAGCGGCCGCGCATCGTCGGGCGGTGACCAGCTCGGTCGATCCGCTGGGCCCGGCGCCGGGGCGGTCTCGTCGGGCTGC
>JANMQO010000139.1:0-16736 GCA_031370565.1 Chloroflexota bacterium
CGATCATGTTCTACGCCATGTTCGCTCTGATCAACCCGGGCGACGAGGTCATCGTGCCGGATCCGGGCTTCCCGATCTACGAGTCGATGGCCCGCTTCGTGGGCGGCGTGCCCGTGCCCCTGCCCATCCGGATGAGCAACGGCTTCGGGATCGACCTCGATGAGCTTGAGTCCCTGATCACGCCGCGGACGCGCCTGCTCGTGCTGAACTCGCCGGCCAACCCGACCGGCGGCGTCCTGCCCCGTGCGGCGATCGAGCGGATCGCCGAGATCGCCCTGCGCCACGACCTGACCGTGCTGGCCGACGAGATCTACGGCCGGATCGTGTACGACGGTGAGCACGTCTCGATCGCCAGCCTGGCGGGCATGGCCGAGCGCACGATCGTGCTCGATGGCTTCAGCAAGACGTACGCCATGACGGGCTGGCGGCTGGGCTACGGGATCCTGCCCGAGCCACTCCTGACGCCCTTTGGCCGGCTCATCATCAACTCGGTCTCGTGCACGAGTTCGTTCTCGCAGGTCGCCGCGGCAGAGGCGCTCAACGGGCCGCAGGACGCGGTCGACGCGATGGTCGCCGAGTTCCGGACCCGACGTGACCTCGTGGTCGACGGTCTCAACGCCATCCCCGGAATCCGCTGTCTGCGCCCCGAGGGCGCGTTCTACGTCTTTCCCGATGTTTCCGGCACGGGTCTGTCCGGCTCGGAGCTGGCCGAACGACTGCTCCGCGAGGTGGGCGTCTCGGTCCTGGCCGGGACGGCGTTCGGGGGGATGGGCAGGGATCACATCCGAATCAGCTACGCGAACTCGCAGGAACGCATCCGGGCCGCCCTGGAGCGGATCCGGACGGTCGTCGAGCCACTCGTCGCGGCTCGCGCCTGATGGCCGAGCGACCGAGGGTCTTCGTGGCCAGAAGGATCCCCGAAGAGGGCCTCCGCCCGATCCTGGCGGCGTGCGACGCGGAGATCTGGCCGGACGAGCTGCCGCCGCCTCGGGATATCCTGCTGCGCTCGGTGGCGGGCTGTGCTGGGATCCTGACCCTGCTCACCGACCGGGTCGACGATGCCCTGCTCGATGCCGCGGGGCCCAGCCTGCGGGTCGTCAGCAACTACGCCGTTGGCTTCGACAATGTCGATCTGGCGGCCTGCGCCGCGCGTGCCATCCCGGTCGGCAACACCCCGGGCGTGCTGACCGAGACGACGGCCGACTTTGCCTTCGCCCTGCTCATGGCGGCCGCCCGGCGAATCGCTGAGGGCGACCGCTACGTGCGGGCCGGTCACTGGCAGACCTGGGGTCCGCTGCTCCTGCTGGGCCCGGACGTCCACGGTTCGACCCTCGGGATCGTCGGCTTCGGTCGGATCGGCCAGGCCATGGCCCGCCGGGCGCGTGGCTTCGGGATGACCATCCTCTATCACGACGCGGGGCCGGTCCCGGCCGAGATCGCCCAGGAGCTCGGTGCGGTCAGCGTGCCCTTTGAGGAGCTCCTGGCACGCTCCGATGTGATCAGCCTGCACGTCAACCTCACGCCCGAGACACGCCATCTCATCGATGCGGCAGCGCTGCGCCAGATGAAGCCCGGCGCGATCGTGGTCAACACGGCCCGTGGACCGGTCATCGATCACAACGCCCTGTATGCGGCGCTCCGTGACGGAACGATCGGGGCGGCCGCGCTCGACGTGACCGATCCGGAGCCGATCCCGCTCGGCCACCCGCTGCTCGGCCTGGACAACTGCCTGATCGTGCCGCACATCGCCTCGGCTTCGTACGCGACCCGGGCCCGGATGGCCGAGATGGCCGCGGCCAACCTGCTGGCGGGGGTCCGTGGCGAGGCGCTGCCCACGCCGGTACCCGCTCCCGTCGGCGCCGACCGCCGCTGACCAGGCGCGCTTCGGACCGGCGGCGACCGCGACCACGACCGCGGCAGGGATCGTGACAGGCCGCCGCGGGCCCGCGCCGAGCGGGTGCTAGACTCCGCCCGGGCCGTTAGCTCAGCGGCAGAGCAGCCGCCTTTTAAGCGGTCGGTCGTGGGTTCGAATCCCACACGGCTCACCAGCCCAGGCCCGTCCACCTCCATCACGTGCGGCAGCAACGCCAGCGCGACACCTGGTCGCTAGAGTGGCATGGACTGGCGTACCGGGGCGCCTTGGTGCGAGGAACAGGAGGACCGTTCTGTGGCGGCGTACAACCACAACAACGAGGCTGGCTACGGCGACGGCACGCCCAACGACACAAGCGGCTGGGTGGAGATCGACATCTCCGCGCTCAAGCCCGACGACGGCACGGCGATCCCGTTCCGCCTCGTCGCCAATCGGTTCAAGAGCAGTTCACCCCACTCGGAGGCATTCCTCCACGATCCACTGGCGGCGCTGATGGCGGCCGCCTCCGAGGTCGAGGCGTTCCGGGGAATCGACCAGACGTGGCGGGTGACGACCGTGGTGGCCAACCACCATCAGACCCTGAGCGTCTGGCACCTCTACGCGCTGACGGCGGTCGACCCGACCGAGAAGACGGTCGCGATCACGCTCATCAAGCTGCGCGGCAAGGCGTAGCGTCGCTCCACAACGCGCGACTCAACCGCGCTGACTCGCGGGCGCCCGGGTGCGCCGTGGCGTGCTGTGCTGCGGTGGTCCTGCGTCGAGTCGTTCCAGGAGGGCCGATGCCTGGAGCCCCTCGAGAATCGAGCGAGCTTCCTGGGCCGCGGTGATCGCCTCCTCAGAGGCCGGCGGCAGGAAGGTGGCGGCTTCGAGTTGGCTGAGTGCCAGGCCGAGGGGGACGTCCAGCCGTCGCCACTCGACGGCCGCATCGGCATAGCCTTCGACCGCGGTCGAGCTGTCGCCTCGCAGGGCGGTCAGTCCGGCCTGCAAGGTGGACCGAGTGGCGGCGGCCCAGCGGCCATGGAGGCGCAGCCCCGCCATCTCGGTGAGCGATCGCTCCAGGCGCTCCATATCGCCGGTCCACAGGGCTGCTCGGGCGATTGGTACGTGGCCGTCGAGGAAAGCGGTCCGGTCGCCGTAGGCGAGGACGCAGGCCGCCGTCGCCTCGGCATCGGCCAGTGCCTCGTGCGATCGACCCAGCGCAAGCCTGGCAACAGAGCGTCGATAGGTCAGCATGGCCATCGGGAGCTCGCCCCCGACCGTCGGGATGAGCGCCTCCAGCGCGGCGAATCGAGCGGCCGCGTCCAGATCGCCTCGCCAGGTCATGACCAGGGCCTCGATCCCACCGAAGTCGATCCGATCGAGCAGCGGCAGGTCGTCCCGATCAAGCTCGCCGAGCAGCTCCAGGGTGGCGTCCCATGCGCCGACCTGAAGGGCTGCCTCCGCCCAGTTGCTGGCCAGGCGGATGGCCAGGTCCCGGAAGCCGAGGCGCCGGGCGACGTCAAGGCCTTCCCGGGCCGTCTCCAGCGCCGCGCGCGGGTCATCGAGGAGCAGCCCCGCCGCCAGGCTGTTCCGGGCACGCAGCGCCGGCACCACCAGGCCGTGTTCGTCGGCCATGGCCAGCGACGCACGGACCAACCCTGCCCCTTCGACAGTGCGGCCACCCTCCATCAGGGCGGCACCCTTGATTGCCAGGGACTCGGCGATCATCGCGGGCAGGCCCAGGCGCTCGGCGCCTTCAAGCGCCTTGTCCGCCCAGGCGGTAGCCTCTCGGGTCCGGCCACCGGTCAGGTTGGCGCGGGCCAACCCGGCCAGCAGTGCCACGATGGCCGGGTCGTCCTGGAGGACGGGGTCGTCGCCGAGCTGCTCCAGGGCGGACTGCACCAGGGCAATGGACGCCTCCGGCTCGTAGCCGATCATGAGGATGGTGCCCAGCCGAGCCGTCGTCCTGGCCACGGCCGAGTGGTCCGCGTGGGCCTTGTACCAGTCGATGGCCTGACGGCTGTACTGCGCCGCTTCGCGCAATCGAGCGGCTGCCTGCGCCGAGGCGGCCGCCTGCTCCCAGAGCTGCGCCTGCTGGGCCTCGTCGGTGGTGACCGAGAGCGCCCCGGCGATGAACTCGAGCGCCTGATCCGGTGAATGCAGCGACGAGGCGCGCTCGGCAGCCGCCCGAAGCGCACGCGCGGCAGCGCTGGCAAGTTCGGCACTGTCCGGTCCGCTCGACCCGGCCTGGTAGGCGGCCAGCAGGTGGGTGGCCACCGCGCCGACCTGTTCGGGGTCGCCCAGGCTGTCGAAGTAGCGACCCGCCGCCAGGTGGCGAGCACGGCGGTCGCGTCGGGCCAGTGTGCCGTAGGCGACCTCACGGACGAGCCATTCAGAGAACCGCAGCCGGTGCTGGTCGAGCGCATGGCCATCCGTGTCCGGCACCAGGAATTCTCGCCGGACGAGCCGGTGCAGTCGGGGTTCCAGTGCGGCCACGGATGTCCCGGCGATGGCGGCCAGCGCCTCCGGTCGAAATGCCTGGCCGAGCACGGCGGCGTCTCGGATGAGCGCACGGTCGCCCGGGTCCAGGCCATCCAGCCGGGCGGCCACCAGCGCGTGGAGGGTCTCGGGCACCGCCAGCTGGGTGAGTTCGGTCCGCACCGCGTAGGTGCCGTCGACTGCCTCCAGGTCGCCCCGGTCGACCAGCATCCGCAGCAACTCGACCGCGTACAGCGGGATTCCTTCGGCACGGTCCAGGATTCGCCCGGCAACGTTCGTCGGGAGTCCGGGTGCCAGGCCGGACAGCAGGTGCCCCATCGCGGAGCGCGGGAGAGGCTCCAGGTTGAGACCGACGTGGTTGCGCCAGCCGGCACCCCAATCCGTCCGGCGCTCCAGTAATTCCGGACGGGCGACGGCGACGATGAGGATCGGTCGGGCCGAAGCGCGTTGCGCCAGGCGTTCGATGAAGTCGAGCAGACCGCTGTCCGCCCAGTGGATGTCGTCGAACACCAGCACGGTCGTGCCCTGGTCAGAGACCCGCTCGAAAAAGGTTCGCCAGGCCGCGAACGCCTCCTCGCGCTCACCGCTTGGGGCGGGTCCCAGGCCGAGCAACGACGCGAGGTACGGCCCGACCCAGCGTCGTTCCTGTTCGTCCGGGATGAATTGGACGAGACAGGCGGACAGCCGGCGCCGACTCGCCGCGGGAGGCTCACTGGCGACAATGCCAGCCCGCCAGCGGACCATCTCGGCCAGCGCCCAGAAGGACAAACCTTCGCCATAGGCCGGCGAGCGCGCCTGGTGCCAGAAGACCTGCTCGACCAGGCCGTCGAGGTATTTCTCCAGTTCCCACACGATCCGGCTCTTGCCGATTCCTGCTTGACCGATGATCGAGCACAGGCGCATGGTCCGCTCTTCGCGCACCGCGTGGAACAGGTCCCGGGCGATGGTCATGACGCTGTCCCGGCCAACTAGCGGGGCCTCCGGCAGGGCCGATCGACCGTCGCCGCGTCGGAGCGCGACCACGTGCTGCGCCTCCCAGGCGGCGACGGTCAGGCGCTTGCCCGGCAGGGCGTGGTCACCGGCGGGCTCGAAGGCCACCGAGTTCCGGGCGGCCCGGTACGTCGCCTCGTCCACCAGTACCGTGCCCGGCCGGGCCGCCGCCTGGAGTCGGGAGGCGGTGTTCACGACATCGCCGGCGACCAGACCCTGTCCAACGGCCCCCACCGTCACCGCAGCCTGGCCGCTGACGACGCCGACCCTGACGGCAAGTGCTCCGATACCCAGTTCCTCGCCCAGGGCGCCGACCGCCGTGACCAGCTCGACGCCCGCCCGTACCGCGCGCTCGGCGTCGTCCTCGTGGGCGATCGGCGCCCCCCACATGGCCATGACGGCGTCGCCGATGAACTTCTCGACGGTGCCGCCGTAGCGGGCAATGACGGTCCGACAGGTCTCGAAGTAGCCGGATAGCAGGTCCCGCACTTCTTCCGGGTCGCGGCCCTCGGCAAGAGTGGTGAATCCGACCAGGTCCGCGAACAGGATCGACACGAGCCGACGTTCCGCAACGGGGACGGTTGGGCCGTGGGACGCCGGTTCGTCGGTTCGAGTCGCGCGTCGTCGGTCGCCGTCGGTCCCGAACGTTCGCGCTGCCGGTGGCTTCGATGCCGACGCGGACGTTGCCGCCGATGCCGACGCGCCTGACGCCGTGGCTCCAGGCATCCGGGCGGTGGTCCGGGCTGGGTCCAGGGCACTCCCGTCAGCCACGGCGTTGCCCGTTTCGACAAACGCGCCCGCGTCCCCGGCGGTACCGCGCTCCACCTCCGTGCCACAAGCGCCGCAGAACCGAAACCCGGGCCACACCGGCGCCTCGCACGATCGACAGCGTATGCCCAGGGCGGTACCGCACGCGCCGCAGAACCGCGAAGTTCTGGGGTTGTCCGCGCCGCAGGCGTCGCAGCGTGCCGTCATCGCAGCATCATTGCGCGCCACGTGGGTGCGTGGCTAGCCCATCCGCCCAATCTCGGCCCGCGCCATCGTCCTCAGACACTCCGGGATCGCCGCTGCTCATCGGCCGAGGGCTCGCTGCGATCTGACCCGGGCACGTCGCGTGCCGGCCCATGCACGACCTTCGTCGGCAGTTTGCCGGTTGACCGGTTTGGACCCCGTCCGTACCCGCGCCCGCCCGCGCCTCCACCACGGGTTGGCAGCCGCACGAACGGCGCGCTGTAGCCGATGAGGAAGACAGGCACGAGATACCTGGCCGCGCTCGACGTGAACACCACCAGCATGCCCAGTACGATCATCGTGGCCAGGTACGCCCCGAGCGCTCGGGGCGCCCAGCCGCGCCGCTGCAACCGGCCGGTCGGGGCGAGCAGGACCAGGAACAAGGCACCGGCGAGTGCCAGTAGTTCGGGATTCACCATGCACGCGATGATACGGCCGCACGTTGCGATCGCCCGCTGCGCCCGGACGCTGACGGGACGGTGTCGGCCTCTCGTTCTGCGTCGTGCAATCCACTGCGCTCCGGCGCCTCGGGCAGGTAGGATGACCGCCGACCCCCGCTTGAGAGCGATCGATGCCGCGCCTGTCAACAACAACCGTCACCGCGCGAATCGGCGCCTGGCTAGAACGCTGGGGCCCGATCCTGCCGCTGCTGCTGGCCGAGTTCGTGCTGTGGCTCGGGTTCGGGGCCATGCTGCCGATCCTGCCGCTGTACTTCCTCGCCCACGGGATCGATCTGGCCATGCTCGGGCTGGTGGTGGCGGCCTGGCCCGCGGCCCGGCTGGTGGCCGAGCCCATCTTCGGGTGGGTCGCGGACCGGACCGCGCGCAAGCCGATCATGGTCGGCGCGCTGCTGGCCAGCGCGGTCGTCGTCCCGCTCCCGCTCGTGTTCACCACGCCAGCCGCGTTCATCCTCCTGCGCGCCGCCGCCGGGTTGGCCACCGCCGCGTATGACCCGGCCGCTCGTGGCTACCTCGTCGACGCGACGCCGGCCGAGCGGCGGGGCGAGGCGTTCGGCCTATACGGCGCGTCCCAGATGGCCGGCCTGCTCATCGGGCCGGCGCTCGGTGGACTGGGCACGGCGTTCGCCGGGAGCGACACGTTCGTGTTCGTGCTCGGAGGTGTCGCTTCGCTGGCCGCCGGGCTGGTCGTGGCGACCGTCGTCCGTGAGCGGCCTCTGCTCCGGGCCGGGACCAGAGTCCCGCCGGAGGGTGTGGCCGAAATGTCCTCGCCCGTCCCGTCGTTCCGGCGGACTGCGGCGACCGACTCGGAGGTGTCGACGAGCGCCGGTTCGGAGGCCGGCACCGACGCCCGCGCGGAGGCCGGCAACGACGCCGGTCGAGATGAGGGCCTGCCCACGCCGGCCGTCCCGCGCTCGCTTGCCAATCGGCTGATTGTCGCGGCGGTCGTGATCAACGCCGGGTCGTTCTTCGCATCCGGGACGTACGAGGTCGTCTGGTCGCTCTACCTGCGCTCGCTCGGGGCTGGGCTGGACCTCATCGGCGCCACCTTCGCGGTCTTCGGTATCCCGATCCTGGTCCTGTCGCCGTTCGCGGGACGGTTCGTGGACCGGCGCGGCGGCCTCGTGTTCATCGTGCTGGGCTCGCTCATGCCGATCGTCGCCGGCATCCTGTACACGCTCATCCGGGATCCCGCCCTGGCGATCCCGATCATCCTGCTCGAATCGACCGGAGTCGCGATCGCGTCACCCGCGCTCTACGCCGTGGTGGCCGCCGGCAGCCCGCCCGACCGGTCCGCCACCGCCCAGGGCGTGTTCGGCGCCGCCGGGACGGTCGGATTCATCGCCTCGTCGCTGGTGGCAGGACAACTCGCCTCGGTCGATCTGCGCTACCCGTTCTGGATGTTCTCGGCCGTCATGAGCCTCACGCTCGCAGTCGGCATGGTCATCGGCTGGCGGCCAATCCGGTCCATCAGGCCAGCCCGCGGTGGCGGCGCTCGTGATGGCGCCGCACCGGACTCGCCGCACCCGACCGGGTAGTGCATCAGGTTGGGCGACGCGAGAGTCCCCGTACTCAAAATGGTTCGTCGCGAGCCGACTCCGGCGACCTCATGCTTGGCCCAGGCGTAGAGCGCGTCGTAGACCCGGAGTTCGGGCTCGAGCTGGCGCCGGTCGGCCCCGTGGACGACCTGGGCCATCAGGGCGAGGGCCGGTTCGGCGCCGAGCTTGCACTCCTCGATGAGAACCTCGAAGGAGCAGAGGCCGTCGCGGTGGGTGTAGCGACCACCTGTCCCGTCGAAGCTGACCGCACCCTCGCGCTCGGCAAATGCCAGGACCTCTCCAGCCGCGACGTAGACGATCGCAGCAGCTGGGTCAAAGAGCCTGCGGATGAGCTGGGTCGCTGAGCCAGGGACACGCGATCCGGTCGGTCCTGGGGTGCTCGCGGGTGACCCAGTTCATTGGACCGCACCGCCCTGAGCGGTTTCGACCGACGGATGTCCCGCCAATGGGTCGTGATGGCGCGTCAGCGCATGGGGGTCCTCACCGGAGTGATCGCATGGGTTCACATGGATGACCGCCGTGTCGAGGCGGCGGACCCCGTGGAGCAGACGGTGGCGCACCTCTTCCGCGACCCGGTGGCCCTCGGCGACGGTCATGCTGCAGTCGACGGTGATCGCCATCGAGGCTTCGAGCGCGTGGCCCAGCCAGCGCAGGCGCAGCCGATCGACCGACTGGACCTCCGGCACCGACGCCGCAATCGACTCGACCTGGTCGACCAGCTCCGGCTCGACCGCATCCATCAGCCGCCCCAGCATCTGCCCGGTTGCCTGTTTGAGCACTACGAGGATGACCGCGGTGATGAGCAGCCCGACGAGGGGGTCGGCAAGCGGGTAGCCGGCCGCGACGCCGAGGGCGCCAGCGACGACCGCCAGCGAGGTCAGTCCATCAGTCCGGGCGTGGTAGCCGTCGGCGACCAGGGCGGCCGACCCGATCGAGCGGCCGACCCGGATGCGATAGAGGGCGACGGCCTCGTTGCCGGCGAAGCCGATGAGCCCGGCCGCGATGACGATCGGGATGTTCGTGATCGGCTGTGGGTTGATGAGCCGGCTGATCGACTCGAAGGCTGCGAGGATGGCTGAGGCGGCGATCATCACCAGCACGAACAGCCCGGCGAGGTCCTCGGCCCGGCGATAGCCGAACGTGTAGCGTCGGGTCGCCGCCCGGGCACCGAGCACGAAGGCGATCCACAGCGGGATCGCGGTGAGCGCATCGGAGAAGTTGTGAATCGTGTCGGCGAGGAGCGCGACCGAGCCGGAGACCAGTACGACCACGAGTTGCACGACCGCCGTGGTACCCAGGCCGAGGAGCGAGAGCTTGAGCGCTCGAATCCCGCGCGCATCGCTCGTCAGCGCGTCGTCGATCGAGTCGCCTGGATCGTGACTGTGACCGACGAACGTCCTGACCAGACCTCGAAGCCGTCCCTCAGGGTGCTCATGCGGCGCGTGGGGCTCGTGAGCGTCCGACTCGTGGTCGTGCGGCTCGTGGGGCTCATGGCCATGCGCCGGGTGAATGTGCTCAGTCATCCCGCCTCGCCGATGCTCGTTCGCCTCTGCGCGACCGCACGATTGGGTCCGCGCGGCGTCGTTCAATGGTGAGCGCTGGCCAAGCATCGTCAAGAGCCGGCCGGATGCCACGGTTCCCCAGGCTGGGGGCGAGAGGGCCCGATCCCCCTACCAAGCGCCACGCCGCCGCTGACATGTCGGGCCTGATGCGGGTCGGGGAAGCCGTCGTCAGAAGGCAGACTCCTCTTGCTACCGCACTCCGTTGGTGATGACGCGCCGCTGCGTACCGGGTTTCGAATGTCTTCAGGGCTGGCGAGACCGCGTCGGACGAGATCGGTCGTGCCTTGGCGGGCCCGACGGACACTCGGGCCACTGCCCAGAGCGGTGCCCAGCAACGCCTCGATATCGGCGCGCTCAGGTTGGTCGCCTGTCCGGGCGAGCTTCGGGGCTCGATGCCGCGCGGATCAGAGATCGGAAACGCTCTCGACGGGGACTGAGGCACATGCTGGGCAACCTTGGATCCGGCGACGCAGGCGCCAGGCGAGGGTCGCGGTCAGCAAGGTGACCGAGGCGAGCCCGATGATCGGCTGGAGTGGCGCGAACACCGTGAGGGCGCCGCTCACGCCCAGGACCGCGACGATGATCTTGTTGCAGATCGGGCAGCCGATGGCGAGGTAGGCGGCCACCCCACCAAGCGTCGTTCGGCCACTGCCACCGGCATCGTGCGGCTCGGCGAGTCGTCGCGGATCGGGGGCCAGATAGCTCGCGACGAGCAGCCCCATCAGCGGGGCAGAGACCACGAGGACAGCCACGTTGAGCGGCTCGGTCGGCGTCATCCGGATGAAGAACGGATTCGGGATGACTGCGGTCGGAACGCCGAGAATCGCCAAGGAAGCCAGGGTAGCGAGCGCCGCCACGACCCAGAACCGCCGATCGAAGGCGCTGAGAAGATTCGCCCCGAGCGCCGACCTCACTTGCTACGACACATGTGCCGTAGTATGCCAAGGAGTACCGGGGAGCACTCGAACGCAGCTTCCGACAACCTCGTTCGGGCCGTCAGCCAGCTTCGGCGACCTCGCAGATCCCCGCAGCGACAGGCTGTTGGGTTGCTGCCGTGCGCTCGGCGTCAAGCTGGGCCTTGATTTCGGGGTAGGCATCGCCGAGGCAGCACGAGCAACTCTCGTACCACCGGCGCATCCCTTCGTCGATCTGCGGCAGCGCGGTGCTGCCGAGGCTGCCCGCCGACTGCTCGCGGGCCGATACCGCCGCCTGCGTGGCTTTTGCAGCGTAGGCCTCGGGCTCCTCCTGGAACGCTCGAGCGCAGCCCGGTCGGCAGAACGCGAAGATCCGTCCCTCGTGCTCGAGCGTACGACCCTCGGCTTCGGCGCGGGCGACTTCGACGGTCATCCCGCAGACGGGATCGATGACGGTCGCGGGGCGATCTTGCACGGGTCGGACTCCTGGTGGGCGATGTGGTCGTGAGTCTGTCGGACTGCGTCACGTCGCCCCGATCGGGCCGTGACGTGCGCCGTGGGATCGGTCTGGATACTCCTGCTGAGTATCCAGGGAACCAGGTCGGCGGTCAATCGCGGCCCGTCGCGTTGCCGCCCGGTACATCGTCCGTCGCCCGCGACGGCACCTCGGGCGCCGAATCCTGCTGTTCATGGTCGCCGCGGGCGCCATGACCGCCATGACCCATGAGCACGTGCATCAGACCGCACCCGGCGAGCGGCAGGGCATAGAGCACGAGCCCGAACGGGATCACCCCGGACGCGACGAGGCCGAGAACCACGACCCCACCGACGCCGGCGGGGAGGAGCCACGGCCGCCGCCGGAGCGCGACCGCGGAAGCCGCGGAAGCCGCAGCCGGCATTGTCGGTTCGTGTCCGTGCGCCGCGGGTGAAGAGGCGTTGTGGTCGTGCCTGGCAGCCGTCATGACTGGGTGCCCTCCATGCTGATGGTGTAGCGGCTCGTGCCGCGGATGACGATCGCGACGAGGATCGCGAGCCCGGTCAGCCCGATCCCGAGACCGATCCACTGGGCGGTCTTGAGGCCGAGGAAGATCGCGGGCTCATCGCGCAGGAAGAAGAGCCCGAAGCGGATCGCGCTCAGGCCGATCAGGTAGGTCGCGGTGACCGCCCCGGTCCCGATCCGGCCGAGCACTCGGCGCCCGAGCCACAATCCGACGAAGAGGAAGGTCAGCGCGATCGCTTCGTACGCCTGCGTCGGATGAAGTGGCACACCCTGTGGAGCCATCGCCGCGGGATTGCGGTAGATCACGGCCCAGGGGACCGTCGTGGCGGTTCCGTAGGAGTCTCCGCTGATCAAGCAACCGACGTGCCCGATGGCCTGTCCGAGCGCGACGCCCGGCGCGGCGATGTCGGCCGCCAGGAGCGGGGAGAGGCCGCGTCGGCGGGCGAACACGGCCAGGGCGACGAGCCCGGCGATGAGGCCACCGTAGAAGGACAGGCCGCCCTGCCAGACCATCAGCACATGGAATGGGTCGGCACCGATCATCCCGAGCTCGTTCTGGAGGATGTACAGGAGGCGCCCGCCGACGAGCGCGCCGGCACCGACCCAGATCACCCCGTCGGAGACGACCGAGTCCGCGATCCCCCGCCGGCGCGCCTCGAGCAGCGCGAGACGGAACGTGACGACCGCAGCGAGGACGAGCACGAGCCCGTACCACCGGATCGAGATCCCGCCAAGGGCGAAGACGACCGGATCGATGTCGAGCGTGAACGGCATGGTTCCTCCTAGACAGGTCGACCCGAGCCACTGGAGACCGCGAAGCACACGCCGATCCAGGCGACCAGGGCAATGAACGAAGCCGCCAGCGCCGTCACCGCGTCGGCGGCCAGGATGGCGACGAGGGCGATCACCGGCAGGGTGGCGACCCAGCCGACGATGGCGGTCCCGATCGGTCCTTTCAGGCGCCTCGCCCTGGCTCGAGGCACGCTGGGCGACGCCGGTCCTGAGGCTTCGACGAGCAGGATGTGGCCGCGATAGCGACCCATCCCGCAGGTGAACCGGATCTCGCCGGGCGCCTGTGCCGGAAGATCCACGGCCGTCTCGCCGGTCGGGGAGAGCCGGCGGTCGAGGTGTGGTGAGGAGAAGACGACGCGCTCCGAGCAGCTGTCGTCGTCCTCCCGGCGAAAGACGATCCGCAGTGGCGCCCCGGCGCGGGCCACGATCGACGCCGGTCGGTAGCCCCGGTTGACCGTCACGTCCACGACTTGGCGACCGGAGGCGTCGAGACGTGCCGCCGTTGCCTGGTCGATCATCGGCCGGACCCCGACACCGGACGCAGGGCCACCACTGCCGGGTGCGCGGCGGGTGGGTCGCAGTCGGGCGAGCGAAGGCGCATGCCGATAGTCCAACCGCCGCAGATGAGACGGGGCTGAGCGTCGGATGACGGCCCGCTAAGAAGGTTCCGGTTTCCAGTGCGGTCGAGAGGGGACGCCCTCGACTTCTCAGGTGGCGCTCAGCAAGGTCTCTGGCCTGGCTCAGGTTCCGCTGACACGCTCCTCACCGACGCCGGCGGCGCCCGTCCTCGTGCCCGCCGTCGCGCCCGCCCGGCCTCCTCCAGGGCCGCGGCCGCGCCGCTAGCGGAGGATCCTTGTTGCGCGACCGATCCGTCCTGGCGCGTCCGCGCCTGCCGATCCTCGGCCTCACCGCCATGTTCGCCGCCGCGGTCGCGACGACGATCCTGACTGACGGAACCGAAGCCAGACCTCCCGTCGTCGCATCCGCCGTTGCGCAGGAGGCGTTCAGGCCGTTGCCCTCCCACGATGACTGGCGGCCGCCGTTGCTGGACCGGGCGGCCGACGGCGGCGTTGCCCGGCCTTTGGCTTCCCCCACCCAGACAGTCGTCCGCCCGACTCGTGCGGCTCGCCCGTCCGGCCCCGTTCATGTCGTCCGGTCGGGAGACACCGTGTGGGAGATCGCACGGCGGCACGCCGCCGACGTGACCACGGTCCTCCGCTCGAACCCCACCATCGATCTCGGCAGGCTGGTGGCCGGACAGCGGATCCTCGTCCCCGGCGGGGGATCGATGGCGAAGCCCACGGTGATCAGGCCCAAGGCGGTCGGGACGCCCGCTTCGTCGGCTCGGCTCGCCCAGCCTCGGAGGGCCAAGTCTCGGCGGGCCCAGCCTCGGCTCGTACCTCTTTCCACCACCGGTCGACATGTCTGGCCGCTCGCGGTCCGCGGGACGATCACGACGACCTTCTCGTGGACCCACCCGGGCATCGACATCGCCGCCCCGACTGGCACCCCCGTCCGCGCGGTCGCCGCTGGAACGGTGATCTATGCCGGCTGGAGGGACGACGGTGGCGGGTACGTCGTCGTCGTGCGCCACCCGGGCGGGATGGTCTCCACGTACAACCACAACCGTGCGCTCGCCGTCGAGCGGGGTGAGCGTGTGTCCGCGGGTCAGACGATCGCGTCGGTTGGATCGTCCGGCTGGTCGACCGGGCCGCATCTCGACGTCCGGATCGAGATGGGCGGACAGCTCATCGACCCGCTGCGGGTCTTCTGACCCGGGCGGCCGTCGGCCTGGTGTTCAGGGCCGGATCGTGATCGTTCCCTTCATGCCTGCCTCGAAGTGGCCGGGCGCGTGACAGGCGAAGGCGAATGGGCCGGGCCCGCTGAACCTGTACGTCAGCGCCTTCGCTCCCATCATCCCGATGTCGGCGACCTCCGGCGTTCCCGGTGCATCGGCCGCCACGTCGGCCGCCGGACCGACCATGAACTCGTGGACCTGCAGCCCGAAGTTCGTGATCTGGAAGGTGACCGTCTCGCCCACGACGATCGGAACGACATCCGGCGCGAATCGGAGCTGGTCAGTCCCCGCGATCTTGACGACCCGCGGCGCGGCGACCGTGCCAGCCACGAATCCGGGCGCACCGGGGCCGGGCGCGCCGTCCACGCCGCCGCTCCCGAACGGGAGTCGGGGGTCGCCGCCAACAAGCACGCCGAGAGCAACGACAATGGCCAACCCAAGCGCGATGACAATGGCCAGCCGACGACGAACCACGCCTTGCTCCGGGGTGCCCAGGGCCGCGCGCATCCGGGCGTGCTCGGCGGCGTCGATCTCACCCCGGGCGAGTCGTCCCGCCAGAATCGCCGCCGCGTCATCAACCGCACCCTCGCGCGGATGCGGTTGCCTGAGCAGCCACAGCATGATGATGACGACGACCGCTGCGCCGACGAACCAGGCCAAGCCGGGGGCCGCGCCCGGTCCCGACCACTGCATCATGCGTCGCCCTCGGTCAAGAGGGCAGCGATGACCCGGACCAGGCGCTCACGCGCCTCAGCGGCGACCGCCTTGACCTCCGGAGCGTCGGCCAGCGCGATGACGGCCGCGGGATCCATCGCCTCGACGATCGTGCCGTCGCCGTCCTCGCGCAGCACGACGTTGCAAGGCAGGAGCGCCCCGACCGACGGATCCGCCGCGAGCGCTCGGTGGGCGAGCGATGGGTTGCATGCTCCGAGGATCAGATAGGGCGGGCCTTCGAGGCCGAGCTTCGCCCGCATCGTCGCGGCGACGTCGATCTCGGTCAGCACGCCGAAGCCCTCGGCTCGGAGCGCCGCCTCGACGGTTGGCCGGACCTGGTCGAGCGGCAGGGGCACGCGGGTTCCGAACGTGTAGCGGGTCTCAATCGACATCTGTGACTCCTTGGTGAACACGCGACCTATGACGCATCGCCGTCAGGCGACGCCGTTCCCAGGACGCGGTTTGTCCTACCTTGCTGATTGCGGTCTCGCGCAAGAATGCGAGCAGGCGCACCCTAGCTGGGCCCCTTGGGCATGACAAGAGCCGGCCCATAGCTCGAGCCGACTCTTGTCCTATCTGCCGCGGGTCAGCGACCGCTGGGGTCAAAGGTTCCCGAGGTCGCCATCGACGCGTGCATCGTGCCCATCGCCTTGCGTTGGTCGGCGGTCATCGACGCGTGCATCGTGCCGATCGCCTGGTGTTGGCCGGCGGTCATCGACGCGTGCATCGTGCCGATCGCCTGGTGTTGGCCGGCGGTCGTCGACGCGTGCATCGTCGCCCCGGTCGTCGCCCCGGTCATCGCCCCGACTATGGTCTGGCTGTCCATCGTGTCGGAACCATTGGTCATGCCGGAGCCACCCGGACCGGTCCAGTCCGTCCCGGGCGAGGCCGTCGGATTGTGGGCGAGAGCCAAGCCGGCTGTCCCAAGAACCAGGGCTCCGGTCAGGATCGCACCACCGAACAGGCGCACACGATTGGTCGTCATCACGTTCTCCTTCACTTGATCCCGAGCACGCGCCGAGCCTGCTCGTACTCTTCCGCTGTGATCTCGCCTCGGGCGAAGCGGGAGCGAAGCGTCGCTGCCGCGTCGTCCGTCGGCGGTCGGTCCCGTCCCGGTCGGCCCGTCGCGAAGAACCAGATCAGGGCAACTACGAGGACGACCCCGAGGATCATCCAGATCCAGCCTCCCCCGTCCATCCCCCAACCAATGCCGTTCGTCATTCCGCCTGATCTTCCACTTCGCTGACTCGTCTGGGCTGACTGTCGACGTCTGTGCCGACAACACGAATCCTGCACGGCTCCGTTCAAGGCGCCATGTCTGTGGCCGTCAAGTTATCGTCAAGGTTCCCGTGGATGTGGCCCGGCGACGAGGCGACGCCGGGCTGGCGCGGCCACCAGGACACGCCGCCCCATCTCGTTCCCCGCGCACGCTCAGGTGCTGCTCAAATATGGCTGCGGTCGTGAGCCGAGGGTCCAGTCGGACTCGAGCAAGAAGAAGCACGAGGAGAACGAGATGCATGAGACGAAGCGGGCCCCCGACCTGGCCTGTGAGATGGCGGTGGATCCGGCGACGGCGATCCAGATCAA
>JANMQO010000149.1:0-1851 GCA_031370565.1 Chloroflexota bacterium
CCCGACCGACCGATCGGATCTGGAACGCCCAACGCTGGGGATCCTGGCTTGAATTCGCCCTGCCAGCCGTCCCCGTGGCCGTCGACTCCCGGATCGAGCTGATCCCGGCCGACGTCTGGAGCGACCATCTGGCGCTGTCCGCCGGCGCACCCGACTGGGCAGCGATCCTGGATCGTCGCGGGATCACGATCGTGGTGGCTGCCGCGAACGAGCAACGGGCGCTGCTGCCGCTCCTGCGTGCCTCGCCGGCCTGGCTGCTGGTCCACGAGGACACCGACGGTGCCGTCTTCGTTCGCCGCTGAACCGCCTGCGCTGGCTCTGGCGCTGAGCCGCTCGAACGCTGCCCCGGCTGGTGAGCCGCCGCGTTTGCGCCAGCACCGAACCCGGAACGGTGCTACAGCCTGGTCGAGGCCCAGTAGCGCTCGGCGGAGCCGGGCACACCGCCCAGGTTCGCCACCCGCTGGTGGAACGCCCGGACCGCGGTCGCCATGGGCGCTGTTCCGCCGAACAGGTGCCCGAGCTGGCTGTGGTACAGCGTCAGCCCATTGATCTTCACCTCGAGCTGATCGGAGATGTCGGCGAATTCGGGCACCACCGAGACGCCCGCCGGTAGCCCGCCAAAGACGTCCGAGCCGAGGTCGGCCAGCTGGCTGAAGCCGTTCCACCAGGCGTACGGAAAATCCTCATAGAAGGTGACGATCCCGGCCCAGTCGGGGCCCGGCATGACCCAGCGGCGTGGTTCAGCCAGGAGTGCGACTCCGGCTTCGCGGGCGAGTCGGTGGTCCACGTGCCCGCCGATCGCGAGCGGGAAGTAGACCTTCTGCGGCTCGAGCCGGGCGATCTCCTGCCGGAGCAACTCGACCGGTGCCCTGTCGTCCGGACGTGGGGCGCCCAGCAGCTGCTCGTCGCCCTGGTACCCTCGGAAGACCGCATCAGGCAGGTCCAGGAACACGATCGAGGCCTCGGCGAAGTAGGCGTAGCGCTCGTCCTCGAGCCGTCGGGTGGCCATCGCCTCGTTGGCCGCTGCCGCCTCCGTGAGCTCGGTCGTGAGCACGGCACCCTGGGTGGAGAGATCATCGGCAAGCGGTTGGCCGGCCAGCGACTCGTTGTGAATCGACGCCCGGCGATACCACGAGGATCGCTGCCAGAAGCGCTTGGCCGCGGCGTCAGCGTCGGCCTGGGTCGCATCCAGCCGATCCGCGCTGGCGGCCCACGGCGGCGCGCTGCCACCGTTCTCATCGATCGGGTAGTCCGCCGAAAGGTTGGCCCGGTTGAACGCCTCGGTGTCCGGAAACATCGCCTTGGAGCCGAAGCCGAGCGCCTCGCGCTGATACGGGTTGAGCCGGTCAGTGGCCCCGTTGCCGGAAAAAACGGTCAGGATCGTGACGTTCTGGCCGAGCTCGCGCAGGCTGGCGATGAGGCCACCGCAGGACAGGGCGACGTCGTCCGGATGGGGCGCAACGAAGACGTGGGTCATGGTCCGCGGAGTATACCGGGGCCGGCATCCGGATCGTGGGTCGCGCATCGGGCCGCGCGGTCGCGCATCGGGCCACGCGGTCGCGCCAAGGATCATCTCCAGGAAGATGAATCGCCGGCCGCTACGAGGGCCAGGATCGCCTGTCGCGCCGCGGATCGCCCGTCGCTACGAGGGCCAGCCGCCCGCCCCGACCAGCGGCACGAAGAGGCACGGTCCGTCGGATCGCTCCGTCCAGCCGTTCCCGTCGCGGACAACGACGATCAGCTCCTGGCGCTCGCGCGGCCCCACCGGGATGACCAGCCGGCCGCCTTCGGCGAGTTGCTCCCGGAGCGCCTCCGGGATTCGTGGTGCCGCCGCCGTCACGATGATCCGCG
>JANMQO010000178.1:0-6605 GCA_031370565.1 Chloroflexota bacterium
TTCCTCGTGGGCCAGGAACTGCTCCCGGTAGAGCCGTGCGTAGACGCCGTCCTGGGCGAGCAGCGTGGCGTGCGTCCCGCGCTCGACGATCCGACCGCGCTCGAAGACGAGGATCCGGTCGGCACGCAGGATGGTCGATAGGCGATGGGCGATGGCGATCGTCGTGCGACCCTCCATGAGGCCCTCGAGGGCCGCCTGGATGAGCCGCTCACTGACCGTATCCAGGGCCGAGGTGGCCTCGTCGAGAATGAGGATTCGGGGGTCCTTGAGCAGGACCCGGGCGATGGCGATGCGCTGCTTCTCGCCGCCGGACAGCTTGTAGCCGCGCTCGCCAACCATCGTGTCATAGCCGGCCGGCAGCTCCGCGATCCGGTCGTGGATGGCCGCGGCACGGGCGGCGGCCTCGAGCTCGGCGTCGGTGGCGTCAGGGCGGGCATAGCGCAGGTTGTCCCGGATCGAGGCGTGGAAGAGGTACGTCTCCTGGGTCACGAAGCCGATCACCCGACCGAGCGACGCCAGCGTCAGACGCCGGATGTCGGACCCGTCGATCTCCACCGAGCCGTCATCCACGTCGTACAGCCGCGGGATGAGGTAGGTCGTGGTGGTCTTGCCCGAGCCGGACGGTCCGACCAGCGCGACGAGCTCGCCCGGGCTCGCCTCGAAGTCGATCTCGTCCAGGCTGAAGTTCCGGATCGTCCGGACGGGCTGCGACTCGACGCCCAGCTCGACGCCCGGCAGCTCGACGCCCGGCAGTTCGAGTGGGCTGGGCACCTCGTCGGTCATGTCGGCCACGTCGCCTTCGTCGGCCTCGATCGGACGAGCGACCGGGGAGGCACTGGGATAGCGGAAGGAGACGTCGCGGAAACGAACCCGCCCGGCCACCCGTCCGGCGTCAAGCGCCACGGCGTCCGGCGCGTCGACGATCTGCGGGTCCAGGTCGAGGTACTCGAAGATCCGGTCGAACAGGGCCAGCGAGCCCTGGATCTCGACCTGGACACTGAGCAACGAACCGACCGGGAAGAAGAGCCGGCTCTGGAGCGTCGTGAATGCGACGAGGGCGCCGGCCGTCGGTGCCGTCGGATCCCCGTGCGAGGCAAGCGTCGCGGCGAGCCAGTAGGTGAACGCCGGGGTGATGCTGAAGATCGTGCCGATGATCATGAAGAACCAGCGTCCGACCATGGCCTGGCGGATCTGCAGGCGAGCCAGCCTCAGGTTCAGGACGCGGAAGCGGGCAATGGCGGTGGCCTGCTGGCCGAAGGTCTTGGACAGCAGCATCCCACTGACGCTGAGCGTTTCCTCGGTGGCAGCCGAAAGATCCGCCAGCGACTCCTGGGTGGCCGTACTGATCGAGCGGCGGACCTTGCCGACCCGGTAGGTCAGGTACATGAAGAACGGCAGTACTCCGAGCGACAAGGCGGTCAGGCGCCAGTCGATGAGGAGCATGGCGATCGTCGTGCTGATCGCCACGGCCACGTTGCTGGTCAGGTTGGCCGCCGTGTCCGTGACGACTGCCTGGACGCCGCCCACGTCATTGGCCAGCCGGCTCTGGATCTCGCCGGTGCGCGTCTCCGTGAAGAACCGCAATGGCATGCGCTGGAGATGGGCATACAGCACGTTGCGCAGGTCCTGCATGACGTGTTGGCCGACCGCGTTGTTCAGGTAGGTCTGCCCGACGCCGATGAGCCCGGTCACGATCGGGATGGCGATCATCAGCCCGACATACAGGTTGAGGTTGCCGTAGTGCCGCCCGACGATGACCTCGTCGACGATGACCTTGAGCAGGAACGGGTTGATCAAGCCGAGCAGGCTGGTCAGCAGGATCGCCCCAACGACCACCGCGACCTGCGGCCGATATGGCCCGAAGAAGGCTGCGATGCGGCGGATGGTCTTCGCCCGGCGCTCGCTGGGGACGCGCTCGAAGGCATCGCCGGGCGTGCCGAATAGCCCGCCGCGATGGAACCCCATCAGGGACGGACCGCCGGGCAGGTGGGCTCGATCATCCGACGGACGCTATCACGGACCATCGGATGCCGCCGACGGTCGCGCGGACCGGCTCATTCAAACGCGCCGGCCGCCCATACGCGCCGGCCGCCGACCTCGTGCCTGCCGCCGGCCTCGCTACCAGACGAGACCGGCGGGCAGCGGCTGGTGGCCATCGGGCACGTTCAGGTACCCGGGTCCACGGCCCGCCACGTCCGTGTGGCCATACTGCCAGACGATTTGTCCGGTCTGCGGGTCGATGACGACGATCCGGTGGCGGAAGTCGTCGTTGATCGAGACGAGCCCGTTGGGAAGCGGGGTCGCCAGGCTCGGATGATCGAGGCGTCCTCGCCCGGCGCGTGGGCCGTAGCGCCACAGGAGCTGGCCGGTTGGACTCACCGCCACCACCTGCCCGCGGCTCGAGTAGTCGGCCACGACCACGTTGCCGTTCGTGTCGAGCTGGGCGTCGGACGGGTAGCGCACGGGCACGTGGATATCGAACAGGACCGCCCCGGTCGCCGACAGACGGACGACACGGGAGCCGATGATCTCGGTGATGAGCAGGCCACCATCGGGCAGGGGGGTGTCGCCGTTCGGCCGGCCGTAGGTCGTCGGGGGATGGTCGCGGCAGGCGCCGGCTCGACCCCATTGCCGGACGACGACCTTGGACGGGGCGATCTCCAGCACTCGACAGTTCTCGATGTCGGCGACGACAACGTCGCCGTTGACCAGAGGGTAGGCGTCGTCGGGGGTGTGCAGGTAGCCGATCCGGCTGCTCATCCTGTTGTAGTGGCCGTATTGCCAGACGACCTTGCGGGTGGCGATATCGATCCGGTCGATGACCTGGTGTCCCTCGTCGTTGGCCACGATCGTCAATCCGCTGGGATCGATGAAGGCATCGTCGGCCGAGAATTGCTGGCCGGCCGGCAGGCTCCCGGCGGCCGGAAAGCGCCACAGGAGATGGCCGGCGTTGTTGACCACGATGATCCGATTGTTGCCCCGATCGGCGATGAGCAGGCCGCCGGGGAAAGGTCCGGGGCCTGTCGTGACCGGAGAACCGCTCGGCGAGGCGAGCGCGCCGGGCGAGGCGAGTGACGTCCCTCCGCTCGGCGTCGCGGCCCCGCCGGCCGTCGATCCAGTTGCGTTTGTGATGACTGCACCCGACCCGGGGGCGGCCGGTCCGCCGGTTGCTGCCGACCCGCCGCAGGCCGCCAGCACGACGGCGCTGACCGCGAGGATCGCCATCGCGCTGCGGCGGACGCGCAGGCGGGGCAGTCTGGCCGGCCTGCCGGAAGGCCGGCTGGAGTCGGATGGTCGTGGGCTGGGCGTCAGCTGGTCGATCATGCGGCTGAGTGTGACGGGCCGGAGATCGCCCTCGCCACCCGGCTGCGGATCAGGTTCGATGAAGGTTCCGCAACGGCCGCCGGTCAGCGGCGGTCACCGGCCGGCGGTCACGGGCCGTCGTCACCAGGCCGTGGCGGTCGTGGCCTCCGTGACGCCCGCCTCGACCAGCCAACGCTCCGCGTCGATCGCGGCACGGCAGCCGTCCCCGGCTGCGGTGATCGCCTGGCGGTAGCGATGGTCGTGGACATCACCGGCGACGAAGACCCCGTCGACCCTCGTCGCGGTCTGGTCGTGCACGGTCAGATAGCCCTTGGCGTCGACCTCAAGCCAATCGCGGAAGACCTCGCTGTCCGGTTTGTGCCCGATCGCGATGAACAGGCCGTCGGTGGGCATGACCCGTTCACCGCCGGTGGCCGTGTCGCGCAAGCGGAGCGCTTCGACGTGGGTCTCACCGAGGACCTCCTCGACCGCCGTATTCGTGTGGATCTCAATCTTGGGGTTTTGCCGGGCGCGTTCGATCATGATCCGGCTGCCGCGGAACTCGTCCCGCCGGTGGAGCAGGTGGACCTTCGAGGCGAAGCGGGTAAGGAAGGTCGCCTCCTCGAGGGCCGTGTCGCCGCCGCCGACGACGGCGATCTCCTTGTCCCGGAAGAAGAACCCATCGCATGTCGCGCAGGCGCTGACGCCCCGTCCACGCAGCCGAGTCTCGCTCTCCAGGCCCAGCCAGATGGCCGATGCGCCCGTCGCGATGATGACCGCCTGGGCGCGATACTCGACGCCGCGCGCCCACAGCCGGAACGGGCGCTCGGAGAAGTCGACCCGTTCGACGTCGACATCGACGATCCGACTGCCGAACCGCTCAGCCTGCGCCCGGAACTGGGCCATCAACTCCGGTCCCTGGATCCCGTCCGGGAAACCCGGGTAGTTCTCCACGTCGCTGGTAATCATGAGCTGGCCGCCGGGCGTGGAGCCGGCCAGGACGATTGGCTCGAGGTTGGCACGGGCGGCGTAGATGGCGGCGGTCAGCCCGGCGGGACCGGATCCGACGATGACCACTTTCGCGTCCGTCCGAGCACGTGGCGCCTCGTCCGCGCCGTGCGTGTCCGGGCCGCCTGGCGTCGTCGCGGGACTGGTCGCTGCGGGTGCGAAGGCGATCGGAGCGACGGCGGCAGCGAGCGGGACCGCACCGGTGTCGCCGCTGAAGTCGATGCTGAGCCCGCCGAATGGACTGGCCGGGCTGGTGGCCGTCCCATTTGAGCCAGTCGCCTCGCTCGTGTCCGGGGTCGTGCTGCGCTTGTCGGTCATCGCCGGGCTGGTCCTTCGCGCGGGGTCGCGCACTGCGTCATCGTTGGTCGCCATCGTCGTGGCTGGGGCCATCGTAGCACGTGAAGGATACTCCCTGGGGGTATTCCGTCGGCGGCGTCCGGACGGTCTTCGGACTACAGGGCGTGCAGCGCCGGGATGACATCGGCCCCCAGCAGCTCGAGCGTCGCAGCGTCATTGACGTCGCGCACACTGAAGATGACGTGCTGGGCGCCGGCGTCGGCCAGCTCGCCGAAGCGGTCCACGATCCGGCTCGGCGTTTCCGAACCGCCACGCCCATCCGCCGTGACGTGGGCGGACTGCAGGGTGGTCCGCTCGATCTCGTCGTAGGCTCGACCCAGTCGGTCGCAGTGTTCGCGCAGGACGGCGAACTTGTGGGCGATCCGCGGCCCGTCCCCGAACACGTTCGTGGCGTCGCCGTACTGGGCCACCAGTCGAAGCGTCTTGCGCTCGCCGCCGCCGCCGATGAGGATCGGCGGGTGGGGGCGCGACAGTGCCTGAGGGGCGTTGAGCAGGCGATCCGCCCGATAGTGCCTGCCCGCGAAGGCGGCCTGGCTGCCCTGCTCGCCCTGCCACAGCTGATGGACGATCTGGAGCGCCTCCTCGAGCATCTCGAAGCGGGTCGCCAGTGGCGGCATCGGGAAGCCCAGGCCGTTGCTCTCCTCGCGGTTCCAGGCTGCCCCGATGCCCAGCCAGGCACGGCCGCCGGACAGGACGTCGAGCGTCGTCGCGGCCTTCGCCCACAGGCCGGCCTGGCGGTAGTGGATGCCGCCGACGAGCAGTCCGAGCCGGGCGCGCTGCGAGTGGGCGGCCAGGAACCCGAGCGTCGTCCAGCCCTCCAGCATCGGATCGGTCACGGGGCCCACGCCGCCGATCTGGAAGAAGTGGTCCATGACCCAGATCGAGTCGAAGCCCACCTCGTCCGCGGTCCGCACGATGCGGGCCAGCGTCGGGCCGATGGCGGCCGGCCCGCCAGGCCAGGTGAACGACGGGATCTGCAGGCCGACCTTCATCGGGGCTACCTCGGTGACTCGCGGGTGGACTATCGGAACAGGTCAGCGGCAGCGGGAATGAGGGCGTCGCGGATGGTCACCTCCGCGCGGGTGATGGCGGCGCCACGGACGAGGGCCACCGGCCGGCCGGCCGCCTTGCCCAGGACGAGCTCGGCGGCCGAGGCGAGCTCGTCGGCCACCGCCCGGACGGTCGAGCGCATGATCCGCCCGTCGGCATCGGGCTCGCCGCGCAGGTCCTGCAGCGGCGCGATCCCCGAGACGCCGATGGCCACGTCGACAATGCCCCAGCGCCACGGCCGGCCGAACGAGTCCGAGATGATGACCGGGACGTCCACGCCGAGGCGAGCGCGGACGGCGGCCCGGATCCGGCTGGCGGATGCGTCCGGGTCGGCCGGCAGCAAGGTCACGATGGAGCCACTGGCCGGGCCCACGTTTGATGCGTCGATGCCTCCGTTCGCGCAGACGAAGCCGTGGGCGGTCTCGGTGATGATCACCCCGTTGGCCATGCGGACCACTCGTCGCGCCTCACGCAGCACGACTTCCACCTGGCGGGCGTCGCGATCCCAGCGCTGGGCGAAGGCGATCGCCTCCGGTCGGGGCTCGACCGTGGTCAGGTCGATGATCGCGCCCTCCGCCTTGGACACGATCTTCTGGGTGACGACCAGGACGTCATCCTCGCGCAGGGGCGCGAAGCCGGGCTCGGCGGCCAGTCGGGCCAGACGGTCGGCGATGAGCGCCGGCAGGTCCGTGCCGGGCTCGATCTCGGGGATTCCGGGCAGGGCCAGGATCTCGAGGCGACCGGAACCGGCCGGCGATCGGACGGGCCCGCCCGTTGGCTGCCCGGGGTCGGTGAGTCCGCCCGTTGGCTGCCCCGGCTCGGCGGAGTCGCGCTCAGCCGACACGGCGAACCGGACCGAACAGGCCGAGCGCGTCGGCCAGCACCAG
>JANMQO010000265.1:0-14739 GCA_031370565.1 Chloroflexota bacterium
GGCGACGCCGAGCCACTTTTCCATCTTGGTGATGCCCTCTTCGGTCGGGCTGACGGCCCGGTCCTTGAGGTCGATGAAGAAGTCACCACCCTCCTCGGCGCCCTCTGGCCGGCCTTCCAGGCGGGGCACCAGTCGGGCGAAGGTGAAGTACTTGTCGGCGGACTCTTCGGCCTGGCCGCTGATGATGAGCGGCGTGCGCGCCTCGTCGATGAGGATGTTGTCGACTTCGTCGACGATCGCGAAGTGCTGGCCCCGCTGCACACGCTGGTCCAGCTCGGTGACCATGTTGTCGCGCAGATAGTCGAAGCCGAACTCGTTGTTCGTGCCGTACGTGACGTCGGCCGCATAGGCTTCGCGCCGGTCCACCGGGCGCAGGTTGATCAGGCGTTCGTCGCTGGTGGGATAGCCGGGCTCAAAGACGTAGCTCGTGTCGTGGGTGATCATCCCCAGCGAGACGCCCAGGAAGTGGAAGATTGGACCCATCCACTGCGGGTCCCGGCGGGCGAGGTAGTCGTTGGGCGTGACGACGTGCACGCCACGACCCGCCAGCGAATTGAGGATGGCCGCCAGCGGGGCAATCAGGGTCTTGCCCTCGCCTGTTCGCATCTCGGAGATCCTGCCCTGGTGGAGCACGGAGCCGCCGACGAGCTGGACGTCGAAGTGGCGCATGCCGAGCGTCCGCTTCATCGCTTCCCTGGTCAGCGCGAAGGACTCCGGGAGGACCTCGTCGAGGGCCGTCTGCAGGCGCTGGCGCTCTCTCGTCTGGCGGGCCTTGGTCAGCTCGCGGCGGCGTTCGAGTTCGGGGTGCTCGAGTTCGTCCTCGGACGGCTCGTCAGGCTGGGCGGCCTCTCGAATCTCCTCGCGCAGCTCCTGGAAGCGGGCGCGGACCCCGTCGTCGGACAGCGCCTCGGACTCGGTTTCGAGTTCGTTGGTCCGATCGACGAACGGCTGGATGCGTTTGAGTTCTCGGTCGTTCGAATCGACGAACCGGTTCAGGAAGCCAAGCATGGGCGGTCAGTATAGGCGAGGCGAGCTGATCGGCCGGTGCCAGCCGATCGGGGCGCCTGCCGGACTAGTGCCAGAACCCGATGCCGTAGCCCGCGACCAGGATGACCAGGGTCAGCGCCGCGAGGGCCAGCCAGAAGGCGACCGAACGGACGGTGGAGGTCGGGTTCATCTCCGTGTTGGCGAGGCGCGGCAGGCGCTTGTGCCGGCCGATGGCCGAACCCCAGCGGGGCGAGCGGAGCTGCCGGCGCCAGTCGGCATCCTGGACGGTGCGCTGTTCGAGGCCGCCGTCGCCGTCGGGTCGGTGCAGTTTGAGGGTCATCGGTCTTACGTCTCCGCCGCCGGGGGATCGTCCCGGAGGTCCAGCGTCCGTGGCACGCCATCCTCCCACATGAGCATCTGCTGGGTGAGCGCGACGTCGCTGCTGAACAGCGCCCCGACCGATTCGCCGCGGTGGATACGCTTGATCGCCTCGCCGATGAGCGGGGCGATCGAAAAGGTCTTGATCTTGGCGATCCGCTTGGCCGGAGGCAGCGGGATGGAGTCGGTCAGGACGACCTCCTTGAGGCTCGACTCGCGAATCCGTTCGATCGCAGGGTCGGACAGCACGCCGTGCGTGGCACAGGCGTAGATCTCGCTGACGCCCTCGCGCTCGAGCGCCCGGACGATCTCGATGAGGGTGCCACCGGTGTCGATCTCGTCGTCGACGATGATCGCGCGCTTGCCGCGGACCTCACCGATCACGTTCATCAGCTCGGCCCGATCCAGGTTGCCCAGCCGGCGCTTCTCGATGATCGCCAGTGGTGCGTCAAGCAGCTCGGCGAACGTCCGGGCGCGCTTGGCAAAGCCCAGATCAGTGACCACCACGAGGTCTTCAATGTGTTTGGTCCGGAAGTAGTTGGACAGGATGTGGACGGCCGTCAGTTCGTCCACCGGGATGTTGAAGAAGCCCTGGATCTGGCCCTGATGAAGATCCAGAGTCAGGACCCGGTCCGCGCCGGCCACGGTGATCATGTCGGCAATGAGCCGGGCGGTGATCGGGACCCGGGGCTGATCCTTCTTGTCCGACCGACCGTAGGCGTAGAACGGGACGACCGCGGTGATCCGGCCGGCACTGGCCCGCTTGAACGCATCGATCAGGATGAGCAGCTCCATGATCGACTGGTTGACCGGGTGACAGGTGGGCTGGACGATGAACACGTCCTTTTCCCGCACGTTGTCCAGGATCTTGACGAAGATGTTCTCGTTGGCGAACTGGAACACCTCGGCCCGACCGAGCTCCACGCCGAGGTAGCGACAGATCTTGCGGGCCAGGTCCGGGTTGGCGTTGCCCGTGTAGACGTCAAAACGGTCCGAATACTGGGCCGCGTCCTCGCTGCCGAACTGCGTCACCCGTTCACCTCACGCGGTCGGGCCGTCGCCCGGGAGGTCATTGTCCTCGATGCCACCCTGCTCTGCCAGCCCCGCCCGGAAGGCGGCAATGGCGACCACCCGATCACCGTCGGCCAGGCGCATGACGATGACCCCGCGGGCGCTCGAACTGTAGCGGTTGATCGTGTTCGTCTCGGTCCGGATGACCTGACCGCCGGCACTGATCAGGAACAGCTCGTCGTCCGTCTCGGTGACCTGCTGGACGGCCGCCACGTCGCCCGTCTTGCGTCCTTCCAGGGCGATCAGCTGGACGCCCTGCCCGCCGCGGTGCTTGACCCGGAACTCGGTCAGCGCGACGCGCTTGCCGTAGCCGGTCTCGGTCAACACGAGCAGGTCGGCCTCCGGTTGGACGACGCTCATCGAGATGACCGAGTCGCGCTTGTTGGCCAGCCGGATCCCGATCACCCCGCCGGCCGGTCGGCCCATCGCGCGGACCTCCGATTCGTGGAACCGGGCGATCTTGCCCAGGGCGGTGGCAATGATCACGTCATCGTTGGATGAGGCCGTGTCGACCCACGCCAGCTCGTCATCGTCGTCCAGCGTGATCGCGATGATCCCGCTCGAGCGGACCTTCTCGAACTGCTCAAGCGGCGTCTTCTTGATGATCCCGCGGCGGGTGGCCATGACCAGGTACGTGCCGGCCTTGAAGTCGCGCAGGGTGATCGTCGCCACGGGCAGCTCGCGCGGCTCGACCTGGACGCCCGGCAGGTTGATGATCGGGATGCCCTTGGCCTGACGGCTGGCATCCGGGATCTGGTGGATCTTGGACGAGAAGACCCGGCCGCGGTTGGTGAAGAAGAGTGCCCAGTGATGCGTGTTGGCGACGAGCAGGTGCTCGACCGCGTCCTCCTCGCGGGTCACGTGGCCAATGATCCCCTTGCCGCCGCGGTGCTGGCGACGGTAGGTGGCCACGGGCTGGCGCTTGATGTAGCCGCGGCCGCTGATGGTGACGACCACGTCCTCGTCCGCGATCAGGTCCTCGTCGGTCATCTCGCGGCTGGAGTCGTCCACGATCCTGGTCCGACGCTCGCCCGCGTACTTGCGCTTCAGCTCGGTCAGCTCATCCCGGATGATCGACAGGACCCGGCCCGGATTGGCCAGGATGTCCTCCAGCTCCGCGATGAGCTGGATCACGGCCAGGTACTCCTCCTCGATCTTCTTGCGCTCAAGGGCGGCCAGGCGGGCCAGTCGCATGTCCAGGATGGCCTGCGCCTGCAGCTCGGACAGATCGAACCGGCTCATGAGGTTCGTGCGGGCCGTCTCCACGTCGGCCGACTCGCGGATCGTGCGGATGACGGCGTCCAGGTTGTCGAGGGCGATCTTGAGGCCCTCGAGGATGTGCGCCCGGGCCCGCGCCTTGCCCAGGTCGAACTCGGTCCGGCGCCGGATGATCTCGCGGCGGTGCTCGACGTAGTGCTGGATGACGGCCTTGAGCGGCAGCGTCTGCGGCTGGCCGTCGACCAGCGCCAGCATGTTCAAGTTGAAGGCCGACTGCATCGACGTGTGCTTGAACAGGTTGTTGAGGACCTTGTGCGGGTTGATGTCCTTCTTGAGCTCGATGTACATGCGCATCCCGTCGCGATCCGACTCATCGCGCAGGTCGGCGATGCCCTCGATCCGCTTGGAGGTGACGAGGTCGGCGATCTTCTCCATGAGCGTCGCCTTGTTGACCTGGTAGGGCAGCTCCGTGACGATGATCGCGGTCTTGCCCTGGCGGGTCTCCTCGAAGGCGACCTGGGCCCGGACGACGACCCGGCCGCGGCCATGGGCGTACATCTCGCGAATGGCATCGATCGTCTCGGTCTCGCCGGTGATCGCGTTCCGGCGGGTCTCGAAGCGGTACATCGTGCCGCCAGTCGGGAAGTCCGGCCCCAGGACGTGGCGGCACAGCTCGTCCGAGGTGAGGTCGGGATCGTCAATCAGGGCGATCGTCGCCTCGACCACCTCGCCGAGATGGTGGGGCGGGATGTTGGTGGCCATGCCCACGGCGATGCCGGACGAACCGTTGATGAGCAGGTTGGGCAGCCGGGCCGGCAGGACGCTCGGCTCCTGCTGGGTCCCGTCGTAGTTCGGAATGTAGTCGACGGTCTCCTTGTCGATGTCGGCCAGCATCTCGGCCGAGATCGCGGTCAGGCGCGCCTCGGTGTAGCGCATGGCGGCGGCGCTGTCGCCGTCAACCGAGCCGAAGTTGCCCTGCCCGTCGACGAGCGGGTAGCGCATCGAGAAGTCCTGGGCCAGGCGCACCAGGGCGTCGTACAGGGCGACGTCTCCGTGCGGGTGGTACTTGCCCATGACCTCACCGACGATCGCCGCACACTTGCGGAAAGCGCTCGTTGCGCTCAGGCCCATTTCGCCCATCGTGTACAGAATCCGGCGATGCACCGGCTTGAGGCCGTCCCGAACGTCGGGTAGGGCGCGCGCCACGATCACGCTCATGGCGTAGTCGAGGTAGCTCACCCGCATCTCGTCTTCGATGCGGATCGAGCGAATGTCGCCCAGGTCGTCGGTCACGTCGGGGGTCTCCTAGTGCGCGGTCAGAGCGGCGGTTCGGGGTGGGATCGCGGGTCGGGCAGGCCGGCCTCGCCGGCGAACCGGGCGGCCAGGGTGGCGGCGGTCGAGCTGGCCGGAGCACCGCCTGAGCGCCGGACGCCCTGCAGGTGCTGTCGCACCCGCTCCGCGATCTCCGGCGGGAGCTTGGCCAGGGTGTCGCGCAGGACCCACGCACGATGGCCGTCCCGGGTGGTTGCGGCCCGCTCCGCCGCACGCTCGACGAAGACGGCCACGGCGCCCTGGTCCACCACGGTCAGCGAGCGCAGCGCCCAGGCGAGTGCCTTCTGGACCTCCGGCTCGGCGTCGCCGAGCAGGCTGTCAATGAGGGTCAGCCCGCGGGTCGCGACTTCCGGTGCCCGGCCGAGGCGGCGGTCCAGGTAGGGCAGCCGGGCGATCGTCGAGCCGACCAGCCGGCGTTCCCAGCGCGACGGCGAAAAGACAAGCTGCTCGAGCTCCGCCCAGCGATACGACTCGAGCAGGATGCCCCGGCCGACCGGCCCGGCGAGCGTATCGACGGTGATCCAATCGGCGGCTCCTCGAGCGGCCCGACGGAGCAGCTGCCAGGTTCGCTCCGGGTCGACCGGTACGACTCGCTCGAGCAGGCCGAAGCCGAACCAGTGGGCCTCCAAGGCGGGCTCGCCGAACAGGCGATCCACCAGTTCGAGGAAGCCGACGGGGCGTTCTCCTCGCGTGGCGGAGCGGAACCCACGCGCAACGGCGGTTTGGAGTGGCCAGCGCACCCCGAGGGTCAGACCGATCCCTGGAGCGACTCGCAGCGTCTCGGCACGGTTGGCCGGGTCCGCCAGCGCGGTCAGGCCGCGGCTCAATGCTCGCGCGAAGGCGTCGGGCTCGTGGGTGAGGCCGGCCAGCTGGTGGCCGAGTGCCTCCGCGGCTGGAATGCGCGCCTGCACGAGAGTCACGGCACGTGCGCTCGACGTCGGGACGGTCGGTGGGGCGATCAAGGGTCCGCCCGTCGCTCGGGAGTCGCGCCTGGGCCGCGTTCAGTTGCCTCGGCCGGCCGCGCAGCCGCCGCAACCGCTTCAACGGCCTCTGCGGCCACGTTGTCGGGCATAGCGGCGCGCGGCGGCCCAGTGGTGGTCGCGCCGCGATAGCCGTAGCGCGCCTGGAGTTCGCGCTTGCGGGTCTCATCCACCGCGACGTAGACCGCCTCCGCAGTCGCCAGCACGATCCCGTCCGCATCGACGATCTGGCCAGCCGTGTCGAACAGGCGTCGGCGGGCGCGGACCACCCAGCCCTCGCCCCGAACGGTTGAACCGACCGGCACGGGACGCCTGAAGTCGATCGTCATGCGCGCGGTCACCCCCCACGCCTCCCGGGCGACCAGTGCCCAGGCCATGACCTCGTCGAGGACGACCGCAATAATCCCGCCGTGGGCGATCCCGGCCCAGCCCTCGAACCGAGGCTCGAGGGTGAAATCGGCCCACGCTCGCTCGTGCGCGAGGTGCAGCTGCAGGCCCAGGCCGTGCTCGTTGAGTGAGCCGCAGGCAAAGCAGTTGTGTGGCTCGAAGTCGGCCGACCGGGCGGCGGCGGTTGGCTGCCCGGGCGCCGGGGCCGCGCTCGAGCCTGGTCGCTCGGTCGCGATCGAAGCCTCAGACGTCAAGGTTGCGCACTTTGCGTGCCTCGGTCTTGATGAACTCCTTGCGCGGCTGCACCTTCTCGCCCATGAGCATGGTGAAGATTTCGTCGGCCGCCGCGGCGTTTTCGGCGTCGACCCGCAGCAGTGTCCGGGTCTCCGGGTTCATGGTCGTCTCCCAGAGCTGATCGGCGTTCATCTCACCGAGGCCTTTGAAGCGCTGGACGGACACGTTCTTCACGTTCATCTGCTTGACGATCGCTTCGCGTTCCTTTTCCGTCTGGGCATAGCGAGTGACCTTGCCAGTGCTGACCCGGTAGAGCGGTGGCTGCGCGATGTACAGGTAGCCGGACGCGATGACCGGGGACATGTGCCGGTAGAAGAACGTGAGCAGCAGGGTCCGGATGTGCGCTCCGTCCACGTCGGCGTCGGTCATGATGATGATCCGGTGATAGCGCAGCTTGGCGATGTCGAAGCTGTCGCCGATGCCCTCGATGCCGGCGCCGAGGGCGATGATGAGCGGGCGCAGGTTCTCGCTTGCGACGACCTTGTCCAGGCGCGCCTTCTCGACGTTGAGGACCTTGCCTCGGAGAGGCAGGATGGCCTGGAAGCGGCGATCGCGTCCCTGCTTGGCCGAGCCGCCTGCGGAGTCTCCCTCCACGATGTAGATCTCGCTCCGCTCCGGATCGCGTTCCTGGCAGTCGGCGAGCTTGCCCGGCAGGGACAGCCCGTCCAGGACGCCCTTGCGGATGACCAGGTCGCGAGCCTTGCGTGCCGCCTCGCGTGCCCGGGAGGCCGTCAGGCACTTCTCGATGATCTTGCGTCCGTCGCCGGGGTTCTCGTCGAGGTACTGCGACAGACCATCGGACACGACAGTCTGGACCTGGCCCTTGACTTCGGCGTTGCCAAGCTTTGCCTTGGTCTGGCCTTCGAACTGGGGCTCCACGAGCTTGACGCTGATGACCGCGGTCAATCCCTCGCGGACGTCGTCGCCGCTCAGGTTGGGATCAGAGTCCTTGAGCACGTTCGCCCGTCGTGCCCAGTCGTTGAGGGAGGTGGTGAGGGCTGCCCGGAAGCCCGTGACGTGGCTGCCGCCGTCCACCGTGTTGATGTTGTTGGCGAAGGCGAGCACGTTTTCCGTGTAGGTATCGTTGTACTGGAGAGCCACCTCTACGGAGGTCTCACCCTCCTTGCGTTCGACGTAGATCGGCCGGGCGGTGAGCGTCTCCTTGTTCCGGTTCATGTGCCGGACGAAAGACATCAGCCCGCCTTCGAAATAGAACGATCGCTCCCGGTCGCCGCGCTCGTCGACGTACTTGATCCAGACGCCCTTGTTCAGGTAGGCCGACTCCCGCAGGCGCTGGCTGATCGTCTCGAACGAGTAGTCGGTCGACTCGAAGATCTCGGGATCGGCCCGGAACCGGGTCTGCGTGCCACTGCGTCCGCCCGACGGCCCGACCTTGGTGACGGGTGTGGTCGGCTTGCCGCGGACGTACTCCTGAGACCACACGAAGCCGTCTCGGGCCGTCTCCACGCGCAGCCACTCCGACAGGGCATTGACCACGCTGACGCCGACGCCGTGGAGGCCGCCCGACACCTTGTAACCGCCGCCACCGAACTTGCCGCCGGCATGGAGCACGGTGTGGACCACTTCCAGGGCGTCCTTGCCCGTCGAATGGCGGCCGACGGGCACGCCGCGCCCGTCGTCGAGCACCATGACGGTGCCATCCAGGGCAATCGTGACATCGATCCTGGTGGCGTGGCCGGCCATCGCCTCGTCGATCGAGTTGTCGACGACTTCCCAGATCAGGTGGTGCAGACCGCGGACATCGGTGGAGCCGATGTACATGCCCGGGCGGCGCCGGACAGCTTCCAGTCCCTCGAGGACCTGGATGCTGTCGGCGGTGTACTGGGACGCGGCGTTCTGGGCCTTGGCCTTGGACGGTCGGCGGCCGTCGGCGGCCGGCCCATTCACGGCGGTGCCACGGGTCGGTTCCTGGGTCACGCAGTTCCTCCGGTCAAGCGCTCGTAGAGCCTTCCGAGCTCTTCGTCGCTGTAGAACTCGATGACGATCCGGCCGCCCTTGCGTGATCGCGCGAGCGACACCTTGGTGCCGAGCGATCGCCGCAGGTCCTCCTCGACGCGCTCCATGTCCGGATCGGGTGAAACGGTTGCCGGGGCTGCCAGTTGTTTCGGCTCACGCAGTCGTCGAGCGAGCTCCTCTGCCTGTCGCACTGACAGCTCACGACCGACGATCAACCGAACAAGGTGCAGCTGCTCTGCCTCGGGTAGTCCGGCCACGGCTCGGGCGTGACCCTCGGTGATCTGGCCGTCGGCGATCGCGGTCTGTACGCCCGGTGCGGCGTCGAGCAGTCGCAGCGTGTTGGCCACGGTGGAACGCGCTCGGCCGACCTTGCCCGCGACCTGCTCCTGGGAGAACCCGAAATCGTCGATGAGCTGACGATAGGCGTGGGCTTCCTCGATCGGATTGAGGTCGGCTCGCTGAACGTTCTCGATCAGGGCCAGCTCGAGTTGATGGAGTTCCGCCAGCTGACGGATGACGGCTGGGATCCGGGTCAGACCGGCCAGTCGGGCTGCGCGGACGCGACGCTCTCCGGCGACGAGTTGGTAGCCCTCGAGGGTCTCGGTCACCAGGATAGGCTGCAGGACGCCATGCTCCGCGATGCTGGCAGCAAGGGCCGCCAGGTCAGTGGCGTCCACCGACCGGCGCGGTTGGTAGGGATTGCCCACGATTCGATCGAGTGGAATATCGCCCGGGGCAGGCAGGCCCGGCGTTCGACCCGGAATGAGCGCAGCGAGGCCACGCCCCAGGGCGGACGGCCGGTCGTGCGGACGCGCCGTCATGGTTCGACGGCCACGAGTGACGGCCGGCCCGTTCGTTCGCCCAGCGGCGTCATGGGGCCTACTGCGGGTCCGGTCGCCGCCGAGGTTCGGAACTCATCGGCGAGTTCGCGGTACGCCTCGGCGCCCTTCGAGTCGGGCCGGTACAGCGCGATCGGAAGCCCGTGGCTTGGCGCCTCCGACAATCGCACGCTTCGGGGGATGACCGTCTGGTAGACGGACGATCCCAGGTGGCGACGAACTTCGGCGGAGACCTCGGTCGAAAGGTTCGTCCGCGCATCGAACATCGTAAGCACGACTCCCTTGATGGCGAGGTTTGGGTTCAGGTGATCCCGGACCAGATTGATGGTGGCGATGAGTTGACTGACGCCCTCAAGCGCGTAGTACTCGCACTGGACAGGTACGAGGACCGCGTCCGAGGCCGTCAGCGCGTTGATGGTCAACAGGCCAAGTGATGGCGGACAGTCCACCAGGATGTAGTCGTACGACGATTCAAACGTTGCAAGCGCCCGTTGCAGGCGTCGCTCGCGCGACATCACGCCCGCGAGCTCGATTTCCGCACCGACCAGGGCAAGAGAAGATGGGATGAGGTCCAGACCGGGGATCGCCGTTGGAACGACGAGTTGGATCAGATCGACGGAGTCCACGATGCCGTTGTAGATCGACCGTTCGACCTGACTTTTGTCGATCCCGAGGCCGCTCGTCGCGTTGCCCTGAGGATCCAGGTCGATGATCAGGACACGATCCCCCGCGAGGGCAAGATAGGTCGCAAGGTTGATCACCGTCGTGGTCTTCCCGACGCCGCCCTTCTGGTTGGCACAGGCGATCGTCTGGCCCATCAGGCCCCCGGTACGTCAGTGCTCACAAGGTCGAATTCTACCATCAGCAACGTGTCCTACGAGTTCGCGTGCTCCGGCTGAGAAGCGTCGTCCCGGTGCGTGGCGATGGTCGCAGACGACGCTGCACCGGCGCTCGCCTGGATCTGCACCGAGGCTTATCGGGCGTCGTCCGCACGGCACAGCGCTGCGGTAGCCGGTGGGGGACGTCGGGATCGGCAACGCCAAGCCCTTCGCGGCCATGGCCGTCACGTGCCGGGACCCTGGCCGGGCCGTGATCGAAGGTGTTGCACGTGAAACACTGGCGCTCCGCCGAGCATCGGGTCCCGGCTCGCCGGTCGACTCTGTGCCGCCCGTCGTGCGTGCCTGGCATCGATCCAGCCCTCGTTGGCAGCCGATTTCCCGGTATTCGATGCTGTCGGTATACTCGGTTCGACGAAGCCGCCAGCTCGGTCGTCGCGGTCGTTCGCGTATCCGTGGAGCGGCCGACACCCAGGCCGAGGTTCGATCCGCCAGATGCGACTGACACTGGCAGCAGTTGGCGCCGTGGTGGCGGCTCTCCTGCAATTGACCATCGTGCGCTATCTGCAGGTTGGCGGCGCAGAACCGGACCTCCTCCTTGTGTTCGCCGTGGCAACCGTCGTGGCGGGCGACCTCGAAGGTGGACTGGTCTGGGCGTTCCTCGGAGGCCTGATGCTTGACGTTCTCGTTCCGCGACCACTGGGTCTGACAGCCTTCACGCTGCTGGCGGCGGTGGGCTTGGCGAGCGTCCTCGCCAGGGTGCTGGATCGAACCGGGCTGTTCGCGGCACCGTTGGCCACGTTCCCGACGAGCATCGTCACCAGCGGTCTGTTCGTGCTCGCATACGGCATCCTGCGGGGCCCCGTTCCCGTCGCAGATCCAGTGGGGGCGGTCTTGCCCGCGGCGCTGTACAGCACGGTCGTGGCGCTGGCGGTCGGACCACTCGTCGTCCGGCTGCGGCAGCGTGCCGCGGTGCGGGAGCGAGTCGGGTGGTAGCACCGCTGGTCGTCGACCGGCAGCCGGTCCGCGAGCGTCAACTCGTTCGGTTTCTGTTGTTCGGCGTCGTCGCGTTACTCGGAGTCAGTGGACTGCTGACGCGACTCGTCTACCTGCAGCTGGCAAGCAGCCAGGCCTACCAGGCAAAGGCGGAGCAGAACCGGACCGTCAAACAGGCAATCCCGTCGAGCCGGGGTCTCGTCTACGATCGGACTGGGCGTCTGCTGGTCGCCAACGAGCCGAGCTACTCGGTCAAGATCCGCCCCGCTGACCTCCCTTTCTCGCAGCGCGATCAGGTGGTTGCCCGCCTGGCAGCGCTCCTGGCGATCGACCCGGCCGACATCAACACGATGATCGATTCCAACCCCGGGTCGCGCTTCGACCCGGTCCGAATCGCAACGGATGTCCCGGTAGCCACGGCGAACTTCATCGCCGAAGAACATCTGGCGCTACCCGGCGTTGAGATCGTCGTGGAGCCGAAACGCAACTATCTCTTCGGGCCGCTGCTTGCCCAGGTTCTCGGCTACACGGGCGCGATCGACGCCGACACGCTCAAGCAGCTGCAAGGACAGGGCTATCTGCCGGACGATCTCATCGGCCGGGCGGGGGTCGAGTCGACCTATGAATCCACGCTGCGCGGGGTCTACGGTCTTGAGACGGTGGAACGAGACGCGACAGGCCGTCGACTGCAGGTCCTGACCACAGATCGAGCCGCACAAGCCGGCGACTCGCTCAAGCTCACCATCGACACCAAAGAGCAGCTCCTGGCCCAGAAAGCCGTCCAGTGGGCGATGCAGAAGTCGGGGCTCAAGCGCGGCGTCATGATTGTCATGAATCCCCAGACGGGTGAGATCCTGGCCATGGTCAGCCTGCCGACCTACGACGACAACAAGTTCGCCCAGGGAATCAGCCGGAAGGACTTCCAGGCGCTCATCGCCAACCGGGACCACCCGTTGCTCAACCACGGGATCAACGAGCAGTTCCCGCCGGGCTCCACATACAAGCTGGTGACCGGCGTGGGCGCGTTGACCGATCGCAAGCTCGGCCCGGACGAGCTGGTCCAGACCAGGGCCTACCTCCAGCTCGGCCCAGACAAGTTCTGGGACTGGAATCGGGCGGGCTTCGGGTTGCTCGACATCAAGGGTGGTTTCGCCCGCTCCAGCGACACCTTCTTCTACCAGGTGGCGGCCCGGCTGGGCATTGACCGACTGGCCTACTGGGCTCGCCAATTTGGGTTCGGCGCGCCGACCGGGATCGATCTGCCCGGCGAAGCCCCCGGTATCGTGCCCGACGAGCGCTGGAAGCAAGACACATTCGGCCAGGCCATCTTCCCTGGCGAGACCTTCCAGGCCGGGATCGGACAGGGCTATGACACGGCGACCGCGCTCCAGGTCCTGGACGCCTACGCCGCGCTGGCGAATGGCGGTCGGCTGTATCGACCACAGGTTGTCCGCGAGATCCTGGACCCTGAGGGCAACGTGGTGCGGGCCTTCCGGCCACAGCTGATTCGGAAGATCCCCGCCTCCGCCGCCACCTTCGAAATCATGCGCCTGGCCGCCCGTGAGGTCGTCACCAGCGGACACACCTACAACCTGCGCGATCTGCCGATCGTGGTCGCCGGCAAGACCGGCACGGCCGAGTTCGGCGTGCGCGACTCCAAGGGCAGGTTGCCATTCCACAACTGGTTCGTCGCGTTCGTACCCAAGCGCGGCGATGTCAGCAAACCCGATTCGGAGCTGGCCGTGCTCGGCTTCAACTACGACGCGAACACAGTCGGCAACTCAGCGACCGAGATGGTCAAGTACTACCTTCAGTTGCACTTCAACCTGAAGGTCGACCTGCGTCTCGATTTCCTGATGGCGCGCGGCAACTTCTACGGTGGCAACTGATGGGCGTACTTCGCGCGGAGCCAGTCCGCGTGCGCGAGTGGACCGCGCGGTCGGTGGGAGCCGCCTGGCGCGCGTTCGACTGGCAGATGACGATCTTCGCCGTCTTGCTCGTCGGGATCGGTCTGGCCATGGCCTACAGCAACAGTGTTGCCGCCGGAACGCCCATCCTGGGACTCCGGTCGACCTTCACCCGTGGCCTGATCTGGGCAGCGGTCGGCAGCGTGGTGTACGTGGGTGCCGTCGCCTTCGACTATCGCTGGCTCAAGACGTTCGCCTGGCCTCTGTATCTGGTCAACCTGGGGCTGCTTGTCGCGTCGATGCTCATCGGGAACGGCCAGGGCGGCTCCGCGCGGTGGGTGAGCATCCTCGGATTCCAGTTCCAGTTCAGCGAGCTGGCCAAGATTCTCATGATCGTGGTGCTGGCCAACTACCTGGCCAGCCGCCAGCACGCGTTGGACTCGCTGTCCACGATCCTTGGCGCGGGCGCGCTGGTGGTGCCGGCCATTGCGTTGGTCATGCTGCAGCCCGATCTCGGTACGTCGCTGGTGCTCGGCGCGATCCTGGCCGGCATGCTGTTCATGTCCGGCGCCAGCCTGCGCTGGCTGGCAATCCTGTCTGGCCTGATCGTGGGCGCGATCCCGTTCCTCTGGGCAAACATCCTGCATGACTACCAGAAGCAGCGCCTGCTCAGCTTTCTCAACCCCTCGGCCGCCGACCCGCAGGGAGCCGGCTACCAGTTGGCGCAGTCCCAGATCGCCGTCGGCTCAGGAGGGCTGTTCGGCAAGGGACTGACCAACGGGACCCAGAACCAGCTCGATTTTCTGCCCGTCCAGACAACGGACTTCGTGTTCGCGCTCGTGGCCGAGGAGTTGGGCTTTTTGGGGGCCGTACTCGTGTTCAGCCTGTTCATCGCACTGATCTGGCGGATCCTGCTGTCGGCCTGGCGCTCGCGCGACCCGTTCGGGCTGTGCGTGGCGGCGGGGCTGGCCTCGATGCTCGTCTTCCAGCTCATCGTCAACGTGGGCATGGTCATCGGGGTCATGCCGATCACCGGGATTCCCCTGCCGTTCATCACCCACGGCGGTGCATCGCTGGTGAGCATCGCCCTGGGCCTCGGTATCCTGCAGAGCATCAACATCCGGCAAGCCCGAGCCGAATGGTGACCCCGCCGCACTGAAGGCAGAATGCGATACGCCCGACTGCGTGGCCGGCGGGCCCGCCGCTGCCCAACCGCGTTGTCGCTCCGCGTTCTTCGCACGCTCGACTGCCTGGCACGTAGCCCGGCGCGCCCGACCCCCGGCCCGCCCGACCCCCGACCAGCGGGCGTCAGCGGCGCCGAAACAGTCCGCGGCGATCCGTCTCGACGGCGGCACTCCGTCGGCGCCCGGCCGTCCGAAGGATGCCGTCGAGCTCCTCGCGGTATGTCCGCCCGATCGTCATCCGGTCAAGCCACTCCAGGTACTCGAGGTCCGTCCGGGCGATCTCGCCGAGCGACCAGCCAGCGTAGCGCCCGAAGTTGAGCACACTGCCGGAGGGACGCCCCGGCGGCGGCCCG
>JANMQO010000270.1:0-1885 GCA_031370565.1 Chloroflexota bacterium
GGTCCGAAGCGCCGGCGGGCGTTGCTCCGGGTTTTCGGCTCGGCCAAACGGGTCCGCGAGGCACCGGTCGAGCAGATCGCCGCGGTGCCAGGGATCGGGGCGGCCCTCGCGGCCCGGATCAAGGCGACGCTCGAGTCCTGAGCCGGAGCCCGCGCCCGGGCCCGCGGCCGGGTCCGTGGCGGGACCGATTCACGCCCCAGGAGCACATGCGACGCGGCGGACTGGTCGGACCTGGTCAGAGGCTCGATTCCGACCCACGACGGGTCGAATCTGCTGGTGATTCGCGTGGGGCGAGACAGACCGACCAGATCTGGGTGTCCGGCGTGTTCTCCTCGTCGGTTGTGCTCGCCCCCTGAGAATGGCGACCTCAGCTCGGCCTCGGCGGGCTCTGCTCGACGCTCGCCCCGTACCAGACCCGATGCCGCAGGCCGATTCTCATGGCAGGAGCACATGCGACGCGGCGGACCAGGTCAGATGGCACGCGAGACTCGATTCGAACCCGCCACGGGTTGAATCTGCACGTCATTCACACCGGACGCGACAAACCGACCCGATCCGGCTGTCTGGAGCGTGCTCCACGTCGGATGTGCTCGCTCCGTGAGAGTGGCGGCCGGCCCGGCGCCGCATGGCCCCGGGTAATCTCGCGTTGAGTCGTGGTGCAGAGGCTAGTGCCATCCTTGGCCGGTGGTCACAAGAGAACGAAGAATCGACTTGGGCAAACGCCTGGCACGGCGCGCTCTGGCGCGGATCGGCGAGGAGTTTCGTGAAGCCCGCTTCGCAGCGGGCCTGACGCAACGGCAGGTCGGCGACGCCAGCGGGATCTCGCACGCTCAGGTGAGCCGGATCGAGCTCGGCCGTGCTCCGGGCGCGCCGTTCGAGACGCTCGCGGTGATGGCGAGTGTCCTCGGGCTCGACCTGCCGCTCCGGACGTATCCGTCGGGGGATCCGATCCGGGATGTTGCGCAAGTCGCGCTCCTCACGAAGCTTCGCGCCGTGCTTCCGAGCGGTCTCACCTGGCGGAGCGAGGTGGCGCTCGCCCTTCCCGGCGACAAACGGGCATGGGACGGCGAGATCGGCGGCAGCGGGTGGCGACTACCGGTCGATGCAGAGACACGGCTACGCGATGTCCAGGCGGTGTCCCGGAGGGCGGCCCTGAAGCGACGAGATGACGGGAACCCGACCGTCCTGCTCCTCGTCGCCGACACCCGCCACAACCGTCGGGTTCTCCGTCTCGCGGCCGACGACCTGACAGCGGCGTTTCCGGAGCCGGGAGCCACAGCGCTCGCGGCCATTCGTGCGGGTGCCCTCCCCGAAGGGAGCGCCATCCTCCTCCTCTGATTCGCACGCACGCCACGGTGTCGGCGTGCCGACAAGCGAGCCCAGTTGCCTTCGCGGCCTGCAACGACCCCCGAGGCTCGGGCGTCAGGTCGATGCACAGGCGGCGCACGTCCGCGGCAGCGAGGCCCTCGACATGGACGAGAACGAGCAGGTGGACGCCAGGTTCCAGGCTCTCGAGGCCCGGATCGCGACGCTCGAGGCAGCCGCCGGCGTCGGGCGCGCGCCGGGCGTCATCTCGGCACAGGCTGCAGTGCGTCCAGTCATGCCGGTTGCCGCGACGCCGCCTGTCGCCGCCCCGCCCATTGCCTCCCCGCTCGTCCCGGCCCGTGCGGCCGCCGCCGTCGGCGCTGCCTCGCCCGCGTCGCCAGCCCGGACCGCCGTTCCCGTCAGACCGGTCTGGAGCGATGTGATCGCCGACCTCGAGGAAAAGCTGACCGGTCGGGCGCTCGCCGTGGTCGGCGGCGTCGCGCTCGTCGCCGGCGCGATCTTCTTCCTGAGCCTTGCCTTCAGCCGCGGCTGGATCGGGCCGGAGGGCCGGGTCCTGATC
>JANMQO010000173.1:0-7669 GCA_031370565.1 Chloroflexota bacterium
TCGCGGTATGTCCGCCCGATCGTCATCCGGTCAAGCCACTCCAGGTACTCGAGGTCCGTCCGGGCGATCTCGCCGAGCGACCAGCCAGCGTAGCGCCCGAAGTTGAGCACACTGCCGGAGGGACGCCCCGGCGGCGGCCCGGCGGCAGCCTCGCCGTCGGCGGTTCGCATCCGGCTCGGTTCGTAGCCGCTGCCGACGGATGATCGACCGCTCGTCCAGTCGCGCGACACCGTCTGGGGACCAGGCGACCGGGGCGGCTGCTGGGCGGCGCCGCCGACCGATCCAGCGCGCGGTTCGGCGCCAAGATCGGTGCCAAGATTGGCACCGACGTCGGCGTCCCGAGCAGCGTCCCGAGCAGCGTCCCGACCGCCGCGCTGGTCCGGGCTCGGAGGCGCGGCTGGCCCGCGGTACGCGGGGCTGCGCGATCCTGCCGCAGCGTTGTTCGCCCGTCGGGCGTCATAGGCGGCTCGACGGGCCGGATCGCCCAGGATCTCCCACGCGGCGTTGATCGCGATCATCCGCGCATGGGCATCCGGCCCGGGGGCTCGATCGGGATGGTATTTCTGGACGAGCCGCCGGTGGGCCGCCTGGATGATCTCGGGATCGGCCTCGGAGTCCACCTGGAGCACCTTGTAGGCGTCTGGCTCGGGTTCGCCCCGCAGGCCGCTCACAGGACGCCGCCCGCCGATGCGTCCGCCGGTCCGCCCGCCGCCGACGGCAGTGCGTCGCCCGCCGCCGACGGCAGCGCGTCGCCCGCCGCCAGCTCGGCCGGTTCGCCCATCGATTCGCCGATCGACTCGTCCATCGATTCGCCTGCCGCCTCGCCTGCCCGTCGAAAGGCGTAGGCAAAGACGTCCCGGAAGGCCGCGCTGACCGGCAGCGCGAGGACCGCGCCGAGCAGTCCGAACAGCGCGCCACCCATGATCAGGACGACGATGATGAGGGTTGGATGGAGCTCGATCGCGTGGCTCTGGATCTTCGGGACGAGCACGTTGTTCTCGACCTGCTGGATGACGAAATAGAGCGCCAGTGCGGCCAGCCCCGGCTCCACGCCGACCGTCAGACCCAGGACGATCGCAGGAATGGCCGAAACGATCGGCCCGATGATCGGCAGCAACTCGCCCAGCGCTGCCACGATCGCCAGCAGCACAGCGAACCGGCCGAAGATCGGGTCGACGACCGCGCCCAGCAGCGACAGTCCGATGAACGACGCCAGCCCGACGCTGCCGCTGAGCGCGATCTGGCCGCGCACCCAGCGTCCGAAGACCTCGTGGACGATCCCGACGATCGCCCATGCGTCGCGCCGCCAGGCCGGTGGCAGCGAGCGATCGAACGAGGTCTGGAGCCGCGGCCGGTCCTTGAGCAGGAAGAACAGCCAGGCCGGCAGGATGAGGTAGGCGAACAGCGAGGTGATGAACGCGGTCGCGCTGTCGACGATGGGACGGACGATGCCCAGGTCGACCCGGGACAGCGTGTCGAGGGCGGCCCGTACGGCCCGGTCTACCCCAGCTCGAAATTCCGGCGCGATCCGGAGCTGGTCGTAGACTTGGTTGAGGTGAGCCACCTCGTACTGCACCTGCCGGACGATCGCGGGCAGTTCGTCGGCAAAGGTGGTGATCTGGTGCACGAGTGGCGGAATCGTGAGTGCCAGTGCTCCGGCCAGGATGCTCAGGGCGATGGCGTACACGACGAGCACGGCCAGGCCGCGTGGCAGGCCGGCCCGGGCGAACCGCTCGACGAGCGGATCGAGCAGGTAGGCGAGGAGCAGCCCGAACACGAACGGCCGAAGGACGTCGCCTGCGGCGAGCACGACGACGACGACGATCGCGCAGGCGGCCAGGAGCAGCGCCACGCGCGGAGTCGGCGCGCGGAGTCGACCGCCGGCCGCCGTGGGCGAAGCCGGGCTGGGGCGGTTGGGCGCGACTCGGGTCGTGGCCGTCTCAGGCGTTCCGACGGCAGTCGACGCCGAGGGGTTGCTTCGGGCGGCCTCCTCCATCGTCGGTCAGACTAGCAGACGTGATCGAGCGATCCGGCGGTCAATCGGGCGTGGCGCGTCAACGCTGGCGCGTGGTCTTTGCGCGCGGGGAAGCGGCGGGCCAGCTCGCCCATGCGGAGGCACTCAAGAGCTGGGAGTCCGCCCTGCTGGCCGCCGGCATCCCGCTCGCGTTCAGCCTGGGTCAGTCCCCCCGGGCGCGGCTGGCCTTCGCCACGCCATTGCCCGTCGGGATGTTGGCGACAGGAGAGCTCGCCGATCTGGTCCTCACGGAGCGGCTGACGATGCCGGCCCTTCGAGCGCGGCTCAACGCGTGCCTGCCTGCCGGCTACTGCCTGGTCGACCTGTTCGACGTCTGGCTCGGAGAGCCCACGGCTGCGGCGACGCTGGTGGCCGCCGACCATCGGGTCGTGCTGCGCGGTGCCTCGCACGCGGAACTGGCCGAGGCGTGCGCCGCGCTGCTCGACGCGGCGAAGATCCCGCTCGCCCGGACCAAGGGCAGTGGGGGCGCCAGCGTGCCATTCGACCTGCGGCCGCAGCTACTCGGGCTCGAGGTCGTGGCGGACATGCCGGCGGATCCGTGTCCAGGGGCGGTTTCCGCAGCGGCAGCAGGAGCGGTCCCTGCGATGCCCGTTCCCGTTCCCTCGGTGGCCACGGACCCGGGAGCCACGCTGGCCACCGTGCCGCCAGCGACCGTGAGGATGCGTCTGCAGCTCGCCCGTGACGCCGCCGCCGCCCGCCCCGAGGAAGTCGTGCATGCACTCGCCCAGGCGCTCGGCCGTCCGCTCGACACCGTCGCCACCATCCGAGAGCGACTCTGGACGGCCGGCGAATCATTCGCGTTCCTGGATCGGTCGCTCCCTGGATAGCCGCCTGGGCGTACTGTCTCCCTGACTCGAACGCGGAATATGGCGGGCCGAGCCGGAGCCGGAGGCGTCCGGCGTTTGACGCCCACAGGGGCTCGCCGTACACTCCGCATCCGCGCCCAAACGGACGGCCGCGTCAGCCTGCCCCCTGAACCGCGGATGCCGTCGGCGACCGCGAACGAACAGCCACGAGGATTCATGTACGCAGTCATCGAGACCGGTGGGAAGCAGTACCGCGTCGAGGTCGGCACGCAACTCGAGGTAGAGCTGCTCGACGCGAAGGCTGGCGACACGGTCACTCTGGACCGCGTCCTGCTCGTCGCCGACGGGGACACGACCGCGATCGGTCGGCCGCTCGTCGCCGATGCCTCCGTGAGCGTGGAGGTCCTGCGCCAGGAGCGCGGCGACAAGGTCATCTCCTTCAAGTACCGCCCCAAGGCGCGCCGCCGGGTCAAGAAGGGACACCGCCAGGAGCTGCACGTGCTCCGCGTCGCGGACATCGTCCTGAACGGCAAGAGTGCAGCCGAGGCGGTCGAGAAGGCGATGACGGCCGCCAAGACCGAGCGCCAGCGCCTCGAGGAGGCTGCTCGGGCTCAGGCCGCGATCGACGCCGCACTCGCCGCCAAGCTGGCAGCCAGCAAGACCAGCGCCACGAGCGTGCCGGCGACCACGAGCGCCGGCAAGGCTGCCACACCGGCCGCCGCTTCGACGTCGACCAAGGGTGCGGCCAAGGCAGCCGCTCCGACCGCCAAGGCACCGGCCAAGGCCGCCGCGAAGAAGCCGGCCGCCGCGAAGAAGCCGGCCGTCGCCAAGGCAGCCGCTCCGACCGCCAAGGCACCGGCCAAGGCTGAAGTGAAGGCACCGGCCGAGGCCGCAGCGAAGACCAAGCCCGCGCCGACGAAGCCGGCCGCCGCCAAGCCCGCCGCCAGCGCCGCGAAGAAGCCCGGCGCCACGAAGAAGGACAAGTAAGCGATGGCCCACAAGAAGGCAGGCTCAAGCTCCAAGAACGGCCGCGACAGCGTCGGCCAACGCCTGGGCGTGAAGGCCGGGGACGGCCAGCTCGTGCCGGCCGGCTCGATCATCGTCCGGCAGCGCGGCATGACCTTCCTGTCCGGCACGGGCACCGGCCTGGGTCGCGACTACACGGTCTTTGCGACCGTCACCGGCAGGGTCCGCTTCGAGCACCAGACGAAGTCCAAGAAGCGCATTCGCGTCGAGCCTGTCGTGACCGAGACGGTCGCGGTCGAGGCGTAGCCAGCAGATCCCACAGCCGGCGACCACCGGCGGGCTCGGACCCGCACGGAAGGCGACGGAGGAGAACCCCGTGAAGCCCGACATCCATCCCAAGTACCACCAGGCCGCGGTCCACTGTGGCTCCTGCGGGATCACTTACACGATCGGCTCCACCCGTTCGGAGCTGCGCGTGGACGTCTGCTCGAACTGCCACCCGTTCTACACCGGCAAGCAGACGATCATCGATACGGCCGGCCAGGTCGAGCGCTTCCAGAAGCGCCTCGAGCGCTCCGCCCGAGCCTGATCTCGGCTGCGTGGGCATGCCCGCCCACGGCCTGCCTGCCGCCCGCAGCCGGCGGATCGTGGGGTCCGCCGTCCTGATTCCCGGTGAGCGGCCCCGGAGCCGGTAGACTGCACCGCATGGCCAGATACACGTACGGCGGTCAGGCGCTCATCGAAGGCGTGCTCATGCGCGGTCGCGACTCCATTGCGGTCGCCTTCCGCAGCCCGGAGGGCGGCATCGCCTGGGAGACGGAGCGGCTCGATTCGGGCGTCCACAAGAGCCGCTGGGCCAAGGCGCCGTTCGGTCGCGGACTCATCGTGCTGTACGAGACCCTGGTGGTCGGCACGCGCTGGCTGGTCCGCTCGGCCTCGCTGTCCGCCTCGGAAGAGGGCGTGGAGCTGGGCCGGGGATCGATCGCGGTCATGCTCCTCATCACGCTGGCCGCCGGCATCGGGATCTTCTTTCTGCTGCCGCTGGTCATCGCCGTGGTCGCCACCGGCGGACAGAGCAGCGGCCTGCTCCAGCACCTGACCGAAGGGCTCATCCGGGTCGTCATCTTCCTGGGCTACCTGGTCCTCATCTCGCGTGCGCCGGATGTGCGCCGCGTCTTCCAGTACCACGGCGCGGAGCACATGACCATCCATGCCCTCGAGGCGGGTGACCCGCTCACCGTTGGCGCGGTTCGCACGTACCCGACCGCGCACCCGCGCTGCGGCACGGAGTTCCTGGTCGTGGTCATCGCCCTGTCGATCGTGCTCTTCTCGCTGGTCGGGCGCCAGCCACTGCCGATCATGGTGGCCAGCCGGGTGCTGCTCATCCCGGTCATCGCAGCGGTCGGCTACGAGCTGCTCCGGCTAGGCGCGCGGCATCGCGCCAATCCCATCGTGCGGGCCGTCATGTGGCCGGGCATCCTGGTCCAGAAGATCACCACCCGGCAGCCCACCGACGACATGATCGAGGTCGCCATCGTGTCCATGGAGCAGGCGCTGCTGGCCGACGGCGAGACCATTCCGGCCGGGGGCACCGCCATCGTCCGCGAGCCCCTGACCGTGGTTGAGGCGCGGCTCCGGACACGTGCGGCTGAGGCCGTCCAGGCCGCCGAGGTCGAACCGCCGACTTCCGCCGGCTGAGCGCCAACCGAGCCCGCCCGCAATGATCGACGCCAGGCTCCTCGAAGTGGCTGCCCAGTACGACCGTGTCCAGGCTGAGCTGGCCCGTCCGGAGACGTCCGTCGATCCCGAGGCGATGCGCCGCCTGGGCCGGGAGCTGGCCCGCCTGGAGCCGGTGGTGGCCGCCTTCCGTCGACTCGAGGAGATCCGCCTGGAGCTGGCGGGCGCCCGCGAGATGCGCGACGCCGACGCCGACGAGGAACTCCGGGCGATGGCCCGCGAGGAGGCCGACAAGCTTGAGGCGCGCGAGACCGAGCTGATCGAAGCGCTGAAAGTGCTCCTGCTGCCGCGCGATCCGGCCGACGACGGCAACGTCATTCTCGAGATCCGGGCCGGTGCCGGCGGCGAGGAGGCGGCCCTGTTTGCGGCCGAGCTCCTCCGGATGTACCTGCGCTACGCCGAGCGGCACCGCTTCCGGGCCGAGGTCATCTCCCTGAGCGACACCGGGATCGGCGGGGTCAAGGAGGCGCTCGTCGAGGTGAGCGGCGACGGCGCCTTCTCCCGGCTCAAGTTCGAGGGCGGGGTCCACCGCGTGCAGCGCGTGCCCGCCACGGAATCCTCGGGCCGGCTGCACACGTCCACGGCGACGGTCGTCGTGCTGCCCGAGGTCGAGGCGCACGAGATCGAGATCGACGAAGAGCGCGACCTCCGGATCGATGTCAAGCGCGCGTCCGGGCCCGGCGGCCAGTCGGTCAACACGACCGACTCGGCGGTCCGGATCACCCACCTGCCGTCCGGCCTGGTGGTCGAGATCCAGGACGAGAAGAGCCAGCACAAGAACAAGGCCAAGGCGCTGTCCGTCCTGCGCGCCCGACTGCAGGACCTGGAGCGCCAGCGCCAGCGCGAGGCGGACTCGGTGGCGCGTCGCTCGATGATCGGCGGGGGCGACCGCTCGGACAAGATCCGGACCTACAACTATCCGCAGGACCGGGTGACCGATCACCGGATCAAGATGGACCTGTCCAACCTGCCGGGCGTGCTCGACGGCAACCTGGACCGGCTCATCGATGCGCTCATCACGACCGATCAGGCCGAGCGGCTGGCCGAGCTCGTCGAGGCCGGCCCAGGGGCCTGACCCGATGGCCACGATCGATGAGCTCGTGCGCGATGGCATCGTCCGACTGCGCGCCGCCGGCTCGGACAGCCCCAGGCTCGACGTGGAACTGCTCCTGGCGGCCGCCCTCGGCGTGGACCGGACCACGGTCATTGCCCATCCGGAGGCGTCGGTCGGTCCGTCAGCGGTGGCGACGTTCGAGGCGGCCATCCGGCGGCGTGAGGCCGGTGAGCCGGTCGCCTACATCCGCGGATTCAAGGAGTTTCACGGGCTGGTCCTGACCAGCGATGCCCGAGCGCTCATCCCGCGCCCGGAGACGGAGCAGCTGGTCGAGCTGCTCGAGGCCTGGCTGGTGGAGCGCCTGACCGCGACCCCCCGGCCGCCGGGCACGCCGCCCCTGCGGGTGGCCGACGTGGGCACCGGCAGCGGCACGATCGCCGTGGCTCTGGCGGTTGCGCTGCGCCGCCGCCGGATGCTCGAGGAGGTTCGGCTGGTGGCCACCGACATCGATCCAGGCGCGCTCCAGTTGGCCACCGAGAACGCGGTCGGACACGGCGTGGCGGACGGAATCGAGTTCATGCTGGCTGACCTGTTGCCCTCCCACGGCGAGCCGTTCGACCTGGTGGCTGCCAACCTGCCCTATATCGCGTCGGCGGACGTAGACCGGTTGCCCATTGCCGCCTCGTTCGAGCCGCGCCGGGCACTCGATGGCGGCCCGGATGGACTGGATCTCATCCGGGCGTTGCTCGACCGCCTGCCGGCCGTCCTCCGGACTGGTGGCGCGGCCATGCTCGAGATCGGTTCGGACCAGGCCGAGGCGCTGGCTGCCGCGGTCGCCGAACGGCTGCCTGGCTGGCGCTGGACCGTGCTGGCGGACCTGAGCGGGCTGCCTCGGGTGGCGCGCCTGGAACCACTCGAACGGGCGCCCGCCCGGCCCTCGGCGACTGGCCAGCCTTCGGCACCGGACGGGCCAGCGGCACCGGACGGACCCTCGGCACCTGGTTCGGCGTCCAACGTGGCATCGTAGGCAGCATGCCCGAGCCCCGCTTCCCGATCCGCCTGCTCGCCCTC
>JANMQO010000175.1:0-1590 GCA_031370565.1 Chloroflexota bacterium
CCGATCGGCCAGCCGGTCGACGACCATCCAGCCGATGTTGTGGCGGGTCTTTGCATAGCGCTCGCCCGGGTTCCCCAGGCCAACCACGATCTTCACGCGTTCTCCGAGAGGCTGCGCCTCCGGGACGGCCGCCCATGGGCCGACCGGACGACACGCCGAACGGGCCCGATCCCGTCCGGGAGGGCCCGTAGGCATGGTACCAGCGTCGCCGCGAGGGTTGGCCCGGCCGTCGCGCATGGCCACCGTCCGCCGGCGGATCAACCGTCGAGCAGCGTCGCCTCGAGGCTGCGCATGGCCGATTCCTCGATCGGTTCGGCGTGGTCCCAGCCGCACACGTGGAGCGTGCCGTGGACGACCAGCAGGCGCAGCTCGTCCGTCGGTGACCAACGCCGATCGCCGCGCCAGCCTCCGCGTCCTTCCATAGCCTGTGCGATCGCCCGCTCGACGGACACGACGATGTCGCCCAGGTGCGGCCGCGCTCCCGGTGGCAGGGCGAACGCCATCACAGCCGCGGTCGCGACAGCCGAGGTCGGTACGGCCGCAGTCACGGCACGCCCGCTTCTGCCGGGTCCGCCGCGTGCACCGGGTACACCCGGATGGGGCGGGTAGGCCGTCGGATCGAGCAGCGGGAACGAGAGCACATCCGTCGGCCCAGCCTTGCCCATGTGCGCCGCGTTCAACTCGGCCAGCTCTCGATCGTTCGACAGGATGAGCCCGATCGAGGCCGGCCGAGGCGCGCCACCTGTCGCGAGTGCCCGACTGATGATCCGGGCCAGCGCCGCCGCCGGCACGAGCCGGGGAACGCCGTCACGGACAGTCAGGTCGATCCGCCACGGCCGGAGGTAGAGTGAGCGGCCGTCAGCCACCTGGCCGGGCGCCGTCGCTCGACGAGCTACCGCCGGAGCCGCCACCGGCGCCACCCGCCGATGAGCCGCCACCACTACCGAAGCCACCGCCCGACGAGCCGCCGCCGCCCGAGCCGCCGCCGCTCGACGAGCCACCACCACCGGCCGCCCGGCGCGCCTCGAGCTCGACGATCTTGCTCTGCGGATAGGCGATTCGCTGGTGATACATCCCCAGCAGCTGGGTGACGAACGCCTCCCGGATCCGTTCGACATCGCGCAGGGTCAGGTCGCACTCGTCGAACTGGCCGTCATTGAGCCGCTCCTCGATGATCCGCGAGACCATCGCCCGGATGGCCACCTCGTCGCGCGAGGCCAGCGACCGGACCGAGGCCTCCACGCCGTCGGCCAGCATGATCAGGGCCGCCTCGCGCGACTGCGGCTTGGGGCCGATGTGGCGGTAGCGCGCCTGGTCCACCGCCTGGGCCGCCTCGTCGCCCTTGGCGGTGCCCTGCCCGCCGAACGGCGCGGCGGCGAGCTCCCGAGCCCGAGCGTAGAAGTAGCTGATGAGCGCGGTCCCGTGGTGCTGCGGGATGAACGCGATGAGCGGCTTGGGCAGGTGCGCCCGGTAGGCAATGTCGATCCCGTCCGCCACGTGGCTCTTGAGGATCTGGGCGGACGTCTCCGGATCGAGCTCGTCGTGGATGTTGTCGCCGCCGGCCTGGTTCTCGATGAAGGCCAGCGGGTT
>JANMQO010000008.1:0-2574 GCA_031370565.1 Chloroflexota bacterium
CTGGTCGGCGGTCGGTGCGACGCTGAGCGACGCCCTGGCCACGCTCGGCTACCCGGTGGAACGGGTGCTCCTGCCCGAGGGCGAGCCGGCCAAGCGACTGGCGGTCGTCGAGACGGCGGCGAGTGAACTGGCCCGACTGCGCGTGGAGCGGACCGAACCGCTCGTCGCGATCGGCGGTGGCGCGCTCGGCGATAGCGCCGGATTCCTGGCCGCCACATACCTGCGTGGCATCCCGCTCATCCACGTCCCGACCACGCTCGTGGCCCAGATCGACTCCTCGATCGGAGGCAAGACGGCCGTGGACCTGCCGCAGGGCAAGAACCTGGTCGGGGCATTCCACCAGCCAGCCGCCGTCGTCATCGATATCGGCCTGCTGCGGACGCTGCCCGAACGGCACCTGCGCGCCGCGCTGGGTGAGGCCGTCAAGATGGCCGCGCTCGGCGATGAGCGACTGTTCGAGCTGCTCGAGACCGACGGCGAGGCCATCGCTCGAGGCGAGCCGGCCGCGTTCGAGCGCGGGGCTGTCGCGGAACTCGTCGAGCGCACGGCCTGGGCCAAGGTGGAGGTGGTCCTGGCCGACGAACGGGAGCACGGTGGCGGGCGTGGTACGACAGGTACTGCCGCGGCCGGGCGGCTGGCACTCAACCTTGGGCATTCGCTCGGTCACGCGTTCGAGGCGGCCGGCGGCTATCGCGAGCTGCTCCACGGGGAAGCCATCGGCTACGGCCTGCGGGCGGCCTGCCGGATCGGCCTCGAGCTCGGGCTCACCTCGACGGGGCGGGCGGCCAGGATCGAGCAGTTGCTGGACGTGCTCGGGCTCGGACTCGGCCGGTTGCCCTACAGCGCTGCGGCGGTCCGAGAGGCGCTTGCGACGGACAAGAAGCATGCGGGAGGGCGGCTCCGCTGGGTGCTCCCGACCGCGGACGGGGTGGTCGTGCGATCGGACGTCGCGGATCGGCTCGTGGACGGTGTGATCGCGGGGCTCCTCCAGCCCGCCGATCGCAGGTCCGTTCCGGGGCAGGCCTCCGTTCGTGGCTCAGAGGTGACCGCCGGATGACTCACGTCCTCGTCCTGCAGGGCCCCAATCTGAACCTGCTCGGCACGCGCGAGCCGGAGATCTACGGACGCCAGACGCTCGACGAGATCCACCTGGGGATCGAGCGCCGGGCGGCCGAGCTCGGCCTGGGCGTCGAGTGCTTCCAGTCGAACCACGAAGGTATGCTCATCGATCGGCTGCACGCACGTGACTTTGACGTGGTGATCGTCAACGCCGGGGGCCTCACCCACACGTCGGTCTCGCTGCGCGACGCGCTCCTCGCGGTCCAGCGGCCCTTCATCGAGGTCCATCTGTCCGACCCGGATACCCGGGAGCCGTTCCGTCAGGTCAATTTCCTGCGCGATGTCGCGCTCGAGTCGATCGTTGGCCAGGGTGCGCTCGGCTACCACCTGGCACTCGAATCGATCGCCCGCCGGGCCGCTGCAGGCGAGCTGTCGGCATGACTGATGAGGACGGCACGGACCCATCCGCGGAACTCCGTGAGCTGCGTGGACGGATCGACCAACTGGACCGGACCATCGTCGGGCTGCTCAATGAACGGGCCGGTTTGGCGATCGAGGCGGGCCGACTCAAGAGTGCGGCCGGGCGCTCCGAGGTGCGCGACGCGGAACGAGAACGCGAGGTGCTCCTGCGGGTTGCCATGGCCAACGAGGGACCCCTCCCCCAAGCCGACCTGGTCGAACTCTACCGGCGCCTGATCGATGCCCTGGTGACACTCGAAGAGCGGATGCAGGAGCGGTCGGGCGAGGGGGACCGCTCCGCGACCTGACCCGGGACTGCCGGCCGCGGATCGTCGGGTGCGGTTCGCCGTCAGGCTCGGCGCGTTATCAGGTCCGCTTCGTCGCCGCCCGGAGCTTCCCGACGAGCCGGCCGAGAGCCGCCACGTCCAGTCCTTCCGGACCGAGGGCGTCGACGAGGGCCGAGGCGACGATGACCCCGTCTGCTCCGGCGCGCACGAGCGCTCGGACGTGGCTGGGCCGGCTCACCCCAAAGCCGACGGCGACGGGGACCGGGCTGGCGGCCCGAACGTCGCGGACGAGCCGTCCGACGGTCGGTGGCAGCGAGGCGCGCGCACCGGTCACCCCGACCAGTGAGACGCAGTACAGGAACCCGCCACTGCGCGCCGCGATCCTGGCCCGCCGGCCAGGATCGGTCGTCGGGGCGACGAGGTAGACCACCGCCAGGCCAGCCTCCCGGGCGACCGCCTCGAACGGGGCGCCCTCGTCCGGGGTGAGGTCGGCGACGATGATCCCGTCCGCGCCGGCCGCCGTCAGCCGGCGCGCGGTTGCCGTGCCGTCACCGCCACCGATGACCTGATTGGCGTAGGCCATCGGCACAAGCGGGGTGGCCGGCCGAGCGGCGGCAATCCGCTCGAGCAGTGCGATCGAGCGGTCAAACGTGGCACCGGAACGGAGCGCGACCCCCGACGCCCGCTGCAGCGTGGCGCCATCGGCCAGCGGATCCGAGTAGGGCAAGCCGACTTCGAGCAGGTCGGCGCCCGCGTCGATTGCGGCCAG
>JANMQO010000108.1:0-3694 GCA_031370565.1 Chloroflexota bacterium
GAGCGGACGCTCCTGGCGATGGCCGACGGGGTCGCATCGCGGCTGCGCTCGGCCGGGCTGCGGGCCGGCACGATCACGGTCAAGATTCGCGACTCGACGTTTCGCACGATCACTCGCCAGCGGACGCTGTCAATCCCGACCGACCTGACCGATCCGATCTGGCGGACTGCGCTTGAGCTGGCCCGGCCGGAGATCCGCGGGATTCGGGTTCGACTGCTCGGGGTTACCGCCTCGAACCTGGGTGGTCCGGGGCAGCTGACCCTGTTCGATGATTCGGCTGGGGCCGGGAGCGGCGCTGGGGCTGGGAGTAGCGGTGGGGCCGGGAGCGGCGGTGGGGCCGCGGTTTCGGTCGAGCGGCAGCGCAAAGCCACCGAGGCGGCCGACGCGATTCGTCGTCGGTTCGGCGACCGGGCGGTCACTCGGGCGCGCCTGCTCGGAGCGGACCTCCCAGCGCCGTTCGAACGCGATCCAATGAAGGCACTCGAACGCCGGACGGGGATGCCCGGATCTCGCAGTCTGGGCGACCCGGAAGACGAACTCTAGCGGCGCGGCCTGGTTCGGCCCGGCACTGTTTGGCCCCTCGCCGCGCTGACCCCGCCCGCACGCGCCGAACGTGTCGCAGGTACACGTTCACGCTCCAGCTGCGGAACCCCGGTGCGTGTGGCGAAAGAAACCGACCAGTCGGACGTCGATCTGGTCACGCTCACGTGTCACACGCAAACCGGAGTGGCGGGACGAGGCCGGGCCGAGGCGGAGCGAGTCGAGCCGGGGCCGGGGCGCGCGCCGGGGCAAGGCCGTCTCGACGTACCGGCCCTGGCCAGGCAGCGTGCTTCGGAACTGGGCGGCCGGCCTGGATCCATTCACGGGCTGTCCTCAGTTCGTTCCGGCGCCCCTCACAGCGCGCCATACAACCTGTCACTCCTGCAGGGGATGGTGAGCGCAGACGCCGCCGACAACGGGCGACGCCGGCCCCTTGACATCGAACACCTGTTCGGTCTACGGTGGGCCACTAACAGAACAGGCGTTCTCTCGCCGGTGTGACCGGCGACGATCAGGTCGCTGCCAGCAGGAGCCCAAGACGATGGCCATGATCCGCATGGAACCCACCGCGGTGCGCGTTCGAACCGACTGGCTCGATGGCCGGCCTCGCCGGATCACATGGGGCACCGAGACTCTGGAGATCACCTCGCTGGCGGCGGTTCGTTACGAGGACTCCGCCTATCCGGTCGGCGTAGGCCCGCGAACGCTGTTTGAGGTCGTGACGCCACGGGCGCGTCTGGCCCTGAGCTTTCAGCATCGGTCTCGGCGCTGGACGATTGAAGGCCTCGACGAGGACCGCTCGGTCGCCTGACCACGCGCGGCCGGCGAGCCTCCAGCCGTCGATCCGCGCCGCGACATCACCGGGCGGGTGCGCCGGTACCGCGCTCGCCCGGCGGATGCCGTGCAGACTCGGGCCTTCAGCGTCGCCGTGGGTTGCCGCTAGGCCGCCGTGAACGGCACGCGACGTCTCGCGGCCGAGCCGTCTCGCGGCCGAGCCGTCGCAGTCGACGGTACGCGCCGATGCCCGAGGGTCACCGCCCTCTACAATTCACCTGTGGCCACCGACGCAAAACGCTTTCGCGATCTCACGCTGGACGCCTTCGTCGGACGATTGGCCTCGCTGGAGCCGGTGCCGGGCGGCGGCAGTGCCTCCGCGGTGGCAGCCGGGCTCGCCGCCGGACTGGTGGTCATGGTCGCAGCGCTGTCGGAAAGTCGGCCCCGGTACGCGGCGCACGCGGCCACCCATGCCACGGCCGCAACCAGGGGACGCGAGCTCGTGGACCGCTTCCTCACCCTTGCGGACGAAGACGCGTCTGCCTATGCGGACTTCGCTGCGTCCAGAAGGATGGCCAGAGAGACGGACGATGAGCGGGCGGCACGCGCGATAGCACTGCGCCGTGCGGCGAGGAACGCTGCGGACGTGCCCCTGGACTGCGTTGCAGCGTGCCTCGAGCTCGTCGAGGTGGCCGAGTCTCTGGCCGGGCGAAGCAACGCCAACGCCGCGAGTGATCTGGCGGTGGCCACGTTGCTCGCGGAAGCGGCCGCGCAGGGTGCGGCCGCGAACGTGCTGGTGAACCTGCCCGCGATCGAGGACGAGGAGTTCGCGAGCGTCACGTCCGTGCGTGTGGCCGAACTCCTGTCGCGGATTGCCGCGCAGGCGGCGGTGACCAGGGCAGTGGTCGCATCGGGCGAACTACGAGAACCGCTCGTGACGTCCGTCGGGTGACGCCAGGAGTGGTCGCCTCGGTCGCGCAGGGTCCACGTCTCCTGCTGGGCGCCCCCATTGCGGCCGAGATTCGCTCGTCGGTCAGGCAGGATATTGCCACGTTCGTGGCGCGTCGCGGCTACGCACCGACGCTCGCGATCGTGCTCGTCGGGCGCGACGCCCCATCGGCGGTCTACCTCCGCCAGATCCTTCGAGCCTGCGAGGCGGCGGGCATCGACGGTCGTCTCGTCGAGATCGAGAGTGCATCGGCCGACAGCGAGCCGGAGGCCCGCGTCGTCGAGGCCATTCACCGGCTGAACGCGGACCCGCAGGTGGCCGGAATCATCGTCCAGATGCCGCTTCCCCCGGCCGTGCACCTGCGCGCCGTCATCGAAGCGATCGATCCGGCCAAGGACATCGACGGGATCCATCCGCTCAACGCCGGCCTCCTTCGCCTCGGGTATGACGGGTTCCTGCCCGCCACCGCCCACGCGGCGGTCGAGATCCTGGTCCAGTCCGGGATCGACATCGCCGGCCGGGAGGCGGTGGTGATCGGCCGGTCGCATGTCGTCGGCATGCCTGTGGCCTTTCTGCTCGTTCGCCACGACGCCACCGTGACGGTCTGCCACACCCAGACGCGGGATCTGGCTGCGCAGGTCAGGCGCGCCGAGATCCTCGTCGTCGCGGCGGGCCATCCGGGTCTCGTCACGGGTGCCATGCTCCGGCCCGGGGCAGTCGTCGTCGATGTCGGAATCAACGTGGTCGGCGACTCGATCGTGGGCGACGTGGACTTCGAAAGCGCCCGAGGGGTGGCGTCGGCGATCACCCCCGTGCCGGGTGGCGTGGGTCCCCTGACGAACGCGCTGCTGTTGACCCACCTGGTGCGGGCCGCGACGGCCCAGGCCGAGGCATCCGAGGCATGCGAGGTATCCCCAGCCCCCCCGCATGACGCCCACAGCGGCACGCTCCCCGACGCCCCCGACATACCCGGCGCGCCAGCCGACAGCCGATGACCATGCCGTCCGACCTCGAGATCGCCCGTGCCGCGACGCCCCGCCCGATCGCCGACATCGCGGCTGAGCTCGGCATCCAGCCGGACGAGGTCGAGCTGTACGGCCCGCTCAAGGCCAAGATCAGCCTGCGCGCCATCGAACGGCTCGAAGCCAGCCGTCCGCGCGGCAAGTACATCGTGGTGACCGCGATCACCCCGACCCCGCTGGGCGAGGGCAAGACGACCACGACCGTGGGCCTGGCCCAGGGCCTGAATCGGATCGGCCGGCGAGCGGCGGTGGCCATCCGGCAGCCGTCGCTCGGCCCGGTCTTCGGGATCAAGGGCGGCGCGGCCGGCGGCGGCCACAGCCAGGTCATCCCGATGGCCGACTTCAACCTGCACCTGACCGGCGACGTCCACGCCATCGGCGCGGCGCACAACCTCGCCTCGGCGTTCCT
>JANMQO010000127.1:0-5851 GCA_031370565.1 Chloroflexota bacterium
GTGGACAGCCTGGAGGCTCGCACGGCGGCATCGGCCGGTCGGCCGTGGCGGATCGTGCCGGGTGGCACGAGCGTCCGGGCCGGCGTGTACCTCGGGTTGGGCGTGGTGATCATGCCGCCCTCGTATGTCAACGTCGGCGCCTGGATCGGTGAGGACGCCATGGTCGACTCGGCCGTGCTCGTCGGGTCGTGCGCCCAGATCGGGGCGAGGGTGCACCTGGCGGCAGGGGTCGTCATCGGTGGCGTGCTGGAGCCGGCGGGCGCCCGACCGGTGGTCGTCGAGGACGATGCCTTCGTGGGGGCGGGCAGCGCGTTGCTCGAGGGCGTGCTGGTCGGCCGGGGCGCGGTGATCGGGGCCGGGGTCGTGCTGACCGGGACATCGCGGCTGTACGACCTCGTCCGCGAACGCGTGATCCAGGGCACCTCGGACGAGCCGCTGGTCGTGCCGCCGCACGCGGTGGTGGTGCCGGGCACGCGGCCGCTGAGTGGCGCGTTCGCGGAACGGCACGGTCTGTCGGTTGTCAGCGCGGTCATCGTCAAGGACCGCGATGCCGGGACGAGCGGCCGGGTCGCGATCGAGGAGGCGCTTCGATGACGACGGCGGGGCCCGGGACCGAGCCCGAGACCGAGCCCCAGACAGCGCCCGGAACTGGGCCCGGGGCACCGCCGGCTGCCCGCGAGGCGACGCGTACGACCGCGCCTGAGACCACGATCGAGGCTGCGCCTGCTGACGACGAGGCGGCGTTCGACCTCGTCGAGCGGTTCGGCTCGCCTCTGTTCGTCTACGACTTCGATGCTGTCGAAGCACGTGTCCGGGCACTCCAGGCGGTCCTGCCCCCCGTCGTGGACCTCGCCTTCGCGCTCAAGGCGAACCCTGCACTGGCCGTCGTGCACTGGCTCGGCAGACTCGGTCTCGGGGCCGATGTCGCCTCCGCTGGCGAGCTGGCCACCGCCCTGCTGGCGGGTATCGAGCCCGACCGAATCGTCTTGACCGGCCCGGGCACCCGCGATGACGAGCTGCGTGCCGCGGTCTCGGTCGGGATCCGGGCGATCACGGTGGAGTCGCCCGGTGAGCTCGACCGGCTGGAGCGGATCGTCGCCGTTGCGGGTCGGAGCGGGCCCGTCCCGATCTTCCTGCGAGCCTCGACGGCCTTCGCGCCCTGGCAGCGCGACGATGGCGGCGGTCTGGCCATCGACGATGGTTCCGGCAAGTTTGGGATGGACGTCGCTGACCTGCGAACGTGCGCCCGGCGGGCCAGCGCGTCCAGCCGCCTGGATCTGCTGGGGCTGCATGCGTTCGGCTGGTCCAACGTGCTCGACGCGGACGTGCTCGCCGACCATGTCGAAACGACCGTGGAGGCGGCCATCGAGCTGGCCCGGATGGTCGGGACGCCGTTGCGTCTGGTCGATGCGGGCGGCGGCCTGGGCATTCCCTATGGCCCGGAGGAACCGACCCTCGACCTGGTTCGCTTTGGCGACCGGCTGGACCGCATCGTGCGCAGCTGGACGGACGATCCGCTGACCCGGCGCGCGCGGCTGCTCCTCGAGCCCGGTCGGTTTCTCGTCGGCCCGGCCGGCCGGTACCTTGCCCGGGTGGTCGATACGAAGACGCTGGCCGGTCGGCCGACGATCGTGCTCGACGGCGGCATCCACCACCTGCTCCGACCGATCCTGGTGGGACGCGCGCATGGGCTGCGCCTCAGGCGTCGCCGGTCGGTTGACGACGGTCGGCTCGACCCGCGACTCGATGATCGGCTTGACCGGCGACCGACCACCGTGGCCGGCCCGCTCTGCACCGGGCTCGACGTGCTGGGGCGGGACGTCCTGCTGCCGCGCGCGATAGCCGGTGACCTCCTGGAGGTCCGCGACGTCGGCGCGTACGGGTTCACCGAGTCGATGCCGCTGTTCCTGTCCCATCCGATGCCAGCCGAAGTGGCGCTGCACGACGGCCGCGCCGAGCTCATCCGTCCGCGCCTGGAACCTCAGTCCTGGCTGGAAGCCCAGCGCGTACCTGCATGGTGAGTGCACCCCGCGGCGGACGCACGCCTCGTCCAAACGCCGTATCCCCCGGCACGTACAACGGGTGATTGCCGCGGCGGATCGGCTGACCCACAGTTGCGGGAATTCTCCATCGTCGTCCGGAGTCATCGTGCGCAAGCTCTCGATCCAGGTCCGGTTGGTCGCGGTCCTGCTTGGTGTCTTCGTCACGGCCATCGCCATCCAGACCTACGGCTATGTGCGGGGCAACGACGATCTGCTCCGCCTGCAGGCGCGCTCGGTCCAGCTGCTCAAGCTGCAGGACCTCGCCCACGGTCTGGACTACGCGGTCACCGATCAGTACGGCGGCGTCCGCGACTACATCCTGACCGGCAGTCCCGCCGCGCTCCTGGACTACCAGGCGGCCCGGGCGCGTGAGGCCGAGCTGTTCGGTGCGGCGGCTTCCATCTCTGCGGCGTTCCCTGAGATCGCGGGCGAGGTACTGGCCATCGCCGATGCCACCAACAGCTGGAGACTGCGCTACCTCGAGCCGACCGTCGCGCTCGTCCAGGCCGGACAGCTGGCCGAGGCCCGAGCCCCGACCAACCTTGCAGCGGGCGCCTCAATTCATCACACGACGGAGGTGACTGTCGACGCACTCGACGAGCACGTCGCGGCTCTGAACCGTTCGAACCTCGCCGCAATCGGCAACCTCATCTCTGACCGGTCGTCCGTGTTCATGGTCGGCATCGCGGTTGCACTGGCCGGAGCCGTGGCCGCGGCAGCTCTCCTCTCGCACTGGGTCGCCCGACCGCTCGCCCGACAGCTGGCGGCCGCGCGCCGAGTGGAAGCGGGCGAGGACGTCCCATTCCCGTCCGAGAGCGACGATGAAATCGGCCGGCTGGGCAGTGCCCTCGAGCGGATGCGCATCGGGTTGTACGGCCAGGCGGGCGAGGCCAGCGTGGTCAACCGGTTCACCGAGCTCATCGCGTTCGTGGAGGCGGACGGTGACGTCGCCCGGGCGACGCTCGATGCCCTCGAGGAGCTCGTCCATCCCGATGGCGGCACGATCCATATCTCAAACCGGTCCAAGGATAGGGCCATTCCGGAAGGGTCCATCGGGACCGTCACTCCGGAAGTTGTCGCGCTGGGCCAGCTGAGCAGCTGTCCCGGCGTCCGGCGCAGCGGCCTGTACGTCACGCGCGATCTGTCCGATCGACTCAGCGTCCGCTGTTCGATCTACCCGGCCATGGCCGGCACGCTCGCGTGCATCCCGCTGTTGGCCCTTGGCGAGGTGGTCGGCGCGGTCCATCTTCATTGGGCTACGCCGGATGGGCTGCCGCTCGGCGTGCGCGCGGTCGTGTCCCGGATCACTGAGCACGCATCCTTGTCCGTCGCCAACCGACGTCTGCTCGTTGCCCTCAAGGGCATGGCCAGCACCGATGCCCGGACCGGTCTCGCCAACAGCCGCACCTTCGACCAGACATTGGAGGACGCGCTGGCTGCTCGAGGTGCTGGGGCGGAGGAACCGCTGTCCGTGCTCATGCTCGACGTCGACAACTTCAAGGCGTTCAACGACCGCAACGGTCACCCGGCCGGCGACGAGGCACTTCGTTCCTTCGCCGGTGTCCTGCGCTCCGCCGTGCGCGACCACGACCTGCCGGCGCGCTACGGTGGCGAAGAGTTTGCCATCCTGCTGCCGGGCGTGGACGCGCAGACGGCGGCCGTGGTGGCGGAACGGATCCGGGCGCTGACTGAAACGACGACGATCGCACTCTCGCCGGGCCACTGGGACCGGATCACGGTCTCGATCGGGGTAGCCTCGGTGCCGGCCGATGGTGTCGGGCGGATCGAGCTGCTACGGGTCGCCGACGCCGCGCTGTATCGAGCCAAGCAGGCGGGTCGCAACCAGGTGGTCGTCGCGGGCGCGGTCTTTGCCGACCGCCAGGCCGACCTCATGGCTGCGCCAGCCGATGCCGTCGTGCTCGCCAGCACCTCGACTGAGCTCGTCGAGCCGGTTTCGTCCTCCGCGCGTACGTTGGGCTCGACCGATACTGCCACTGACGTGTCCGCCGACGACTCCGGCGGCCGACGGCCCCGCCAGATCGAAGCCGCTTAGGTCTGGCCGGTCAGGCCGGCGCCTCGACTGCGAAGAGGTCCCGACAGCCGTGGACGCTGCCGACGGGTGGCTACCTCTTCGGTGGCAGCGACCCGGTGTGAACGATCGCCCGTTCGACCCAGGCCTGCGCGGCCGCGGGGTCGCGCATGATCGCCGGCGGCATGACGATGTGACTGCGCATCGGGCGACCTGCCATCGGTTCGAACGGGTAGCCACCCGCCCCGCACAACTCGGCCACGGCGTCGTCGGGCAGGCGGACGAACCACGTTGCCCGGTAGAGGCCGGTCGCCATGTTGCCGTTCACAAATCCGGCAGGATAGCCAAAGACTTTCCTGACACTTGTCTCGGGGATGCTGGCCAGCGTGCTGTTGAACTGCTCAACGAGGTCTGGCGGGGCCTTGACGAACGACGGCTTCGGGGGCTTCGGGGGCATGGCTTGCTCCTGTGTAGCAGTGGCGTCGACGGTGCGCCCAGGCGTCAGCCTCGGTCGAGCAGCTCGAGGACCGGCGCGAGTTCCTCGATGGACCGGAGGGTGATCGGATCGAGCACCAGCTGGACGTGGCCGATTCCCTCCCGGGCATAGGCACGGAGCTCGTGGGCGATCATCTCGGCCGTCCCACGCAGCGGCTGCAGGCCACCGGGGGCGGTGTCGCCCTGGAGCCGCCCTGCGCCGCCGCTGAGCTGGACGAGGACCGCGACGGTCCGCTCAATCTCCGCTGGGTCGCGGCCGGCGGTCCGGGCGGCATGATCGACCTTCGCCCGGAGAGCGGCCACGCCGGCCGGGCGGTTGCCGGTGTCTGCGTACCAGGCGTTCCAGCTGGCCACGTGCGGCGCGCCGATCGCGAGCATTCGCTCCCCGGACGATCCCAGCAGGATCGGCGGGCCGGCCGGACGCGGGCCACGCGGGCGGAGCTCGCACTCGCGGACGGAGTAGTACGTCCCCTGGAAGTCGATCGCCCCTTCGGTCAGGAGGGTTCGGATGATCGTGAACGCCTCCTCGAACCGGCTGATCCGATGGTCGAATGGAAAGCCGAACGCAGCGTATTCCGTCTCGTTCCAGCCGGCGCCCAGGCCGAGGATGAGCCGACCGCCGCTGATCTCATCGACGGTTGAGGCCTTCTTCGCGAGCATCGCCGGGGCGTGGAAGCTGGTCGAGGCGACGAGCGGGCCGAGCTCCACCCGGGATGTCGCGGCAGCCAGCGCGGCCAAGATCGACCAGCACTCCCATGGTCCGCGCGGCTCCGGATCGCCCGGTCGCCGGTAGAGGAGATGGTCGCCGACCCAGATCGAGTCGTAGCCCAGCTCCTCGGCGCGGCGGGCCATCGCGAGGTACTCAGGCCAGCGCACTTCGCGCTCGACCTCCGGTAGCTGGATCCCGACCCTGAGCGGGCGACCGCGGCCCCGGGCGACCGGCCCTGAGCGTGCAGTAGTGGCGGCGACCGGCGCGCCAGCGACGGCAGCCGGCGTGGTGCTAGCCGGCGCGCCATGGACGGCGATCGGCGCGGTAGCGGGTGTTTCCGTCATGAGTGGAGGGTACCCGTGCTGCGTCGTCCCGTGGGGCCTCACCTCAGGCGGGGCAGAACTCGTTTCGCGCCGCGTCCTTCCGTGAAGGACAAACCGGCCTCACTTGGCCCGGGTCGGCTTCGCCGGTGCCGACCACGCAGCATGCGTCGCGCCTCGGGGCACGGGCCCACTGCGGTCCCGTTCGTTGCCGTTGCCGCTGCCACGCGAAATCGCGCTGCAACCGGGCGCTGCC